>NZ_JAPEPF010000001.1:2760730-3067478 GCF_026340595.1 Streptomyces sp. NBC_01363
GAGCTACGACGACAGCCCGGGTAGCCCCTGGCACTCCGTGATCCTTTACGACCTCCGGTACGGCGCCCGAAGCCTCGCCGAGGCGGCAGCCGGGGCCCGCAGACCCTGGCCGCAGGGCGTCCGCCGCCGGGTGGATGTCTACTGCTTCCCCCGCCACAACCGCGACCGTGGCCTCTCGCGTGCCGCCACCCTGGCGGAACGCCGGGCCCGCCAACGCCTCCGCGCACGTGCGGGTGTCCTCCGACGCCTGGTGAACACCCCCACCGGAGAGCTGGCCCTCGAAGCCGCGGAGACGGTCGACATCCCACCGGCGAACCACCGCCACGGCGAACTCTGGCTGGCCTGACCGGCACGGGGATGAAGTCCCGTACGCGTGGCGGCAGATGAGGAAGATGCGGTACGGTGACGAAATCATCACGCTCTGTGTGTTCGCGCGCACATAGGGCGGCCCCCGGCGGTGCGCCAACACCAACCCGAGGGCCTACACCACCAGTGGACAAGGACCCCACCGGAAATGTTGCGTCATGCTATCGCGCCGTCCGCGCGCTATACGAAGGCATCACACGATGTCGTCCGCCACCCGCGTCTGAGCAGTGACGCGAAGATCCTGCTCCTGTACGTCCAGGGCCTCCCCGACACCACCACCTTCAAGCCGCTGAGCGAACTGGCCCAGAAGCTGGGCATCAAGGGCCGCGCGTACCAGAAGGCGAAACAGCAACTGGTCGAGAACGGGTACGTGCACGAGTGGCGCAGCCAGGCCGACGGCGGCCGCTGGATCACCGAGCAACTGGTCGCGAACACCGCCCTGACGAGCGAGCAGGCGACCCACGTACGAGGAACTCCACCAACCCCTTCCCCCGCCGCCGTGCCACCGAGTACGCACTCTCCGACGGTCGGCGAACCGGCTCCCCGGACGGCCGGTGGCTATGAACCGGTAGAAGACCACAGTGATAAAACCACTCCCCACCCACCCTCCGAACCCTCCGCACTATCCGAGCTCTCCGCACTTTCCTTACCGTCCGAGCTCTCCCCACTCTCCGAACCGGAGCGCCCGGCCCCGACGGCGGACCCCGCCCTGCTGGCCCGCGCCGAACGCGTCCTGCTCTCCCTGCGCCACTCCCGCCGCGAACTGCACCTGGGCGTACGCGAGGCCGCCAAGCTGGCCGTCGACGCGGTCAAATGGCTGGAGCGCGGCCTGAGCGAGTCCGACCTGCGCCAGGCCCTGCTCGCCGAACGCCCGAAAGAAGGCGTGCGCTCAGCAGTCGGCTTCCTCCGCTACCGCCTCGCCCAAAAACTCCCCGAACCACGGACGACCCCCCAGTCCTTCGAGCCCGCACGCCCCCGCGAACTGATCGAATGCCAGGGCCCAGGCAAGACACACAACTTCCGCCCCCTGCTGGACGAGACGGAATGCACCCCGTGCCGCCTGACCGCAGCGAACACCATGTACTCCGCATCCCCCTCACTCGAGCCCGACCACCTGCCATGGCGAGAACGCTTCGCAAAGATCAACACAACACCGACGACCGCGCCGGGCGTGGGTTGACGGCTACCGCGCCTTCTCCAGGTAGTAGGTGTTGCGGTTGTCGGGATCGCTGTAGAAGAAGTACAGGGCCAGCCCCTTCTTGCGGCGCTCCAGTTCCAGGGTCCAGGTGTACGAGTCCGGAGCGGGCTCCCTGAAGTCGCCGTCGACGGCCGCCTCGTCGGCCGCATCCGCCGGCTCGCGCCATACGGACGACGTGCGCCGAGTGACGTTCAAGGACACGTGCTGACCGTCGCTCCAGCCCATGGGCCGGTCGGTAAGCTCCCACGTCCCGGTGCCGGACATCCGCCATTGACTGTCGAAGTCGAAGTCCTGTCCGTCCAGTTGCTTCACGGTGGCGGTACCGTCCGCCCGCATGGTGACTTCCGTGCCATCGATGCACCGCCAGGTCCCGACGATCTCAGCAGCCGAGACCCCGGTGACGGCCGGCACATCCGCGTACCGCCCAGGCACACACCCGGACAGCACCACCAGAGCAAGCAACACGGCACCCAGCCCGCCCAATACGCCACGTCGACCCCTGCTTATGCCCATGCCAAACCCTGCTCCCGGAAGATCTCCAGGGACTGTTGCCCCCAGTGGTCGACTTTGCCCTTCGACTCGACCAGGTACGGGCCCCGCATGGCCCCGGCTGCCAGTGAGGTGACGCCGAGTATCTGCTCGGCGATCACGTGCACCGATTCCCCGGCCTCGGCGAGCACGACGGCGGTGGTGAGCCCTGCCACCCCAGCCCCGACAACGACAAGAGCGCGCTTCCCGGTGGGCATGGCCGGCTGACCTGAGCCGGTCAGGAGTTCAAGGCGCCGTCGAGGTACTCCTGTACGGGCTCGAACAACCCGTACGGCACATACCGCGGGATCTCGCCATGGGCGACCCAAGCGAGCTCATCCAGTTCCTCGGTGTCGGCAACGTGGGCAGTACCGCCCACTACCTCGCAGGCCGTGTACGACATCAGCCGACCTGTCTTCGGGTGGACCCGTTCGCCGAGGAGCTTCAGGGCGACCACGTCCAGGCCGGTCTCCTCCTGGGTCTCTCGCACGGCGGCGTCTTCGCGGGCCTCGCCCAGCTCGACCTCGCCGGCCGGGAACTGCCAGGAGAGCTGACCTTCGCTGACCCGGCGGCGCACCATGAGAACGCGCCCCTCGTGGACGACGATGGCCGCGGCGATGCCCGGTCGGTCCTCCGCGTTCTGCTGCGTCACGTCTGCTCCTCAAGGACGGCCAGGACGGGTGGGAAGATCGTATCGACGGGGATGAAGCGGGGCACCGAGTTTCTGGGGACCCACATGACGTCGATGTTCTCGGCTGCGTCGCTGTTGGTGGCCTCGCCTGCCAGGTACTCGCAGAGGAAGTACTCGCACAGCACTCCGGTCACGGGGTGAAGCCGGTTGCCGAGGTGCTGTCGGACCGCGCAGTGGACACCTGTCTCGTCCAAGGTCTCCCGCACGGTGGTGGTCTCCGCCTTGCCTCCCGGCTTGATGACCCCGGCCGGGAACTGCCAGATGATGCCGGCGGCGTCGTCGTCCCGCCGACACACCAGCAGGACATCCGCGTCGCGGACAACCACCGCGATGGCCACGCGGAGTGCCTGCGCGCTGGTGGCGTCGAGTCCGCCGGGGCCCGCTCCTTCGCCAACAGGAGCGCGAAGCGCTGTCGCGTAGTCGCCGGAGCCTGCTCGTGGGCCGTGTCGAGAAGCTGCTGCATTTCCCTGCGGGGCACGACAGACGCGTCGGAGTGCCAGGCGGCCACGGTCCTCCTGGCTCCATCTGCCGCCGCGTTCAAGGGCGGACGGTGATCATCTCTTCCACAGGACGTTCAAGCACAAGGCATGACGACTGGAGACGCGGCTTCCGGCAGTCTGCCGAGACCGGCAGCGCCGACTGGGACCTCGGAGATCGAACGAGTCCGCATCGTCGACGCCCCGACGACCCCTGGTCAGCTCTGCCTCCTCGACAACGCGAGGCGGAACACCGTCATCGGCGAGGACATCAGAAACCTGCGGAGGGCCGAAGCGGTACGGATTGGGTGTTCCTATCTGGGAAGCCGCACCGCACAACTTGATCTGCCCTCCCCGCGCGCTCGCCGCTCATCTGGACCGGCTGGCCGGAGTGATCGGCATGGAAACCGTCCACGCAACGGCGAAGGCCCCTCCGGCCAATGGCTTCTGGTGCTTCGACGGCCGCCTCGCGGTCACCGAGGACTGGCACGCCGAACTGTGGTTGGACGACACCGGCACCATCACCACGTATCAACGCGCGTGGCGGGCCCTGAGCGAATCCGCTGTGTACGGAACCGAGGCCCAACACGTGATCGTCCAGGCACGCCGGAGCTTCGACGGTCGCTGACAAGGGGCGCCACGGTGGATCGGGCACTGGCGGCCTACGAGGTGCGAAGAGAAGCGACGAACCGTGCCCACGCGCTGTGGTGTACGGATATGTGGGGTCCGCGGGGCAGCTTGGAGTCTCGTACGCCAACCGCCGAGCGCAGGTCCGCGACCTCGACGCACTCAGTGCCGCTGCCACCGCTGTGGCTACTCTTCCGCCACTGGAGGGGAGACGGCGCGGGCGCCGCCCTGGCGGGAGGTGGGTTCATGACGCGCCAAGCCGCTGATGCCGTACGGCGGAAAGGAACCCTTTCCACGACGCGTTGCCGAACATCAGCATCGGACCGTCAGGGGCTTTCGAATCGCGCACCGCGGTGGACTGGGGGAGGCGGGCAGCCTCAACGCATTCAGTCGTGTTCGCTCCGCTGTAAGACGATTTGAACCAGTGGAGAGACTCGGGGGAGTGAGGTACCAGAAGCATTACATCTCCTTGCGAACGCGCTCGATCAAGGCCGACGACGCGGCCATGTCCAACGCTTGTGCACGCAGGTAGTCGAACGCAAGTCTGTATCGGTCGAGTTCTTCGTCCGTCTCCATGAAGAGTGGGCCGACATGCAGGTCGACATACACAACGTCCAGGCTCGCTTCGGCACCGCCGAGGATCACGAAACTGCCCAGGGCTGCGCCGTGAGCGCCCTTGGAGAAGGGCAGGACCTGCAGGGTGATGTGCTGGGAGCTGTTGGCTTCGACCAGGTGGCCCAGCTGATCGCGCATGTTCGCGGGGGATCCGACCACACGCCGGATCACTGACTCATCGAGGATCGCCCACAGGTGAGGCGGTTTCGGCCGACTCAGGATCTCTTGGCGCTTCATGCGGATATCCACCAGACGCTGGATCTCCTCGGGTGCCAGCCGCATCTCGCTGGCGCCTTGAATCGCTGTGCTGTAGTTCCGCGTCTGCAGTAGGCCGGGTACGTAAGTGCTGGAGAAGTGGTCCTCGCGCACGGCCTCGTCTTCGAGTGTCAGCAGGAGATTCATGTCAGCGGGGATGGAGTCGGTGTACGGCCCCCACCAGCCCTGCTGCTTCGCGTCCTTCGCCAGGGCAACCACAGCGTTCCGCTCTGCGTCGGTTGCGTTGTACTGCCGGCAGAGCGCGTCGGCGATGGGCCACTTGACGGGCCCTTCCTGGGTCTCGTAGCGGCTGACAGTGGCCTTCGAGATACCGACGAGCCGACCGGCCTCCTCCAGCGTCATGCCCTTCCGCGCACGCAACTTGCGCATCATCGCGCCGAGCTGGCGGCGTCGTGTCGTGGTTCTGACAGACATGGATGATGACCTTCCGCTTTGTGTGCACTGGGCTCGTCGGCGCCAACCAGGCTATGTCTGCCCCTAGTTACCGCTATCCGGATTCACTCGATCGATTCTCGTGAGAAGTTTCACGAGGAGACTTCTTGCTGCCATACTCGCAAGCCTGACCACTCAGCGCAGTCGTTTGGATACGGCACGTGCAGGGCTGATGTGGCGCCGGGAGGAGAGTCCATGTCCGGATACGACAGCAGCTCGCGACTCCGCAGCGTTCTGCCGTTCGAGGCCGAGCCCGCAGCGGTCCGGGACTTGCGGAGAGCCGTCAGAGGGCAGCTTGCGGAGTGGTGTCTGCCGACGTTCACCGAAGAGGCCGAGCTCGCGGTGAGTGAGCTGGCGGCCAACGTGATCAAGCACGTCGGGAGAGGTGCCGCAGCCACCCTGGTAATGGAGACGGCAGGGGACCGATTGCGGATCGAACTCCATGACAAGAGCTACCGTGTGCCGGTTGTCGGACCGGCGGCCTGCGACGACGAGTGCGGCCGGGGGCTGCACCTGCTCGCCGGCTTGGCCGTCGACTGGGGAACGCTGCTGACTGCGACGGGGAAGGCTGTCTGGTGTGAGCTGTCAGCCGATCCGGACATGCGTTGCCGCCGGGTGCAGCGGGCTGAGTCGGCGCTGACGAAGTACCGCCGCGATGTCGGTGCGCCGCCTCTGCTGCAGAGTCGCTCTGTTCAGATCCTTGAGGAATCTGCCACAGACCTCATCGCGGATCTCCTGCACTGGGTCGCTGCACGGGGTGGCGACCCGGACGGGTTGCTGGACCGCGCGCAGATGCACTTCGAGGCGGGCGCAGTGTGATCGGCGCGACGCCTGAGCGGAACGCTGGCAGCTACGTGATCTTGCCTGCTGCGGGGCCATTCTCGATTTCAGCTCGCAGTGCCGCCGGAGTGCGCCATGCGGCGCCACCGTGGCTTCTGTGGCACATGCGGTGGCAGTTCGCGCAGAGGAAGGCAAGGTCTTCCAGCCTGGTCTCGCGCGGGCCCGAGAGGTGGAGGGGGAGGACATGGTGCACTTCGATGTAGCCCTCACCAAGGGGGCCGTACCGACGACTGAAGTCGAACACGCATACGGAACACTGGAGAGGCTGACCAAGTCTGCGTGCTTGGGCGATCTTCCGTTTGCGCAGCGCGGGATTCCGCTCGCGAAACGTCGCCCAGCGGGTCAGGAGGCGTCCTTCGATGGCCGGGACTCCGTCCTCATCGACTTCGTTGGGCTGCTCAGGGATGCGGACGAGCTCGCCAGACGAGATTCCGTCCTCAATTGCCTGTGCGGCGAGCAGCATCTCCTCCTCACGTTCCATGAACGCCTCAGCTACGAGCCTGGTCAGCCGACCACCCCTGGTAGCGGGGCCCGCGTAGTCGGGGCGACCTGTGATCAAGTCCGCGCTCTTGCGGCTGATACTGGCGGCCGACCGGAACTCGGGCACATCGTGTGCCGCGTTCCCGTGAAGGGGCAGAGAGCGGAGCAGGTCGGCGAGGTCGTGCGTGGGCTGCTGGTACGCCCTGAGCTGGCCCCAGTCGTTGCTCACAACGCGCGAGCAGATCAGCAGCAACTCATCCCAGGTCCAGTCAGGGCTACGCATGGGCAATATCGTATGTGTGTTCCCTGTAGTGCGGGGGTGTCTGAGGAAGGTCAGCCCGTGCCGCACACTGGAGGACGGTCGAGATGTCAGTGGGGTCTGTCACCCTCTGTAAGGGCGGAACACAAAGAGTGCCCGCCATGCAAGTCTGTAAGGAGGGTGCATGACCAGCACTGAGAAGAAGTTCACCTCGGTGGAGATCTGCGCTGGGGCGGGAGGCCAGGCGCTGGGTCTGGAACGTGCCGGGTTCGAGCATGCGCTCCTGATCGAGATGGACAAGAGCGCGTGCGAGACCCTGCGGTTCAACCGTCCGATGTGGGAGGTGCATGAAGGCGACCTCAGAAAGTACGTCGAAAGCAAAGCCGGCGAGGCCCTTGCCAGTGAGATCAAGATCGATTTGTTGGCGGGGGGCGTTCCCTGTCCGCCATTCTCCTTGGCAGGCAAGCAGCTCGGCCGCGATGACGACAGGGACCTGTTCCCTTTCATGATCGAGCTGGCGGGTCAGCTGAATCCCTCGGCCATCATGATCGAGAACGTCCGCGGGCTGATGCAGTCGAAGTTCGACGGATACCGCGAGGAGATCATCAGAGACCTCAGGGACCTGGGCTACAAGTGCGATTGGCGGGAGCTGCAGGCCGGTGACTTCGGCGTCTCACAGTTGCGGCCGAGGAGCATTCTCGTAGCGCTGAAGCCTGAGTACTGGAAGTACTTTGATGTGGACAGCTGGTACCTGCCCCCTGCCGACCAAGAGCCCGCACTCTCTGTTGGCGACCTCCTCTCGGCTTCCATGAGGGACCGGGGGCTGAAGGGGAAGGCGTTCAGCGACTGGTTTGAGAAGGCGTCGGCTGGGATCGCTCCAACCCTCGTTGGCGGTTCCAAGAAGCACGGCGGTGCAGACCTCGGGCCCACGAGAGCGAAGAAGGCCTGGGCTGACCTTGGAGTTTGCGGACTGGGCGTGGCTGACGAGCCGGATGAGAAAACGGGAACGACGAAAAATCCCGGCCGGGACCTCGGCACAGGAACGGAGAACGGTCCCATGCTCACTGTTCCTCAGGCGGCGATGATTCAGGGGTTCAACCCAGAGCCGGGGGAAAAGCAATGGGAATTTATGGGCCGCAAGACTGCGGCGTATCGGCAAGTAGGCAATGCCTTCCCTCCGCCTGTAGCTAAGGCAGTCGGCGCGCAGATCATGAAAGCACTTAAAGCGCATCGGGAGCAGGAGGGTACGCTCTCAGCTCGTATCCCTGCTTCGCCGGATACTGCTCACAGTGAGAATGATCTGGTCAGCACACCTCTCTGGTGACTCATGCTCCCAGAAGCGGAGCACCGTCCAGCCAGCGTCGACGAGGTGCTGGTTCGTGTCGCGGTCGCGTGCCATGTTCCCCGCCACTTTGTCAGACCAGTAACCGGAATTGGTCTTGGGTGGAACGTAGTGCTCAGGGCATCCGTGCCAGTAGCAACCATCAATGAACACGGCGACCTTCACTGGGCGGAAGACCATGTCTGCTGTTCGGCGGAGGTCGGGCAGGGGCTTCGCTCCAACCCGATAGCGAAGCCCCTGTGCGTGTACCAGTCGGCGAATCAGTCGTTCTGGTTTTGTGTCGCGACTCCGAATCGCCTGCATGTTGCGGCGTCGCCCTGCAGACGAGGCCCAGGAACCCGCTGGTGGAACCCAGCATTTTTCGGTATCCACCTTGGCTTCCTTCCTGACGCTTCTACTTCGTTTCTTTCTTCTTGGTTTCTGGCAGGAGGGGTGCCTCCTGTACTTCGTCGCCCGAATCGGCAACCACCCAGTACCGGCCATCCATGAGCGCGCGAACTCGGCCACCATGTCGAGGCTGGGCCTCGACGACTCGTGCGCTGACGAACTCGCCCTCCTGTGGCACAGGCAATTCTAGCTGCGCGGCGGCAGTTTGATGATTCGGATAGTCGCCGAAAATTAGGATCCCTTCCTTTCGGAGAGCAGTCCGCGAGCCGCCGTTGTAGCGGACTCGTTTCATGTAGTCCTTCTGCTGGGCAAGAGTACGCACCACTGTCCGGTTGATACGTCGATGCTGGACTGTTCGGAACAGCTCGGACACCTTTGCTTGCCCTGGACTCCGGCGGGACGACGAGCCTGCGGCCAGGATGAGCTTGAGGCGCTCTGGGTCGATATGCAGAAGAAGATTTTCTTCGAGTTCCTTGCCTTCCCAGATCCATTGCACCAACGAGTGGTGATCCTTGGTCAAGCGAAACTTTCCGTCCCGGTTTCCTTTCTTGGTGATTTTACCGCTGGTGGTGAGCTTCTCGCGATCTGCGCGCAGTAGTCCTACACTCCACTTGCTTTTATGGTCATCGGCCCAAACTACGAGGCAGATTTCCCCGAGCGCCTCGGGCGGGATCATCCACTGATAAATTTTCTGCGAGAATTTGCAGTCAACCTCGATGTCACTGATGAGATAGTCCATGTCTTGTCCGCTGGTGAAATCAAATTCGCGTAGAAGGTTGATTTCGATAAGAGTTCCAGCGTGAGTCTTTTCTGTTTTGTGTAGATCGTTCCAATCGAATCGGCCAGTATGCTCGCCGTCGAGGAGTTGATCGATGGTGTCTCGGAGGACGGTGCCGAACCGCGCTCCTGTGGGATCTAGTTTCAGAAGATGCTCTCGCACGGTAGCGAGCTCGGCATCGTCGTCTGCTGGCGGCGCTGACGAAATATTTTCTGCGGCTGAAGAGTCCTGAGGGAAGAAGGGGAGCAAAGGGAACCTCATCTATGTGTCGGAGTGTTAGTTGCGCTGGCTGAGGAATTCGAGACCAGGGTTTCGTCAGGTCTCGGACGTCATGCGTCGGATGTAACCGAGCCCCGGCCGGTCGCCCAGTTGGACCTCCTCTCCCGTGGGGGCGAAGCCCGTGCGGGTCAGGACTGTGCGGGAGGCCGTGTTGTCGAGGGCGGCTGCTGCGCGGAGTGTGGTCAGGCCGTATTCCGTGGCTGCCAGGGTGCAGAGGTGGAGGACGGTGGCGGTGGCCAGGCCTCGGTGGGTGGCCTTCTCGGCCATGCGGAATCCCAGATCGGCGGAGCCGTCCGCGACGTCGACCAGGTTGAAGCGGCCCAGCACCTCGCCGTCGGTGTCGACCAGGACGTGGAAGTGGCAGAGCCCGGTGGCCTGTTCGGCGAGCAGTGCGGTGAGGCGGGCGTCGAAGTCGGTGAAGTAGGCGTCGCCGCGGTCCGGTATGGATGCGGCGAAGAACGCGCGGTTCTCCTGCTCGAATGTGAACAGGGCGGGCGCGTGGTCGGGGCGGAGGCGCTGGAGCTCGGGCATGGCAGAACCATACGGATACGCATTCCGGTGGTGCGGGTGATTTCTTTGTCCGGAGTGCGTACGACTCCCTGTGTCCGTTCGCGCAGTGATGGGTGACCGGCGGGGCACGTCCGGGTTCTTGGGCCCGTTGGTCTCTTCCTCGGGCCTTCCCGGGCTTCGTATCTTCCTTGTTGGGCTTGGTGCGTCGGCCGGCATGGCGGGGAGGGCGGATGAGGACGCTTCCGGAGAAGGACCCCGCCTCCGGGGCCGACCGTGGAGGTACCCCCGTCAGGAGAACGTGACAGTCACGCCCGATGTGTCACGTTCGCAAGCACCCCCACCCCGTCGGCCGTCCGGGGGACGCTCCGTCCCGGACCCGCGTGGTCTTCAGCGTTTGCAGCGTGCGGCGGGGAACGCGGCCGTGTCGCGTCTGGTCGCGCAGCGGTATACGGCGCCGGTGAAGCCGTCGCCGGCGCAGGCGCCCGGTTTCCGCAAGGTGAAGGCGGATGTGGCGGCGAAGAAGGTTCGTCTGGCCCACCATGTCCTGGCCGTCACGGAGTCGAAGTCGGCGCAGGACGCGGCGGTCGCGCCTCCCGACGACAAGGAAGCCCAGGGCAAGGCGGCGAACGCGGAGAAGATGAACGCCGCGAAGCCGGGTGAGTTCAACAAGCAGGCGTTCATCGACGCGGTGAACAAGGCGATCGACGCGCAGGCGCCGAAGAATCTCGACGACGCCGACAAGTTCTCGAAGTCCGGTAAGGCGGACAAGATCAAGGGTGAGGGAGTCCTCGGCCAAGGACATCGACACGGCGACGAAGGCCCCGCCCGATACGTCGGCGCCTGATCCGGGGTCATCGGGGTGACGGGCTATGGCTGCGACGCATGGTGCACGACTTCCACGAAATCGCGGAGGGAGCGGGCCTGGAACCGCGTTGAGCACGCATGCGCTCAACGCGGCCCCCGTACCTCCGTACCGATGCCTCACTCGCCGCCGTGGCACTCCCGGTACGTCCGCCCCGATCCGCACCAGCAGGCCGCGCTGCGGGCCGGGGGCCAAGGGACTGCCCGGCCGCGGGCGGCCAGGGTGGTGGCGTACTGGGGGAGGAGGTCCGGGTCGGTCGGGGACGTGGCCTCCGAGGCGGCGAAGGCCTCGTACGACGGGACCGTGCCGGTCACGATGCCGAGGTTCGGGGTGCCGGCCTGGTGGAGGTCGCGGAGTGCGGCCTCCAGGCGGGCCAGGTGCTCGGGGTGGGAGGGGTACTCGCTGCGCAGGTCCGGGTAGGCGGTGAGGAGCTCGGCGAGCTCGGCGGCCGGCCAGTGCAGCACCGCGACCGGGAACGGCCGGGACAGCGCCGTGCGGTACGTGCCCAACTCGGCGCGGAGGCGGGTGATCTCGGCCCGGAGCTCGCCCGGGTCCGAGGAGCCCAGCGACCACAGGCGCTTCGGGTCGTGGAGCTCGTCCAGCGGGACGGCGGCGGTGTGGAGGGTGTCGGCCAGCTCGTCCCAGGCGTCGTGGTCGACGCCCATCAGCCTGCGTACCCGGTGGCGGCCGAACAGCAGCGACTGGGTGGCGTACGGGACTTCCTCGCCCGGCGTCAGGAGCAGCGTCAGCGCGGTCGAGAAGTAGTCGTGGGCGGCTTCCAGCTCGTCGTGGGCTTCGAGGGTCTCCGCCGCGATCTCCCAGGGCCCGGGGTCGAGCGGGCCCGCGGCACGGATGCCTTCGATGATCGCGCGGGCCTCCGCCTCGTGACCGTACTCCCACAGGTTGGCCGCGTTCAGGGCCTTGACCAGGTGAGGGTGGTCGAGGTCGGGGGAGCCGAGGAGTTCGTCGTAGAGGGTGGTGGCGCGGGCGCGGTCGCCGGCGAGTTCCAGATGGGCCGCGGCCTGGAGGAGCAGCGGCTCACGGTCCTCGGGGTACCGCGCCGCGGCGCGCAGCAGGCGCTCGGCTTCGGTGGTGTGGGCGGCAGGCGTGTCGGGGCGCATGAACCACACCGTACTGCTGTACGGCTCCGGGGCGGAGGCTTGTTCCAGGCCTGGAGACTTACGGGCCATGGGCCTATCGTGCGGGCCGTGCGGGAGCGGATACCGGTTGTGGTGCAGCGGAACTCGCGAGGGCGCAGGGTCGCCGCGCGCGGGCTCTGGACGGGTGCCGAGCTGGTGGTGACCCTGGGTGTCGTCCTGTTGTTGCTCGTTGTTCATCAGCTGTGGTGGACCAATCGGCAGGCCCGCGCCGGAGCCGAGCACCAGGTGCGGGCCCTTCAGCGGGAGTGGGGGGAAGAGCGCGGGGGAGCGGTCGGCGGTGATCCTGAGGGCGGTTCCGACGAGTCGGGTGATTCCGGAGAGCCCCGTAGGTCCGGTGGCCGGTCGGCCGGGAGCGGCACCGCGCACTCCGCGCCCCGCTGGGACCAGGCGTACGCCGTCATCCGCATCCCGCGGCTCGGGCTGGTCGCCCCCGTCGCCCAGGGCGTCAGCAAGAGCGGCGTCCTCGACAAGGGGTACGTCGGGCACTACCCGCGCACCGCGCAGCCCGGCCGGGCCGGGAACTTCGCGCTCGCCGGACACCGCAACACCCACGGCGAGCCCTTCAGATACATCAACCGGCTGCGGCGCGGGGACCGCATCGACGTCGAGACCCGGGACGCCGTGTACACGTACACCGTCGACCGGACGCTCGCGCGGACGAGCGCGCGCGACAGCGGTGTCATCGCCGCCGTCCCGCGCAGCAACGTGAAGCCGTACGCCGGGTACGCCGAGGCCGGTTCCTATGTGACGCTCACTACGTGCACGCCCGAATTCACCTCTCGGTACCGGCTTGTCGTATGGGGAAAACTCATGGATGTCCGGTCGCGGTAGCGGCACCGCACTAAGGTTCTTCGACGTGCTCAGACGACGTCCGCAGTTGTTGTGGTTGCTGGTCCCCTACGTGCTGTACCTGGGGGTGCTGCCGCTCGTGAACCGGGTCCACCCGGTGGTTCTCGGGCTGCCGTTCCTCTTCGTGTGGCTGCTCGGGGCGACCCTGCTGACCCCCGTCGCCGTATGGCTGACCCGGCGGGGGGACCGCCGGTGAACGCCACGGTCGCGACCTCCGTCTTCGGGGTCTTCATGGTCGCCACCGTCGCCCTCGGGCTGCTCGCGACGCGGGGGCGGCGGAAGGGGAACGGCGAGGGCGGCGGGCTCGCGGAATGGTCCGTGGGCGGACGCAGCCTCGGGACGGTGTTCATCTGGGTGCTGATGGCCGGCGAGGGCTACACCAGCTTCAGCTACCTGGGCGCCGCGGGATGGGGCTACAACTACGGGGCGCCGGTGCTCTACGTGGTGGCGTACATGTCCTGCGGGTACGCCATCGGCTACGTCGTCGGGCCGATGCTCTGGGCGTACGCGCGCAAGCACGGGCTCGTCGGGATCACCGACATGGTGGCGCACCGCTTCGGACGGCCCTGGCTCGGTGCGCTCGTCGCCGTCCTCGCGACCGTCTTCCTGCTGCCGTACATCCAGCTCCAGATCACCGGCATGGGTGTGGTCGTCTCGACCATCTCCTACGGTGCCATCAGCCTGAACCAGGCCTACTTCATAGCCTTCGCCGTCACCACCGGTTTCGTGGTGGTGAGCGGGCTGCGGGGCAGCGCCTGGGTGTCCGTGCTCAAGGACGTCCTGGTGATCGCCACGCTCGGCTTCCTGGCCTTCTACGTGCCGATGCACTACTTCGACGGGTACGGGCCCTTCCTCGACCGGCTCGTCACCGAGAAGAGCGAGTGGCTGACCTTCCCCGGGCACGGGGACAGCGGGCTCGGACAGGCCTGGTTCATCACCACCTCGTTCCTCAACTCGCTCACCGTGGTGATCTTCCCGACGACCGTCGCGGGCTACCTCGGCGCGAAGAACGCCGACGTGCTGCGCCGCAACGCGATGCTGCTGCCCGCCTACAACGTGCTGCTCTTCGTGCCGATGCTGCTCGGCATGGCGGCCCTCTTCGTCGTGCCGGGGCTCGTCGGCGCCGAGTCCAACCTGGCGCTCTTCCAGCTCGTCGTGGACTCGCTGCCCGCCTGGGCGGTCGGCGTCATCGGTGTGGCGGCGGCGCTGTCCTCGATCGTGCCGATGGCCGTCTTCATGCTGGTCATCGGCACGATGTGGGGGCGCAGCGTGCTCTCGCTCGTACCGCGTCTGGAGCGGCGGCAGAAGGGCGCGGCGCAGGTGGTCGTCGTGATCGCTGGGAGCCTGGCGCTGCTGCTCACGTACACCGCTCCCAACACCCTGGTGCGGCTCTCCCTCATTTCGTACGAGGGAATGGCGCAGTTGCTTCCCATGGTGCTGCTGGGGCTGATGTGGCGGCGGCTGACCCTGCTCGGGGCGATGAGCGGTCTCGTCGTCGGCGTGGGCGTGGTGTGCGGGTTCGTGTTCACGGAGAACGATCCGGTGTGGGGGGTGAACGCGGGCATCGTGGCGCTCGGTGCCAACCTCCTCGTCGCGCTCGCCGTGACGTACGCGGGGCCGCGCGAGCGCGACGACCGGCCGGACGACGAGGTGCTCGCGCGGGACGAGATCCGGCCCCCGGAACAGCAGGCGGAACCCGACGGCGTTCCCTCGGGAACGGGCCACTGACCGACGCCGGGCGGGCCGGCGCGCCGGACCCATCGTGTATAACGGCTGGAGAGCATCAGGCGCGCGCGTGTGCGAACGAACACGGGCGTACGAGCCCGGCCGACCGGCCGCGAAGGGGAAGAGGGGAGGGGCCGATGAACGGCGACACGAGCCGTCTGCGCAATGGCCTCGCCCGGCTGCTCCGCCCCGCCGGACTGCTGCTCTTCCTCATCACCGAAGTCCTCCTCGCCGAGGGCGGCAGCCTCTCCGCCGCGGTCGCGCTCGCCGCGACCGCCGCCGCGGGCTCCGCACTCGCCGTCGCCTCGCTCATCAGCGCCCGCTGCGCCGCCCCGGTGCCCCGCACCCGGGTCCGCACCGCCATCCGCGACCGGGAGAAACGCACCGCGTTCCTGCCGCAGCGGGACCCTGACGCCAAGGGGCGCAGACGCCCCCGAGCCCCCGGCCGCGCCCTTCCGACGGCCGCGTAGGGGCTCGCAGCAGCAACCACCCCAGCAGGTGCCCCCGTAGGTGCGCCATGGGCGCCCCGCGCGGTTCGTCATGCCGAGTCCGTTCTTCCTCCCGGCACGACGAGACCCCCGGAGGGCTCACCCATGTCCGTCTTCATGTCCGCATTCGCCGGCCTGGTCGGCGCGCTGGCCGACGCGCTGCACCCGCTCTTCCAGACCGCGTCCACCGCCGCCGCCATCGTGCTGTTCACCGCACTCGTACGGCTCGCCGTGCACCCCCTGTCGCGGGCCGCGGCGCGGGGGCAGAAGGCCCGCACCCGGCTCCAGCCGCAGATCGCCGAACTGCGCAAGAAGCACGGCAAGAACCCCGAGCGCATGCAGAAGGCGCTCATGGAACTGCACAAGGAGGAGAAGGTCTCGCCGCTCTCCGGCTGCCTGCCCAGCCTGTTGCAGATGCCCGCCTTCTTCCTGCTCTACCACCTCTTCTCCAGCCAGAGGATCGGCGGCGACCCCAACGAGCTGCTCGGCCACCAGCTCTTCGGCGCACCGCTCGGCGAGCGCTGGCAGGACGCGCTCGCGCACGGCGGGCTGTTCGGCGCGCAGGGCATGGTCTATCTCGGCCTGTTCGCGATCGTCGCCGTCGTGGCCACGTTCAACTTCCGGCGTACGAAGCGGCAGATGGCCGCCAACCCCGTCACCCCGGCCGCCGGCCCCGACGGACAGCCGGTGCCCGGCATGGGCGCGATGACGAAGCTGATGCCGCTGATGTCCTTCGCCACCCTCTTCACCGTGTCCGTCGTACCGCTCGCAGCCGCGCTGTACGTCGTCACGAGCACCACCTGGACCGCGATCGAGCGGGCCGCCCTCTACCGCGACATGCCGGCCGCCGGAACCGCCATGGCCACCGCGGCGTGACCGGGGCGGCGAGTGCGCCGGTCCAGTGTGTGAACAGGGTCTTGCGGAGTGATCGGACGTCTTGGACGATCGGACAAGCCTGCGATGGCCGCCACCCATCCGACGGGCCTGATCACGACCAAGGGGAGACAGACCGTTGAAGCTGCTTCGTGTGGGTACGGCAGGCGCGGAACGACCGGCGCTGCTGGATGAGAGCGGAACCCTGCGCGACCTGTCGGGAGTCGTCACCGACATCGACAGCGCCCTGCTCGCCGACGAGCCGGCGCTCGCCCGGGTACGGGCCGCCGCGACCGCGCCCGGCGAGCTGCCCGAGCTCGACGCCGAGGGGCTGCGGGTCGGGCCGCCGCTCGCTCGGATCGGCAAGATCGTGTGCATCGGGCTGAACTACCACGACCACGCCACCGAGACCGGTGCGGCGATCCCCACCGAGCCGATCCTGTTCTTCAAGGCGCCGGACACCGTCGTCGGGCCCGACGACACGGTGCTGGTGCCGCGCGGCAGCGTCAAGACCGACTGGGAGGTCGAGCTCGCGGTCGTCATCGGGCGCACCGCCCGCTACCTGGAATCCGCCGAGGAGGGGCTGGCGCACGTCGCCGGATACGCGACCGCGCACGACGTCTCCGAGCGCGAGTTCCAGATCGAGCGCGGGGGCACCTGGGACAAGGGCAAGAACTGCGAGACGTTCAACCCGCTGGGGCCGTGGCTGGTGACGGCGGACGAGATCGCCGACCCGCAGGCGCTGCCGCTGAAGCTCTGGGTCAACGGTGAGCTGAAGCAGGACGGCACGACGGCCGACCAGATCTTCCCGGTGGGCGAGGTGGTCCGGTACCTGAGCCACTTCATGACGCTGTACCCGGGCGATGTGATCAACACCGGGACGCCAGCCGGGGTCGCCCTCGGCCAACCCGAGCCCAAGCCGTATCTGCGGGCCGGGGACGTCGTGGAGCTGGAGATCGCCGGGCTGGGGCGGCAGCGGCAGGAGCTCAAGGACGCGTAGCGCGGTGGGCGGGGGCGGGGCGGTCGCCGGGTGGGTCCGGCAGCCGCCCCGCCCCTCGACGCGACTTTCCCTGCGCGTCTTTCCCTACGCGTCGAGCGTCGTCGCGAACTGCTCCAGCGCCTCGACCACCATGGCGTGGTCCTCCGCCTGGGGCAGGCCCGAGACCGTGACCGAGCCGATCACGCCCGCGCCCTCGACCGCGATGGGGAACGAGCCGCCGTGCGCGGCATAGACGCTCGGGTTCAGCCGCGAGGAGTCGTCGAAGGTCGTCCCCTTCGCCCGGAACCGCATTCCGACCAGGTACGAACTCTCGCCGTACCGTTCCACGACCTTGCGCTTGCGGTCGATCCAGGCGTCGTTGTCCGCGCTCGACCCCGGCAGCGCGGCATGGAACATCTGCTGTGCGCCGCGGCGGATGTCGATCGCGACCGGGGCGTGCCGTTTCCGGGCCATCGAGACGAGCAGGTGACCGAGCGCGTACGCGTCGTCGTAGCCGAAATGCGGCAGCGTCAGTCGGCGCTCCTGGGCGATGAGCTCGGAGATGGTCGGAGCGTCGGGGCTCATACGGGCTGCTCCTCTGTATCGGCGGAGGCGGAAGCCGCACTGGTGGAAGCCGCACCGACGGAGGCGGAGAGCTTCACGGTGACGCCCTCGCGGGCCGAGCGGCGGGCCGCTTCCAGAACATCCAGCGCCGCCGCGGCCTGCAGGGCGTTCACCGGATTCTCGCCCTTTCCGCGCAGCGCGTCGGCGACCGCCGCGTAGTACGCGGGATAGTCGCCCGGCAGCGTGCGGACCGGGGTGCCGCCGCCGGTCAGCGGGGACTCGCCCGAACCGATCCGGCCCCACAGCTCCTCGGGCTCCTCGCCCCACGGCCGGTCCGCCGTCGGACGCACGCCCGCGCGCAGCTCGGCCTCCTGCGGATCGAGCCCGTACTTCACATAGCCGGCCCTCCGGCCGAGCACCCGGAAGCGCGGGCCGAGCTGGGCCGTCGTGGCGCTGACGTACAGATGCGAGCGGACCCCGTTCACATGGGTGATCGCGAGGAACGTGTCGTCGTCGGCGGCGGCGCCGGGGCGGCGTACGTCGGACTCCGCGTACACCAGCGCCGCCGGCCCGAACAGGGTGAGCGCCTGGTCGACGACATGGCTGCCCAGGTCGTACAGCAGGCCGCCGATCTCCTGCGGGTCGCCCGACTCGCGCCAGCCGCCCTTCGGCTGCGGGCGCCACCGCTCGAAGCGGGACTCGAAGCGCTGTACCTCGCCCAGTTCGCCGTCCGCGACCAGGCGGGAGAGGGTGCGGAAGTCGTTGTCCCAGCGGCGGTTCTGGAAGACCGAGAGCAGCAGCCCGCGCTCCTCGGCCAGGGCCGCGAGCCCACGCGCCTCGGCCGCCGTACCGGCGATCGGCTTGTCCACGACGACCGGCAGACCGGCCTCCAGCGCGGCGGTCGCGATCGGGACATGGGTCTTGTTCGGCGAGGCGATCACGATCAGATCGAGTGCGTCCGCACGCTCCCACAGCTCCTGCGGCGACGCGGCGAACCGTACGCCGGGGAACTCGGCGCGCGCCTGCGCCCGCCGCTCCTCGTCCGAGGTGACGACCGTGTCGAGGACGAGGCCGTCGGTCGCGGCGATCAGCGGGGCGTGGAAGACGGAACCCGCCAGGCCGTAGCCGACGAGTCCGACGCGCAGGGGGGTGTCGGACGGTCCGGGCGTCTCGTGAGTCGCGTTGCCAGTCATGCCTGCCACTTAAGCAACGCTGTTGCCATAGTGCAAGCGACAGGGACAATGGGGTGGTGAACAGGAGCAACAGCGGTGCGAACCTGCCGACGCTGCGCAGCCACAACGCCGCGCTGGTGCTGGATCTGCTGCGGGTGGCGGGCGCGCGCGGCATCAGCAGGCTCGAACTCGCCGAGCGCACGGGGCTCACGCCCCAGGCCGTCAGCAAGATCACCGCCCGGCTGCGGGCCGAGGGCCTGGCCGCCGAGGCGGGCCACCGGGCGTCCACCGGAGGCAAGCCGCGCACCGTGCTGCGGCTGGTGCCGGACGCCGGGTACGCGATCGGCCTGCACCTGGACCGCGACGAACTGACGACGGTGCTCGTCGACCTGTCCGGCACGGTCGCCGCGAGCCGCACCGCCCCGCTGGACCTCGGCGCCCCGGCGGACCAGGTGCTCACGGCGGCGACGGACGCGGTGGCGGCGGTACGGGGCGGGGGCACGGGACCGGGGGACCGGCAGGTGCTCGGGGTCGGCGTCGCGGTGCCGGGCCCGCTCGACCACCGGGGCGGGCTGCTGCACCGAGTCACCGGGTTTCCGCAGTGGGACGGCTATCCGTTGCGGGACGCGCTCGCCGTACGGACCGGGCTGCCGGTCGTCGTCGACAAGGACACCAACGCCGCCGCCCTCGGGCTCGCCCTGCGGGCTGCGGGCGGCGGCGACTTCGCGTATCTGCACCTCGGGACCGGGCTCGGCGCCGGGCTGGTCCTCGGCGGGGCGCTGCATCGCGGGGCCCGTACCGCGGCCGGTGAGTTCGGGCACCAGACCGTCCAGCTGGACGGGCCGGTCTGCGGCTGCGGCGGACGCGGCTGCATCGAGGCGCTCTGCCTGGCCGCGGTCGCCCGGGGCGATGTGGCGGAGGCCGCCCGGGTGCTGGGGACCGGCGCCGCCAACCTCGTGGGGCTGCTCGACATCGACCGGGTGGTGCTCGGCGGACGTACGGTGGCGGCCGATCCCGACGCCTACGTACGGGGCGTCCGCGCCGTGATCGACGCGCGCGCCGGGCTGGGCGGTATCGACGCGCCGGTGCCGGTCGTCGCCGCCGGGGGAGGGGACCGGCCGGTCGCGGAGGGTGCCGCCCAGCTGATCCTGGCCCCCCTGTTCGGGCGGGCCGGCGGCGCGGACGGGGCGTGAGCGGCGGGCGGGGCCGGCCGGCGGGCCGGGCGGAGGCGCGGGCGCGGGCGGATGGGCCGATCGGGCGGATTCCGGCGGTCGGCCGGGCGGCCCGTCGGCATGTCGGCGCCGGCCGCCTCGCGCGTGCGTGACAGCGTCGCGGCCCAGAACCGGTGAACTCCGGCGCTCGGGGTGAGCCGACCGTTTCGCGAGCAGCGAAGGATGATCCCCCCGATGCCCCCCGCCCGCACCCCCGCCCCGACCCCCACTCCGTCCGGCACGCCCTCAGGGCCCGCCGCACCGGCCGGTTCCGCGACCGGTTCCGCGGACGGTACCGCGGACGGCTCCGCGCCGGGCCGAGCACTCGGTTCGATGCCCGACTGCGTCGCCGACCCCGTCCCCACCGCATTGCCCGGCCGCGCCACCGACCCCGTGCCCACCGCAATGCCCAGGACCGCGTCGGCCCTGGCGTCCTTCCCCACCGCCAGTCCCACGTCCGTCCCCGTGACCACGGCCGCGTCCATCCCCGTGTTCGCCGCCCCGGCGCGTCCTCCCTCGCCCTCGCCCCCGCCGCCCCCCGGGAGGACCCGGCACGGATTCGCGCTCGGGCTGGTCGCGGCGAGCGTCGTCCTCGGCGGCACGGCCGTCGCGCCCGCCTCCGCCGCATCCTCGGCCACCCCGGTCTCGTCGCCCGGCTCCACCACCGCCGACCAGCAGCCCACCTGCGGTGATCCGGCGGCGAAGGACTTCCCCATCAGCACCCGCATCCACGGCGGCCCGGACACGTACGCGTCCGGCGGCGGCTACGGAACCTGGTACCTGGACCTGACCAACACCACCACCGAGTCGTGCCGGGCCATCCACCCGGTGCTCGTCCTCACCGACGAGGACCGGAAGCTGACCTCCGACCAGATCCAGCTGAAGTTCTCCGAGCAGGCCCGCCCCGGCACGGAGCACCGCGTCACCTGGGAGACCACCGACCGGGACGAGCACATCGGCGTCTTCGGCGGCGTGGGCGGCGACTCCTTCGGCGGTTTCACCGTTCCGGCGGGCCGCACCATCACCATCCAGGTCAGGATGGCGTTCACCTCCGACACCCGTCCGGGCCGGATCACCGTCAACGCCGCCGTCGTCCAGCGGCAGCGCGTGGTGAGCGGCACGGCCGGCAAGGCGGGCAAGGACGACGGGGCCTGGGTCGGCGAGTCGGAGGACTACCCCTTCACCGTCGTCGACGACAGCGACGGAGGTGAGACCACCGAGACCGGTGAGACCACCGAGACTGGTGAGACCACCGAGACCACCGAGACCACCGAGACCACCGAGACCAGTGAGACGGCCGAGACCGGTGAGATGGCCGAGACCGGTGAGGTCGGCGGCACCAGGGACACCCCGCGCGAGGACCTGCCGGACGGAACCCGGCCCAGCACCGACACCCCCAACGGCACCGACACCCCCAACGGCACCGACACCCCCAACGGCACCGACACCACCAACGGCACCGACACCACCGGCACCACCGACGGCACCCGGCGGCCGGCCGAGCCCGGCCGGACTCCGGCGGAGAGCGGTCGCCCGGAGCTGGCCGCGACCGGCGCGGGCATCATCCCGGCGCCCGGCCTCACCGTCGCCGGGCTCCTGATCGGCGGCGGGGCGATGGTGGTCCGGGCCCGGCGGCTGCGCCGAGCCCAACCCTGAACCGCCTGTTCCGCGCCTGGACGTTCACAGATGTTCATGTCCGTCTGTCACCATCGGGCCGTGGACTACCCGCACGACCAGGCACCTGGCGCACCCATCCGTTCCGGCATCCCGGAGCACGGCCGTATTCCCAAGTACTACGCCGTCAAGGCTCATGTCTCCGTCCTCATAGAGGAGTTGGGCGAGGGCGGCATGCTGCCCACCGAACGCGATCTCGCCGAACGCTACGAGGTCTCGCGTGAGACGGTGCGCCAGGCGCTGCGTGAACTCCTGCTGGAGGGACGGCTCGCCCGCCAGGGGCGTGGCACCGTCGTGGCGGGCCCCAAGCTGGAACAGCCGCTCTCACTGGCGAGTTACACGGAAGGCGTACGCCGCCAGGGCCGTACACCGGGCCGCCACCTCATCGGTCTGGAGCGCTTCCCCTGCCCCGACGCGCTCGCCGTCGACATCGGGGCGGAGCGCGGCGAGCCGGTCTGGCACCTGGAGCGGGTGCTGCTCGCCGACGACGACCGGGTCGGCCTGGAGAGCACCTACGTCTCCGTCGCCCGGGTACCGGATCTGGACACGGAGTTCGACCCCGACTCGTCCTTCTACGCCTATCTCCGCGACCGGCTGGGGATCCCCTTCGGTGATGCCGACGAGCGGATCGAGACGGTGCTCGCGACGCCGCGCGAGGCGCTGCTCATCGGTACGCCGCCCGCGCTGCCCATGCTGCTGATCCACCGCATCTCGCGCGACACGGCCGGGAAGCCGCTGGAGCGCGTACGGACCCTCTACCGCGGCGACCGGTTCTCCTTCACCGCGCACCTGGGCCCGCAGGACGGCCACTGAACGACCGCCCGGGGCCGCTTCCGGAGACCCGGAGACACTGAACGACCGCCCCGGGGTCGCCTCCGGAGATCGACTCATCACGATAACGAGAACGTAACGGGTCTAGGCCAAGCTTGGGGCCCAGTTCACCCTCCCGTTGCTGTACGGATCCGTACGGGCCACCCGCTCCGAGGAGCGTAGCCGTCGTGAGAGTCATCGTCGTAGGAGCCGGCGTGGTGGGAACCATGCACGCCTGGCACGCAGTGAACCGCGGCCACGAGGTCGTACAGATCGAGCGCGAGAGCGAGGCGCGCGGGGCATCGCTCCGCAATTTCGGACAGATATGGGTCAGTGGCCGGGCCGGCGGCGAGGAGCTGGAGACCGCGCTGCGTGCCCGTGAGCTGTGGGAGGGCATCGGGGCGCAGGTCCCCGGCCTCGGCTTCCGGGCCTGCGGCTCGCTCACCCCGCTCCGTACCGGGCGGGAGATCACCGTCGCCGAAGCGGCCGTCGCCCGCCCCGACGCGGCGGCCCGCGGCTACAAGCTGCTCACGGCCGACGGGGCCCGCGCGATCAACCCCGCGCTGCGCGGGGACTTCGCCGCCGCCCTGTGGTGCGAGCGGGACGCCGCGGTCGAGCCGCGCACCGCGCAACTCGCCCTGAAGCAGGAACTGTTGAAGTCCGGCCGGTACACCTTCCTCGGCGGGCGCGAGGTCCGCGAAGTGGTGGGCACCGCCTCCGTCCGCGACGACCACGGCGACGTGCACACCGGCGACGCCGTGATCCTGGCCACCGGCGCCTGGCTCGGCGGCCTCGTCCGCGAACTGGCCGGCCCCGATCTGCCGGTGCGCCGCGTCCGCCTCCAGATGATGCAGACCGACCCGCTCGGCGAGCCGCTCACCACCTCCGTCGCCGACGCGGACAGCTTCCGCTACTACCCGGCGTACCGGAGCGAGGCGCTGGACGCCCTCAACGCCGAGCAGGCCCAGGCGCCCACCGCCGCGGCGCACAAGATGCAGCTGCTGATGGTGCAGCGCCGTGACGGCGGACTGACCATCGGCGACACCCACGAGTACGAGCACCCCTTCTCCTTCGACACCGTCGAGGAGCCGTACGAGCACCTCACCGGGGTCGTCGAGTCCTTCCTCGGCCGCCCGCTGCCGAGGATCCGCCACCGGTGGGCCGGGGTCTACGCCCAGTGCACCGACACCGGCCGGGTCGTCCACCGCCAGCAGGTACGGGACGGTGTCTGGCTGGTCACCGGGCCGGGCGGCCGGGGCATGACCTGCTCGCCCGCCATTGCCGAAACGACCGCCGACGAACTGGGCTGGTGAAGAAGTTGACCACGCACAACCCCCACGACCTGATCGTCCTCGACATGGCCGGCACCACCGTCGCCGACGGCGGCCTCGTCGAGCAGGCCTTCTCCGCCGCCGCCGAACGCCTCGGCGTCGAGCCCGGCTCCGACGACCACGCCGAGAAGCTCGACTACGTGCGCGCCACCATGGGCGAGTCCAAGATCTCCGTCTTCCGGCACCTCTTCGGCGACGAGGACCGGGCCCAGCGGGCCAACACCGCCTTCGAGGAGGCGTACGGGGAACTGGTTGACGGCGGTCGCATCGCGCCGATCCCCGGCGCCCGCGAAGCCATCGAGCGGCTCAAGGGCGAGGGCCGGACCGTGGTCCTGTCCACCGGCTTCGCCCGCACCACCCAGGACGCCATCCTGGCCGCGCTCGGCTGGCAGGACCTGGTCGCCCTGACCCTCTGCCCGGCCGACGCGGGTGGCCGTGGCCGCCCCTACCCGGACATGGTCCTCGCCGCCTTCCTGCGCACCGGCGCCGTCGACGGCGTCCAGCAGATCGTGGTCGCGGGCGACACCTCGTTCGACATGCTCAGCGGCGTGCGCTCCGGGGCCGGGATCGTCGCGGGGGTGCTCACCGGCGCCCACGGCAAGGACCAGCTGACCCGCAACGGCGCCACACACGTGCTCGGCTCGGTCGCCGAGCTCCCGGACCTGATCGCGCGGGCCGAGGCATGACGGGCGGAGAGCGGTCCGTCCGCAGCGGAATCAGGTTCGACCAGGTCAGCGTCGCATACGGCGGCAACACCGTCCTCGACCGGCTCGATCTGACCGTCGAACCCGGCGAGGTCATGGCCCTGCTGGGCCCCTCCGGGTCCGGCAAGACCACCGCCCTGCGCGCCGTCGCCGGATTCGTCCGGCCCGCCTCGGGCCGGGTGTACCTCGGCGACCGCGACGTCACCGGGCTGCCGCCGCACAAGCGCGGCATCGGCATGGTCGTCCAGCAGTACGCCCTCTTCCCGCACATGCGGGTCCAGGACAACGTCGCCTTCGGGCTCAAGGCCCGCAAGGTCGCGAAGGCCGAGATCCCCGAACGGGTCGCCGAGGCCCTCGAACTCGTCGGCATGGCCGCCTACGCCAAGCGCTACCCGCGCGAACTCTCCGGCGGCCAGCAGCAGCGCGTCGCCATCGCCCGCGCGCTCGCCATCCGGCCCGGCGTCCTGCTGCTCGACGAACCGCTCTCCGCCCTCGACGCCCAGCTGCGCTCCGGAATGCTCGCCGAACTGGCGCGGCTGCACCGCGAGTTGCCGGACGTCTCCATCCTGTACGTCACCCACGACCAGGTCGAGGCGCTCACCCTCGCCGACCGGATCGCGGTCATGGACCGGGCAAGGCTCCAGGACTGCGGCACCCCGCAGGACCTGTACCGCCGCCCGCGTACCGAGTTCACCGCCTCGTTCGTCGGCAACGCGAACCTGCTGCCGGTCACCGTCGCCGACGGCGCCGACACCGTCGACTTCGCCGGACGCGCCCTCGACGTACCGACCGGCGAGGTGTCCCGCGGGGTCACCGCCACCCTGTGCGTCCGGCCCCACCTGGTCGGGCTCGGCGACGGGCCCAACGCGCTGAACGGCACCATCGCCGAGGTCCAGTGGCGCGGCTCCACCCACCGGCTGTACGTCGACATCGACGGCCACCGGGTCAAGGCGGACCTGAAGGAACTGCGCGAGACCCCGGCGCTCGGCGACAAGGTCACGCTGCACTTCGCGGCCGAGGACGCGGTGCTGCTGCCCGCGGGCGCGGCACCGGGAGCCGGGGGAGGGGCCGATGGCTAGCACCGCACACCCCGTCACGCCCGGCATCACGGCGACGAAGACGCCCCGCCGGCGCACCGGCGACAGCGGAACCGGCACGTCCGGGGCGACGCCCCCGGCGACCGGCCCGCAGGCCCCGGCCCGCGAGGCCTGCCGCATCCCCCGCTTCGTCTGGGCGCTGCCGCCCGTCGCCGTCCTCGCGCTCGTCTTCCTCTACCCGCTGGCCCTCGTTGTCCAGCAGTCCGTCAGCCCGGACGAGGGCGGCACCTCGATCGCCCCGTACGGCGACGTCTTCGCCTCCGAGTCCTTCCGCTCGGCCCTGACCACCACCATCTGGCTGGCGGTCGGCTCCACGGTCGGATGTCTGGCGCTGGGCTTCGTCCTGGCCATGATCATCGCGTTCGTGCCCTTCCCGGGCGGCCGGGCGGTCGCCAAGTTCATCGACGTCTTCCTCTCCTTCCCGTCGTTCCTGATCACGCTCGCCCTGCTGTTCATCTACGGCAACGTCGGCATGGCCAACGGCGTCTGGACGGACCTCACCGGGGCGGCCAACGGCCCGTTCGACTTCCTCACCACCCCGTGGGGCGTACTGCTCGCCGAGATCACCTACTTCACCCCGTTCGTGATGCGCCCCCTGCTCGCCGCCTTCTCGCAGCTCGACAGCGCGCAGCTGGAGGTGGCGTCCTCGCTGGGCGCGAAGCCGGCCCGGATCGTGCGGCAGGTGATCCTCCCCGAGGCGCTTCCCGCGCTCGCCGCGGGCGGCAGCCTCGTCCTGGTGATGTGTCTCAACGAGTTCGGCATCGTGCTCTTCACCGGCGCGAAGGGCGTCACGACCCTGCCGATGCTCGTCTACAGCAAGGCGATCCTGGAGTCCGACTACCCGGCGGCCTGTGTCGTCGCCGTCGTCAACATCGCGATCTCCGTCGGTCTCTACAGCCTGTATCGGATGGTGAGCCGCCGTGTTGGTGCATAGCCGTACCGGGAAATGGGCCACCTGGGCCGTGTTCTTCGTGCTCTTCGTCCCGCTGTTCGCGGTGCCACTGCTGGTCATCCTCGCCGCGTCGTTCACCACCAACTGGTCCGGCGCCTTCCCCTCCGGACCGACCACGAAGCACTACGTGGCGGCGACCGGCGGCGACTCCCTCCAGGCGCTGACCACCAGCCTGATCACGGCCGTCAGCGCCAGCCTGCTCGCCCTGACCATCGGCTCCTGGGCCGCGCTCGCCGCCGCCTCGATGCGCAGGCGCGGCAGGAGGTTCCTCGACGCGCTGTTCATGCTGCCGGTCGCCGTGCCGTCCGTGGTCGTCGGCCTCGCCGTGCTCGTCGCGTTCAGCAAACCGCCGATGCTGCTGAACGGGACCCGCTGGATCGTGATCCTGGCGCACACCATTCTTGTCACGGCGTTCGCCTATTCGTCGGTTTCGGCGGCAATAGTGCGTCTCGACCCGATGTACGAGCAGGCGGCGGCCAGTCTGGGCGCCCGCCCCGGTTACGTCCTGTGGCGCATCAGGCTGCCGCTCCTGCTGCCGTCCCTCACGGCGGCCGCAGGGCTCTGCTTCGCGCTGTCCATGGGCGAGTTGAGCGCCACGATGATGCTCTACCCGCCGGACTGGACACCGCTCCCGGTGCAGATCTTCGCGGCCACCGACCGTGGCTCGCTCTTCACCGGAGCGGCCGTCGCCGTGGTCCTGATGGGAACGACGCTGCTCGTACTGCTCGGCGTCTCCCGGATCCGCACCAGGGCCTCGTACCGCTGATCCGCCGACACCCCCGTACTGACTCCGGCCGGCTTCCGGCCGACATCCAGGAGATACGACTGCCATGCGCAAGAACCACCGCAAGCCCATCGCCGCCGTCACCGGCTGCCTCGCCCTCGCCGCCACCCTCTCCGCCTGCGGCGGCTCCTCGGCCGCCTCCGACGAGAAGGTCGTCACCGTCTACAGCGCCGACGGCCTCAAGGGCGAGAACGGCGACGGCTGGTACGACAAGGTGTTCAAGGACTTCGAGAAGAAGACCGGCATCGAGGTCAAGTACGTGGAGGGCGGCTCCGGCGAGATGGTGCAGCGCGCCGTCCGCGAGAAGTCCAACACCCAGGCGGACGTCATGGTCACCCTGCCCCCGTTCATCCAGCAGGCAGACAGCAAGGGCCTCCTCGCCGCGTACGCGCCGGCCGGCTCCGACCAGGTCGACGGCGCCGACAAGGCGTCCGACTCCAAGTGGACCTCGGTCGTCAACAACTACTTCGGCTTCATCTACAACAAGAAGGAACTGAAGTCGGCGCCCACCACCTGGGAGGAGCTGCTGGACGGGAAGTTCAAGAACAAGATCCAGTACTCCACCCCAGGAGTCGCCGGTGACGGCACGGCCGTGCTCATCAAGGCCATGCACGACTTCGGCGGCAAGGAGCCGGCGATGGCGTACCTGAAGAAGCTCCAGGCCAACAACGTCGGCCCGTCCGCCTCCACCGGCAAGCTGGCCCCCAAGGTCGACAAGGGCGAGCTGCTCGCCGCCAACGGCGACGTCCAGATGAACTTCGCGCAGTCCAAGGACATGCCGAACCTCGGCATCTGGTTCCCCGCGAAGCAGGGCGGCAAGTCCACCACCTTCGCCCTGCCGTACGCGGCCGGCCTGGTGAACAAGGCCCCGCACAGCGACAACGGCAAGAAGCTGCTCGACTTCATGCTCTCCGAGCAGGCCCAGAAGGACGTCAGCGCGGTCGGCGGCGGCTTCTCCGCCCGCAAGGACGTCGAGGCCACCGACGCCAACGCCATCGAGCTCGCCAAGCTGATGGACGGTGTGGAGGTCTTCGAGCCCGACTGGTCGGACATCGGCACCGACCTGGACACCTACGTCGAAGCCTGGAAGTCGGCCACCGGCAGCTGACCGTTGCCGGAGGATTCACGGCAGGGGTATGGACCTCCGGCGGATCATCGCGAAAAGATAACGGGTCTAGTCCCACGTTCAACTCCCCTTCTACAGGTGGGGAGTTGAACGCGTCCCCCCACCGCTTCGACGGAGGACCCCGTGACCACAGGCATGTCCCGCCGTGCTCTCCTCATGAGCGCCGCCGCCCTCGCCGCCGCAGGACCGCTCGCCACCACCACCGCCCGAGCCGCGGCCCGTACCCCGAAGGTCCTGGTCATCGGCCTGGACGGCGCCCTGCTGAACCGGAGCAAGGACGCGGACGCACCCCATCTCGACGCGCTGATGGCCGCCGGACTCACCTCGGTCAGCCCCCTCCGCTTCCGGTACACCGGCGGCAACAACTGGTTCTGGGCGATCGACGGAGTGACACTCACGCCCGCGTGATCCGGCCGTTCCTGCCCGTCGAACGGACGGCCTAAAATCGGGGGCGTCGGCGCTGCACAACGCGGTGCCGCCGGCGTCCCCGCACACGGCGTACGGCAGGAGTCCCACACATGGCAGAGCGCAAGCCGATCTCATCCTGGCTCACCGACATGGACGGAGTCCTGATCCACGAGGGAACGCCGATCCCCGGGGCGGACGCCTTCATCAAGCGGTTGCGGGAATCGGGGCTGCCCTTCCTGGTCCTCACCAACAACTCCATCTACACCGCCCGCGACCTGCACGCCCGGCTGAACCGCATGGGCCTGGACGTGCCCGTGGAGAACATCTGGACCTCCGCCCTGGCCACCGCCCAGTTCCTGGACGACCAGCGGCCCGGCGGCACGGCGTACGTCATCGGCGAGGCCGGCCTCACCACCGCCCTGCACGACATCGGCTACGTCCTCACCGACCACGAACCCGACTACGTGGTCCTCGGCGAGACCCGCACGTACAGCTTCGAGGCGCTCACCAAGGCGATCCGGCTGATCAACGGCGGCGCCCGCTTCATCTGCACCAACCCCGACGAGACCGGCCCGTCCGCCGAGGGCCCGTTGCCCGCCACCGGGTCCGTCGCCGCCCTCATCACCAAGGCCACCGGCAAGGCCCCGTACTTCGCGGGCAAGCCCAACCCGCTGATGATGCGCACCGGGCTCAACGCGATCGGCGCCCACTCCGAGTCCAGCGCCATGATCGGCGACCGGATGGACACCGATGTGCTGGCCGGACTGGAGGCGGGGATGCAGACCTTCCTGGTCCTCACCGGTCTCACCACGGTGGCCGACATCGACAAGTACCCCTTCCGGCCGTCCACGGTCGTCGACTCGATCGCCGATCTGGTCGATCTCGTCGACGCGGGCTGAGCCCGGCGGAACACGGCCACCGGAGAGCGGGGGACGGCTCCGGGCGGGTGCCCGCGGGGCCGTACCCCGCGCTCCTGCGGATGCGAAAACCCTCCGGAGGCGTGAACCTGCACTGAGGAGGTTCACGATGCGTTCCACACACCTCACGTTCTGTGCCGCCGCGGTCGTCGCGGCGACCCTGGTGCCGGCTTCCGCCGCACTGGCCGACTCCGGATCCGGCTCCGCCCAGGAGAAGGACCGCGCCTCACTGACGGCCACCCCGTCCTCCACCGTGCCGGGCGGCGAGGTGGATCTGCGGCTGGAGGGCTGCAAGGGCCGCGAGGCCACGGGCCGATCCGATGTCTTCGTCTCCGAGGCGCGCTTCTCGCCCGCCGCGGACGGGGGCCTCTTCGCCGAGGCCCGGATCAGCTCGGACGCCTCCCCGGGCGACCACGACATCCGGGTCGACTGCAAGGACGACAAGGGCGCCGGGGCCACCGGCACGGTCACCGTCGTGGACCGCGGCCGGGCCACCCCGCTCGCCCCGGTCGCCGCGGGCGGCGGCGGCACCGCCCTGTTCGCCGGCCGGGACGCCCGGCAGGAAGGCCCCGGCACCGTGCACGCGGTGATCGGACTGGTCCTGGCAGCCGTCGCGGCGGTCGCCGTCGCGTTCCGCAGCGCGCGCCGCCGCCGGCCGGCCACGGACTGACATGTCCGCCCCGGACCGCCCCGCGGATCACGGCAGGCTGCTCGCCGGAGTGGTCTGGGCCGTCCTGCTGCTGGGCCTGTGGCTCTGGGGCCGCGGCATCACCGACGGCTCCGGCGCCAGCTCCGCCCCGACCACCGGCGATGTCGCCGCGGTGGGGCGCCCCCTCGGCGTACCGCTGCCCCCGCCGCACGCCCCGATCGCGGGTGCCGTGCCGGAGCGGGTCGAGATCCCGTCGATCGGCGTCGAGGCACCTGTGGTCGCCCGCGGCCTGGACAAGGACGGGGCGATCGAACCGCCCTCGTTCGACACGCCGCAGACCGTCGGCTGGTACGGCGACGGCACCAAGCCCGGAGCGAAGGGGCCGGCCCTCTTCGTCGGCCATGTCGACACCGAGACCAGACAGGCCGTCTTCTACGGGCTGAGCGCGGCCCGCCCCGGTGCCAAGGTCGAGATCACCCGCGCGGACGGCACCGTCGCCGAATTCACCATCGACGACGTCCAGGTCTTCACCCGGGCGCGCTTCGACGCCGACAAGGCATACGGCCCGCGCAAGGACGGGCGGGCGGAGCTCCGCCTGATCACCTGCGGCGGCACCTACGACCGACCATCGCATTCGTACGACGCGAATGTGGTCGTCTCCGCCTACCTGACCGGCGAGAAGCCCGCAGGTCACCACGCCTGAGCTGTCAGGACGGAACGGATGCGGCAGCGCACCGACGCCCGCACCGAGAGGGAGCGGACGTACGGCACTTCACGACGGCCGGCTGAGGGTTCGGACGGTTACGGGGCCGACGGGCACGGCGCGGACGGGTACAGGGCGGACAGGCACGGGGCGGTCGGTCGTGGTGGCCGCGGCGGGGGCGGTGCTGCTCCTCGCGGGATGCACTTCCGGCCCGAGCTCCGGTCCCGACCCGCGCCCCGGCGACGGCGACAGGGACGCGGCCGGCAACCCGTACTGGGTCGACCCGGACGGCAACGCGGCCAGGCAGGTCGCCGCGTACACCCGCGACGGCGACGCGAGGAGCGCCGTCCTGATCCGGAAGATCGCCCGGCAGCCGGTCGGCCAAGGGATCGGCCCGGACACCCCCGAGGCCCAGGTGAGGGGCTTCACGGAGACGGCCCGGAAAGCGGGCCGGGAAGCGCTGCTGGTGTACCAACCCGACGGCACCGGCGCCCGGTTGCCCGGCACCGTGACCGTGATCCCGCCCGCCCGCCCGCTGTCCGCTCCAGCCCCAGTGCCACCGATCGCTGGTCGGCGTCCGTGACATGGGTGACCGCACTGGGCCGGATCAGCTTCGCCGAGGTGATCGCCGTCCTCCGCGCCGTCGTGAAACTGCCCGTACCACCGCGCCGGATGCTCTTCGGCCCCGCCGTCAGCACAGGCTGTGAACTCCGGTACGGACAGGGCGGGGTGTAGATCTCGATGCGCTGCTCGAAGACGCCCGGCCGGGTGTTCGCCTGGTCCGCGCAGAGCGGGTCCGAGTCGACGATCATGACACGGCCGTCCGGCAACGGCTCCCCAACTGCGCGGCTCATCGGCCTGGTTGGAGCCGATGACCACTGGACAGGTTGTCCGTCCCCGGTCCCGACCGGGGACGGAGAGAGTGGGTTGCCAGTCGTACGTACGATGTGTGGCGACCTTGCGGAGGGGGCGCACGGGGGCGTATGGGGACGCCCTTTGCGCCGCTGAGTGACCGCATGGTGACTGTGCGGCAGTTGTGCGATGACTGTGCGCCGCCCGTGTGGGCAGTGGTTCAAGGTGGCGCCGTGGAGGGCGTCGCGGGGTGGAGGCCCGGCGCGAGGCTTCGGTGCGCGAGGCTACGGCGTGGGAGGTTCATGAACGAGCAAAGCCCCCTCGCGCGCGGTGAGGGGGCTTTGACTCTGCGTGCGCCGCCAGGGACTCGAACCCCGGACCCGCTGATTAAGAGTCAGCTGCTCTAACCAACTGAGCTAGCGGCGCCTGCTGACCTGGAGAACTCTACCCGAAGGCGGGGGGTGCTCCTGACCATTTACCGTCCATCGCGGCCTGTCGGATGGTCGTTTTTTCTCTTCTGTCCGTCAAAATGCGATATGTCAGGAGAGTTGAGACACTGGCGCCCGTGCAGATGCGCCCAAAGATCTTGACGAGTGCGGAGGGGAATCGCATGACTGTGCCGGCTTTCGAGGAGTACGTGCCCGCCATCGACTGCACCTGTGCGGGGTGCGCCGCGCAGCGGCGGACCGCCGCCAGTGCACTGCCCGTGCGGTACGGAGGTCATCCGGCCGCGCATGGTGCACGCCGCGCCCTGGTGCTGGCCACCGCGGCCGGAGTGGTGCTGAGCTCCGGCGTCGCCGAGGCGGCGAGCGCGACGGGCACGACGGGCGACCGGGCGGCGGAGGCGGCCGGAGCCGTCCGGACGGACCCGGACGGGGACAGCCCGCAGGGCGGGCCCGGACCGCTGAGCGGCGGCGGCGCCTCGGGACCGCCCTCGTCCACGACGACCACGCCCAAGCTGCGCAAGAGCAGTCGGGCCGACATCATCAACCGCGCGAAGAAGTGGGTGTCCGCGGAAGTTCCGTACAGCATGCTCAAGTACTGGAACGACGGCTACCGGCAGGACTGCTCGGGATTCGTGTCGATGGCCTGGGACCTGCCCGGCAACGAGTGGACCGGCAGCCTCGCCGCGTTCGGGAAGCGGATCGCGCGGGAGGAGCTGCAGCCCGGCGACATCCTGCTCTTCCACAACCCGGCCAATCCCTCGAAGGGCTCGCACGTCACGATCTTCGGCGGCTGGACCGACTACACGCACACCCACTACACGGCGTACGAGCAGACGAAGCCGCACACCCGCAAGAAGACGACGCCCATGGCGTACTGGACCAACTCCGGCAACTACGTCGCGTACCGCTACAAGGGCCTCAGCGGCGGAAGCGCCGGCAGCGGTTCGTCGGTGACGGGGTTCCCGGGGGCCGGGAAGTTCGGTCCCGGTGCCAGCAACAAGTACGTCACCCAGCTCGGCCGGATGCTCGTGGAACGGGGCGGCAAGCGCTTCTACACGGTCGGCCCCGGGCCGGGCTGGGGCGACGCCGACCGGCGCGCGACCCGGGCGTTCCAGCAGGCCCAGGGCTGGCGGGGCAAGGAGGCGGACGGCATCCCCGGCCCCGACACCTGGCGGCTCCTGGCCAACGGAACCGGCCGGGACATCCCCGCCGCCGGAACCGGCAGCGGAACGGGAGCCGGCCACGGCGACTCGAACCCGGATTCGAAGTTCCCCGGGCGGGGCTATTTCCGGCCCGGACAGTCCAACAGCCATGTCGACAGGATCGGCAAGCAGTTGGTGAAGAAGGGATTCGGCAAGTACTACATGTCGGGCCCCGGCCCTCGGTGGACCGAGGCGGACCGGCGCAACGTCGAGGCCTTCCAACGGGCGCAGGGCTGGCGGGGCGGAGCGGCCGACGGCTACCCCGGTCCGGAGACCTGGCGGCGACTCTTCGGGTGACGACGGACATGACGGAGGCGGGTATGCGATCCACGGTGTCGGACAGCTCCGGAACCTCGGAGGACGGAAGGCCAGGGAAGGGGGCGCGGGGGCCGGAGCCGGTCCGGGTGTGCGGCCCGGACCGGGTGGCGCCGCCCGAGCGGGCGGACGGCGGCCCGGACGGGCCCGCCGGAGCGACGGATTCGGCGAGGGCCGCGGGTGCCGGCGGGGGGGCTGGGTCCCGTTCCGGGACCGGGGTCCGAGCCGGCCGCCGGTCCGGACTCCGTGGTCGACCTCGTGCTGGATCTGGTCCCGGGCGAGGACATGGATGCCGCGCTCGGCGCGACCTCCGCCTCGGTGTCGGTCCCGGCCGCGGTGCCGGGCATCGCACCCGTCCCGTCCTCGACCCGGATCCGCACGGTCCCCGACACCGTCTTCGACTCCCTCCCCGTCTCCGGCGGCGACGGGGCCGAGCAGTCCGGTGAATCGCTGTGGGGGACCGGGCGGCACCACGCGGTCATCGCCAATGAGCGGACCGCGACCATCCCCGTGCACCTGCTCTTCCGCGAGGACGCCGCCCGTGTCGACGCGGCCGCGCTCCCCGCCGGTGTCGTGCGGCGGGAAGCCGATGACGAGCAGCCGCAGGCGGGGGTGCGGCGGCCGCCCGTGCCGAGGGGGCCGCAGGTGCGGCCCTCGACGCGCCCGGCGCCGGTCGGTGATCCACGGCTCGCCGAGCGGCCGGGGCCCGCGCTCCCCGGCTGGCTCGCGCTGCTCGCCGGGCTGGCCGGGGCCACCACCGGTGGCGCCGTGCTCTGGTGGGTCGGCGCGCTGCCCGCCGCCGCGCTCGCCCGGTTCGGGATCGGCTCGCGCCCGTACGACGGGATCGGAATCGGTGCCTGGGCGGCGCTCGCCGCGCTGGGGTCGGTGGTGCTCTTCGCGCTCGGCGGCCTGAGCCGCGGACGCGTGGGGTACGCCTGGGTGCTGACGCTGTTCGGCGAGTACCGGGGGAGCGTGCGGCGGACCGGGCTGATGTGGATCAGCCCCCTGCTGCTGCGCCGCCGGGTCGACGTACGCCTGCGGCACTGGCGCAGCGAACCGCTCCCCGCCGTGGACGCCAACGGTACGGCGCTGCGCGTCGTCGTCCTCGTGGTGTGGCGGATCAAGGACACGGTGCGGGCGGCGCTCGGGGTCGCCGACCACGAGGCGTATCTGCGCGAGCAGGTCGAGGCGGCGATGGCCCGGGTCCTCTCGCAGCTGCCCGCCGACGCCTTCCACGAGGACGCGCACACCCTGCGCAACGCCGAGGCGGTCGGCGACGCCCTGACCCGGATGCTGAAGGCGGACTGCGAGCCCGTCGGCATCGAGGTGTACTCGGCGCAGCCGACCGGAATCGAGTACGCGCCGGAGGTCGCCGCGGCGATGCAGCGACGCCGGATCGCGGCCATCGATGCCAAGCACCGCGACAGCGTCTTGACTTCGGTGGTCGACGCGGTCGACGACACGGTCAACCGGCTGACCGCCCGGGGCATCGTGGAGCTGGACGATTACGAACGGAAGTCCCTGGTCAAGGACTTGACGGTGGCCTTCTACACCGGACGCAGCGGCGGGGAGGGTGCCTGAGGGTCCCGCGGGGCCGCTGAGCCGGCTGAGCGGAATCGGACTCCCATTGGTCTGGACATGTTCATATCCCGTCAATAATCTAAGTCTTGGTCTAGACCGCAGGGCGCGCGCGCAGCACAACTCATGGAACCTCCCCCACGTTCTTGAGGAGCGACAGCAATGCGTAAAAGGGCAAGCGCGGCCGTGGTCGGCCTGGCAATCGCGGGCGTCTCGATGTTCGCGACGAGCAGTGCCAGCAGCCACGGCTACACCGACAACCCCATCAGCCGTCAGAAGCTCTGTGCCAACGGCACGGTGACGGGCTGCGGCAACATCCAGTGGGAGCCGCAGAGCGTCGAGGGCCCGAAGGGCTTCCCGGCGGCAGGTCCGGCCGACGGCAAGATCTGCTCCGGCGGCCACGGGGAGTTCGCCCAGCTCGACGACCCGCGCGGCGGCAACTGGCCCGCCACCCAGGTCACCGCGGGCCAGGGCTTCAACTTCCGCTGGCAGTTCACCGCGCGCCACGCCACGACGGACTTCCGCTACTACATCACCAAGGACGGCTGGGACCCCACCAAGCCGCTCACCAGGGCGGACCTGGAGCCGCAGCCCTTCATGACGGTGCCGTACGGCGGCAAGCAGCCCCCGGCGACCCTGACCCAGCAGGGCACCATCCCCACCCAGAAGAGCGGGAAGCACATCATCCTGAGCGTCTGGAACATCGCTGACACGGCGAACGCGTTCTACGCCTGCTCCGATGTTCAGTTCTGACGCATAGTCAGTTACCGTGCGGCGCCATGAGGAGCGCAGGCACCGTAGCGGAGCTCGTACAGCGCCAATGGGGCGACCACCGGCCCGGACTGAGGCATCGGGACACCGTCCTCACTCATCACCAGGTCGCCTCGGGCGCTGCCGCACGGGCCGCGCTCCTGGCGGATCTGCTGTCGGCGGACGGCGAACCGCACCTCGGGGTGCTGCTGGACAACACCCCCGAATTCCCACTCTGGTTGAGCGCGGCGGCCCTGGCCGGGGCCGCCGTGGCCGGTATCAACCCCACCCGGCGTGGCGCCGAACTGGCCCGGGACATCCTGCACACCGACTGCCGGGTCCTGGTCACCGAACGCGCCCACCTGCCGCTGCTCGACGGCCTGGACCTCCCGGGTGTCCGGATGCTGGTCGCCGACACCGACGCGTACGCCGAACTCCTCGCCCCGTACGCCGGAGCCGAGCCGGGCGACACGGTCCAGCCGGACATCGGCCCCGGCACCCGGATGCTGCTCTACTTCACCTCCGGATCGACGGGCGCGCCCAAGGCCGCGATCTGCACCCAGGGACGGCTGGCGGCGGCGGGGCGGTCGCTCGTCGACCACTTCGGCGTCCGGCGCGAGGACGTCCACTACATCTGCATGCCGATGTTCCACGGCAACGCGGTGATCGCCGACTGGGCGCCCGCACTGGCCGGCGGGGCCGCCGTCGCACTGCGCCGCCGCTTCTCGGCCTCCGGATTCCTCGACGACGTGCGGGCGCACGGGGCGACGTACTTCACCTATGTCGGCCGTGCCGTGCAGTACCTGTTGGCCACCCCCGAGCGCCCGGACGACCGTGAGCACCCGCTCCGGCTGGGCTTCGGCACCGAGGCCGGTGCGGTGGACGCGGCCCGGTTCCGGGAGCGGTTCGGGGTGCGGCTGGTGGAGGGCTACGGCTCCTCCGAGGGCGGTGCGGCGATCCAGCGGACCCGGGACACCCCGGAGCGGGCGATCGGCAAGGCGTCGGCCTGTGACGATCTCGCGGTCGTGGACCCGGAGACCGGCGAGGAGCGGGCCACGGCCGTCTTCGACGGGGCTGGCCGGCTGACCAACGGGGCCGAATCGATCGGGGAGCTGGTCAACCGGGGGCGTACGCCCTTCGAGGGCTACTGGCGCAATGCGGCGGCGGACGCCGAGCGGGTGCGCGGCGGCTGGTACTGGACCGGGGACCTCTTCTTCCGCGACGCCGACGGCTTCCTCTACTTCGCGGGCCGCACCGACGACCGGCTGCGGGTGGACAGCGAGAACCTGGCCGCCGCGATGATCGAGAACATCCTGGCCCTCTGGGAGGAGGCGGCGGCCGTGGCGGTGTACGCGGTGCCGGACCCGGTCGCCGGGGACCAGGTGATGGCGGCGCTCGCCATGCGGGCGGGGGCCGCCTTCGACCCGACCGCCTTCGCCGCGTTCCTCGCGGCGCAGACGGACCTGGGCACGAAGATGGCCCCCGCCTTCGTACGGATCGTCCCGTCGATGCCGGTGACGGCGACGAACAAGGTGCACCGCGTGGGGCTGCGCCGGGAGGGATTCTGGTGCGGTGATCCCGTGTGGTGGAACGGGACCGGCGTCGGGTACGAGCCGTTCGGCGACGAGCAACTGAGCGCCCTGCTGCGCGAGTACGAGGCACACGGGCGTGCCGCATTCCGTCCTCGAGCGCCGGACGGGCCGAATGCGCCGGACGGGCGTGGAATTCAAGCCCGTCCGGCGATCGAGGACACAGCGGCGACGCGGGTGGACACGCCCTAGTTCGTCAGGGCCGGCTCCCCCTGCGCGTCCGCCCCCGCGGCCCCCGCCCTCCGCAGCAGCGTCGTGGCCAGCACCGCGCCCGCCAGCAGCAGCGCGGCCCCGGCCACCGAGGCGTACTGCATGCTGTGCACGAAGGCCTCCCGCCCGACCGAGATCAGCGAACCGTCCCCCGTGGCCACCGCACCGGCGAGGGTCTTGCGGGCGACCTCCGGAGCCGAGCCCGGCATGTCCGCGGTGTAGATCGCGGTGGCCACCGCACCCAGCAGGGCCATCCCCATCGCACCGCCGAACTCCTGACCGGTCTCCAGCAACGAGGCCGCCGAACTCGCCTTCTCCGGCGGGGCCGTGGACAGCGCCAGGTCCGACACGAGCGCCATCACGGTGACGATGCCGCAGCTCATCACGGCACAGCCGCCGAGCAGCAGCCACAGCGAGTCCGTACCGGTCAGGGCGAGGACGGCGAAGCCGACGGCGGCGATGACGAAACCGGCGCAGATGACCCGAGCGCGGTCGGTCCGCTGGGCGACGGCCGTGGCCGTCGGGGCCGCGGCGCCCACCGCGAGCGACGGCGCCAGGCTCCACAGCGCGGCCTCCATCGTGCCCATGCCGAGCACCGACTGCAGATACTGCGTGGTGAAGAACGAGGAACCCATCATCGCGAACGCGGCCAGCGCGTTCAGCCCGATGCCCACCGAGAAGCCGCGGTCGCGGAACAGTTCCCGGCTGATCATCGCGTCACCGCGGACGCGCTGGCGGCGGACGAAGAACCAGCCGACGAGCAGCCCGGCAGCGACGATCAGCCCGTTCCGAACATCGAGCCCATGGGCGGCGCTCTCCTTGATGCCATAGATGACCGGCAGCACGGACCCCATCGACAGCGGCACGCTCAGGAAGTCGAACCGTCCGGGGTTCGGGTCCTTGAACTCCGGGACCAGTACCGGGACCAGGACCAGCAGCAGCACCATCGCCGGCACATTGATCAGAAAGACCGAGCCCCACCAGAAGTGCTCCAGCATGACCCCGCTGAGCACCGAGCCGAGCGCGATTCCGCCCGCCATGGCCCCCGACCAGATCCCCACGGCCCGGCCGCGCTGGCGCTCGTCGCGGAACATGTTCCGTACCAGCCCCATGGTCGACGGCATCAGCGTCGCCCCGCCGACCCCGAGCAGGGCGCGGGCCGCGATCAGCATCTCGGTGCTGTTGGCGTACGCGGCGGCGACGGACGCGGCACTGAACGCGAACGCGCCCAGGAGCAGCAGCTTGCGACGGCCGATCCGGTCGCCGAGCGAGCCCATCGTGATGAGCAGGCCGGCCAGGGCGAAGGCGTACACATCGAAGATCCAGAGCTGCTGGGTGGCGCTGGGGGCGAGGTCCCGGTCGATGGACGGGATCGCGAAGAAGAGGACGGAGATGTCCATCGAGACGAGGAGGAGGGGAAGCAGGAGGACCACGAAGGCGGTCCATTCCCGGCGACCGGCGAGGTGGCCGCGCTCGGCGGTGGTGCTCGTAGCGTTCGTCATGCCAGGAAATGTACGAGTGTTTAAAACGCTTGTCTAGTACGAGTGTGTAAAACGCTCGTACATCTCGCCGGGCAGCAAAAAACGCACTGGGCGGTTCACGTGTGTACGTGAACCGCCCAGTGCGCTGTCTGTGCGCCGCCAGGGACTCGAACCCCGGACCCGCTGATTAAGAGTCAGCTGCTCTAACCAACTGAGCTAGCGGCGCCTGCTGACTCGAAAATAATACCTGCTCCCGAGGGGTGCTGATGACACCCCTGCCGGGCGGACCCTAGAGCGCCAGCGAGAGGAGGACCGGCGCCGCCCGCCGGTTCAGCGTGTCCGCCGCCGAGTGCAGCCGGTGCGCGTCCTCGATCGGCAGCGACAGTGCCAGGCAGCCCGCCGACGACCCGGCCGTCAGCGGTACCGCCGCGCACACCGTGCCGACCGCGTACTCCTGGATGTCGAGCACCGGGACCGTCGCCGGCTGGCTGTCCAGCTTGGAGAAGAGCGCCTTCTCGTTGGTGATCGTCCGCGAGGTGAGCCGGGGCGTCTTGTGGCGGGAGATGTGGTCGCGGCGGCCGTTCTGGTCGAGCTGGGACAGCAGGCACTTGCCGACCGCCGAGGCGTGCGCGGCCGACCGGAAGTCCACCCACTCGTTGACCGCGGGGGTGAGCGGGCCGTCGGCGTACTGCGTGACGCGGATCTCGCCGTCGACGTACCGGCTGATGTAGACCGCCGCGCCGACCGAATCGCGCAGCTGCGCCAGTGTCTGCTGGAGCTTGGTCTCCAGCGCCTGTCTGCGGGCGGGGCCGGAACCGAGGAGCAGGAGCGAGGCGCCGATGACGTACGCGCCGTCGGTGACCTGCTCCACGTAGCCCTCGCGGCGCAGTGTCAGCAGCAGGGAGCGGAGATGCCCGATGGGCAGTCCCGTCTCCCGGGAGATCTGGGTGTCCGTCACGCCGTTGCCGTGCTTGGAGACCGTTTCGAGAACGCGAAGGGCGTACTGCACCGAATGGAACGGTGCGGTCGGTTCGGGCTTCAACGTCACGGTTTCCCCCTACCAGGTTGTGACCGCAAGCTCTGCCCTCACGATAGCCGCCAAGGCCCCTTTCCGGGGCGGCTGTTGGCGACTCGTCGGCGCGCCCCGGCTCCGTGAGCTGGGGCGCATCCGTCCGGCATATGCCAGCGTCATTGCCAGGAGGCGAGTGGCGAGGTCACAGCACTGCGTCGAGGAATTCGCGGGTGCGTTCGTGCTCCGGATCGGTGAAGATTTTTTCCGGTGATCCGGATTCGATCACCCGCCCCGCATCGAACATCAGTACCGTCTCCGAGACGTCCCGGGCGAAGTTCATCTCGTGGGTCACACAGAGCATGGTGATGTCGGTGTTCCTGGCGATGTCGCCCAGCAGGTCCAGCACGCCCGCCACCAGCTCCGGGTCGAGCGCCGACGTCACCTCGTCCAGCAGCAGGATCTCCGGCCGCATCGCCAGCGCGCGGGCGATGGCCACCCGCTGCTGCTGACCGCCGGACAGCTGGGACGGGTGCGCGTCGATCTTCCCCGAGAGCCCCACCAGGTCGAGCAGCTCCCGGGCCCGGCTCTCCGCCTCGTCGCGGTCCATGCCCAGCACGTTGACCGGGGCCTCGGTGATGTTCTGCAGCACCTTCATGTTCGGGAAGAGGTTGAACTGCTGGAAGACCATGCCGATCTTCTTCCGGGCCTCGCGCAGATGCTTCTCGCTCGCGGGCTTCAGCGATCCGTCGGGCGCCGCGATGTGGGACAGCGGGTTGCCGTCCACCCAGATCACGCCGTCGCTCACCTTCTCCAGCGTCATCAGCAGCCGCAGGATCGTGGTCTTGCCCGAACCGCTGGGGCCGATCAGGGTGATGTGCTCGCCCCGCCGCACCGAGAAGTTCAGCCGGTCGAGGACGACATGGTCGCCGTACCGCTTCACGACGTCGTCGAAACGGACCAGCGGTCGGTCGGTCTCCGGCGCGGCTTCGGGCACGGCGGCCGGCACGGCGTCCCGGGGGGCCGCGGACACCGGCTTGTGCAGGGGGAGGGGCTCAGTGGCCAAGACGCTTCTCCAGCTTTCTCATCAGGAGCGAGGTGGGGTAGCTCGCGACCAGGAAGATCAGGCCGGCGAGCGTGAAGACCTCGGTGTACGCGAAGTGGTCGGCGCCGTACTTGCGGGCCTCGAAGACCATTTCCTGCACCGTGATCACGGCGAGGAACGGGGTCTCCTTGAACATCGAGATCGCGTAGTTGCCGAGGGCGGGCAGCACACTGCGCACCGCCTGCGGCAGGATCACGGCCTGCCAGGTCCGCCGTGGGGTGAGCGAGAGCGCCCGGCAGGCCTCCCACTGGCCTTTCGGCACACCGTCGATCCCGGCGCGGTACACCTCGGAGGTGTACGTGGCGTAGTGGACGCCGAGCACCACGATGCCGATCGTCAGCGGCTCCACCGAGGTGAACAGGGCGGCGGCGCCGACCAGTTGGACGAGCAGCGGGGTGGACCGGATGAACTCCATCACGACCCGCACCGGCACCGTCACGAACCTGCTCGGGGCCCGTCCGGCGACCGCGATGGCCAGCCCCAGGACGGCGGCGACGAGCGTGCCGAGGACGGTCGCCAGCAGCGTGACCTCGAAACCCCGGAGCAGCAGGGGCAGGGCGTCTTGGACGGCGTCCCAGTCGAAACCGTTCACCGGGCACCTCCCGTCGTCGTGGCGACGGCTCCGGTGGCGCTGCGGCTGCGCAGCAGCGAACCCGCGCCGGTGTGCAGCCCGAGCCGCCGCTTGGCGCTCCGCTCCAGCAGATTCATCAGCAGGGTCAGCGCGTAGGCCAGCACGAAGTAGACGGCCAGCAGGGTCAGGTACGCGGTGAGCGTCTCGCCGGTGCGGTCGCGCAGCTGCTGGACCACGGTCATCAGGTCGGCCGCGGAGATCAGCCACAGCAGCGGGGTGCACTTCAGCAGCTGGATCAGCAGATTGGTGAAGGACGGGATCATCTGCACCCAGGCCTGCGGGAGGATCACCTTCCGCATCCGGTGCAGCGGCGACATGTTCAGCGCGACGGCCGCCTCGTACTGGCCGCGCGGCACGGAGCCGATCGCCCCGCGCACCACCTCGGCGCCGTACGCGCCGTAGTTGAGGCCGAAGGCGACGACACCGCAGAGCAGCGGGTCCAGCTGGTACCCCGTCAGCGTCGGCATCGCGTAGTAGAGCCAGAACAACTGGATGTAGAGCGAGGTGCCGCGGAAGAACTCCACGACCACGCGTGACACACCGCGCAGCACCAGCAGCCGGCTGATCGACATCAGGCCGAGGACGAACGACAGGAGCAGGGCGGCCAGTGCGCCCAGGACGGTGGCCTCCAGGGTCACCCACAACCCGGAGCGCAACTGCGGCAGATCGTCGAGGAAGGCGGAGAAGAAATCACTCATGCGGCGCGGTCCGTCCCCGTCAGCCCTTGCACAGATCGGCCGTCTTCAACGTGGCCGGCGGAAGCTCGGTGGCCCCGAAGCCGTACTCCTGGAGCAGGCCCACGTAGCGCGACTTGTCCGCGACGATCTTCTTCAGCTCGCGGTTGAAGGAGTCCCGCAGGTCCTCGTTGCCCTTGCGGAAGACGGCGCCGCCGGGGCTGTACTGCTTCTTGCCGTCGAGCTCCGGCAGGAAGGCGTCGGTGACCTCGGTGTCCGGGTTCGTCTTCGCCAGCCAGCGCAGCGAGATCCCGGTGAGCAGGAACGCGTCGATCCGGCCGCTCTTGAGCGCGTCGGCGCCGTCCTGCGGCTTCAGCAGTGTCTTGATCCGGTCCGCGGAGATGCCGGCCCCCTCGGCGTACTTGGCCTCGACGGCGCCCGACATCACCCCGACGGTGATCCCGGCGGCCTTCGCGGAGGCCAGGTCGGTGACCTTCTTCGGGTTGCCCTTCTTCACCATCAGAGCGGTGGGGGAGATGAACTCGGGCTCGGAGAAGAGGGCGTTGGAGCAGCGCTCGGGCGTGATCGCCATCCCGGCGCTGACCACGTCGTACTTGCCCGCCTGGAGTCCGGGGATCAGACCGTCCCACTCGGAGAGCGTCGGCTTCAGCTCGTCGACGCCGAGCGCCTTGAAGATCTCCCGGTGCAGGGTGGGCGCCTCGCCCTTGAGCTCCTTGCCCTCCAGATAGCCGTACGGGGCCTCATTGGCGTACGCGACCCGGACGAAGCCCTGCTTGCGGAGCTTGTCGAGCGCCCCCGCGCCGTCCGCGGAACCGGCGTCGGTCTTGCTGCACGCGGAGAGCAGACCGGGAACGACGAGCAGGCCCCCCATGGCTGCCGATCGGTTCAGAAAGCCCCGGCGGGACAGGTTCGGGAAGTCAGCCATGGTTCGCAATCTCCTGGAGCGGTCGAACAGTCCGGACAGGGTGAGCGCCTGCCCGATCCCGTACGTCTATGCAGGAGAGGGCCGCATGTAATCGAACGGTGTCCGGACGGTGACCTTCCCGTGTTCCGTGCGGGAGTGGGGGCGATGTCCGGTCACGGCGCGTACGCCCCTGTGCGGAACGGCCCATGACGGTCGGTCATGGGCAGGGGCCGGTGGCGGGAGGGCCGGGTCGGCCATCGGCCCCGACCGGCCCCGGTCACTCGCCCGGCTCCCGGACGGGGACGTAACCGCGCCGCTTGTCCACCACGTTCGGCAGGGGCTCCCCGGCCGCCCAGAGTTCGTACATCGCCACGAACTGCTCGCTCAGCCGGTCCCGCCAGCCCGCGGTGTCGCCGCTCATGTGCGGTGAAACGATCAGATCCGGTACGTCCCAGAGCGGGCTCTGCGGCCCCAGTGGTTCCTGCTCGAACACGTCGAGCGCCGCGCCCGCGATCCAGCGCCTGCGCAGTGCCTCGGCCAGATCCTCCTCGACGACCATCGGCCCGCGCCCCACGTTGATGAAGCGGGCCGACGGCTGCATCAGCCCGAAGAACCGGGCGTCGAACATGGCGCGGGTCGACTCGGTCAGCGGAGCCGCGCAGATCACCCAGTCGGCCAGGGCGGTCAGCCGGTCCAGATCCTCGGCGCCGTGGATGGTGCGCCGCGCCCTGCGCCCCACGAGGGCCACCTGGACCCCCAGTGCGATCAGCAGCCTGGTGATCTCCCGCCCGATCGGGCCCGCGCCGACGACCACCGCGCGGCTGCCCGCGAGCCGGGTGCTCTCGCGGTGGCGCCACTGCCGCCGCCGCTGGAGCTCCAGCGTGCCGGGGAGGTCCTTGGCGAACGCCAGCACCAGGCCGGTCACGTATTCGGCGATCGGCCGCTCGAAGATGCCCCGGGCGTTGGTCAGCACCGTGTCGGAGGCCGTCAGTTCCGGGCAGAGCAGCCGGTCCACGCCCGCGCTCGCCGTGTGCACCCAGGCCGGGCGCGGGCCGTCGCCGGGCCAGGCGGCCCGTACCGCGTCGGAGGCGAAGTCCCACACCAGCAGCACATCGGCCGACGGGAGCCGCGCGGCGAGACCGGCCTCGTCCGTGTACCGGATCCGGGCCCGGCCGGTCAGCCGGCCGAGACGCGGCGACGGGTCGGTGTCCAGGACGAGCAGGGTGGGCTCTGACATGAGAGGCGGTCGCTCCGCTGCGTCTGGGAGGTGCGGATTGACCACGCTCGCACCCGGGCCCGTGCCCGTCAACAAGGCGCCGTGGGAGTCACGACATATGGGGGAATACTTGGAGGGAGCGGGGCATGCGGGCGCGGGTGACGCTCCCCGCCCCGGACCGGAACAGGAAGGGCGGACCTGTGGACATGACGACCGTCGGATTTCTCTACCCGGGCCACTTCGCGGAGGACGACTTCCCGAGGATGGAGGTCCTGCTGGACGCCGTCAGGCTGGTGGTGAGCCGCACCGACGTCGAGGAGGACGCCTACGGGATCGACGCGCTGATGCGGACCGGCGCGCCCGAGCGCCTGGCCGCCGGGGTGGAGGAGCTCCAGCGCGCCGGTGCCGAGTCCGTCGTGTGGGCGAGCTGCGGCGGCAGCTTCCTGTACGGGTGGGAGGGCGCCCATGAACAGACCGCCGCCCTGGCCCGAGCAGCCGGCGTGCCCGCCTCCAGCACCTCCTTCGGCTTCGCCCACGCGGTACGGGAGCTGGGCGCCGAACGGGTCGCCGTCGCCTCCACCTACTCCGAACGCGTCACCGGCCTGTTCGCCGACTTCCTGCACGCCGCGGGCATCGATGTCGCCGTCACCCGTGCCGCCTCGCTCGGATCGGCCACCGAGGCCGCCGCCTGGGACCTGGACCGGGTGAAGGAACTCGCCGCGGCCGCCGACCGGCCGGAGGCGGACGCGGTGCTGCTGCCCGACACGGCGCTGCACACCGCCGGGCACGAGGCGGAACTGGAGGAACTCCTCGGCAAACCGGTCCTCACCGGCAACCAGGTCACCGTCCGGGAGGGGCTGCGGCTGGCCGGCCGCCGCGCGTGGTCCCCGAGGCTGGGCAGGCTCTTCGCCGCCCGGGAGGCACCGCCGGCCCCGGTGGCCGCCTGGGGCGAGGGCCGGGAACGTGCGCACAGCGGCAGGCGCGGGTGGCCCGGAAAGTAGCCCGGCCTTTGCCCGAGACGTACGGGGAGCTGCCGGGGAATAAAACGGAGACAACCTCCTGTTATGCGATTCCGGACATACGAGCCGGACGCAGGCGCATCACCGGAGAGGCCAGGACGTGGACGAGATTCGAGGCGACGAGATCCGTGGCAGGGCGGAGGGAACGGCCGCCGTTCCGCTTTCCGTGCTGGACCTGGTGACCGTGGGGCAGGGCCGCACCGCCACCCAGGCGCTGCGCACGAGCGTGGACATCGCACAGCTCGCCGAGCGCCGCGGGTTCCACCGCTACTGGGTCGCCGAGCACCACTCCATGCCGGGCGTCGCGTCCTCCTCCCCGGCCGTGATCCTGGCCCACCTCGCCGCACACACCGAGCGCATCAGGCTCGGCTCCGGCGGCGTGATGCTGCCCAACCACGCACCGCTCGTCATCGCGGAACAGTTCGGCACCCTGGAGGCCATGGCCCCCGGCCGCATCGACCTCGGCCTCGGCCGCGCCCCCGGCACCGACGGCGCGACGGCGGCCGCCCTGCGCCGCACCGACCGGCTGAACGAGGGGGCCGACGACTTTCCGCAGCAGCTCGCCGAGCTGACCCGGTTCCTGGACGACGACTTCCCCGACGGCCACCCCTACGCCCGCATCCACGCGGTCCCCGGCCCGGTCCAGGCCACGGCCGACGGCGGCGTCCAGTCGCCGGCCCGCCCGCCGGTCTGGCTGCTGGGCTCCTCCGGCTTCAGCGCCCGGCTGGCCGGTGTGCTCGGCCTGCCCTTCGCCTTCGCCCACCACTTCTCGGCCCAGAACACGATTCCGGCGCTCGACCTGTACCGGGAGTCGTTCCGGCCGTCCGCGGTGCTCGACGCCCCGTACGCCCTGATCGGCGTCTCCGCCCTGGCCGCCGACGACGAACGCGAGGCCCGCCGCCAGGTGCTCTCCGGCGCCCTGTCCATGGTCCGGCTGCGCACCGGTCGCCCCGGTCTGGTCCCGACGCCCGAGGAGGCGGAGGCGTACGCCTTCAGCCCGATGGAGCGCGAGTTCGTCGACAGCTGGCTCGTCAACATCGTCCACGGCACGGCGGACCAGGTCCGTACCGGCCTCGACGACCTGGCCAAGCGCACCGGCGCCGACGAACTCATGATCACCGCCAACGCCCACGGCGGCGGGGCGAGGCTGCGCAGTTACGAGCTGATCGCGGACGCGTACGGGCTGCCCACGGCCTGACCCCGGCTTCCTCGGCGGCCGGACCGCGTCAGCCCTGCATCGGGCGGGTGCCGATCAGCTCGGCGATCCGCTCCGGGGCCACCGCGCGGGAGTACAGCCAGCCCTGCCCGGTGTCGCAGCCGATCCTGCGCAGCCGCTCGGCCTGGCCGGCCGTCTCCACGCACTCCGCGGTGACGGTCAGGCCCAGCCGGTGCGCCAGCTGCACCATCGCCTCGACGATCGTCTCGTCGGCCGGGCTCGGGTGGGCGCCGCCTTCGTAGCGGAAGCCGCGCACGAAGGAGCCGTCCAGCTTCAGCACCGAGACCGGCAGCCGGCTCAGATAGGCGAGGTTGGAGTAGCCGGTGCCGAAGTCGTCGATGGCGATCCGCACGCCCATGTTGCTGAGCGACTGGAGTGCCTGGATGGGCTGTCCGGCCGAGCCCATCACCGCGGACTCGGTCAGCTCCAGCTGGAGCAGCGAGGGATCGAGGCCGGTCTCGGCGAGGATCTCCGCGACATCGGTGACCAGGTCGGAGTCCCAGACCTGGCGCACGGCGACATTGACGCTGATGAACAGCGGCGGATCGGTGGGGTGTTCCAGCTGCCAGCGCCGGGCCTGGCGGCAGGCGGACTGCAGCACCCACCGGCCGAGCTGGACGATCGAGCCGTCCTCCTCGGCGATCGCGACGAACCGATTCGGCGACAGCATGCCGAATTGGGGGTGGTTCCAGCGGACCAGGGCCTCCACCCCGCGCACGACTCCGTCGGCCATGCCGACCAGCGGCTGGTACTCGATGGTGAACTCGCCGCGCTCCACGGCGGGCCGCAGATTGGACGAGAGCGTCTGCCGGGTCATCCGGTGGGCGTTGCGCTCCGGGTCGAAGACCGTCCAGCGGGCCTTGCCGTCCGCCTTCGCCCAGTACAGCGTGGTGTCGGCGGCCTGCATCAGACCGGTGGCCGAGGTGCCGGTCACGGCCCGTTCCACCACCCCGATCGAGGCGGACACGGAGATCCGCTGCCCGGCCAGGTCGAAGGGCTGCTGCAGTGCGGCGAGGACCGTGCGGGCCAGGTCGGTGAGCTGCTTCGTACCGGCCGAGTCCTCGACCAGGATCGCGAACTCGTCGCCGCCGAGGCGCGCCACGAGATGGGCGCCGGAGCGGTGCGGGCCGCCCTGGGCCGCGCAGTCGGTGAGCCGTGCGGCGACGGCGGCGAGCAGCCGGTCGCCGATCCGGTGCCCCATCGTGTCGTTGACGGCCTTGAAGCCGTCCAGGTCCAGGTAGCAGAGCCCGACCCGGCCGTGCCCGGAGGTGCTGTCGTCGTACGCCGAGGTCTCCAGGACGGCCGAGAGCCGTTCGAAGAACAGCGTCCGGTTGGGCAGCCGGGTCACCGGGTCGTGCATCTGGAGGTGGCGCAGCCGCTTCTGCAGCTCGCGCCGGTCGCTGATGTCCGAGACGGAGAGCAGCACCCGGCCTGGCCCGGAACCGTCGCCCGCGCCGGCCTTCTGCTCGGGCATCGGTACGACGGTGACCTCGGCCCACAGCGCGCGTCCGTCGGGGTGCTTGAGCCGATGGGTGCAGCGGAACCGTGAGCGCCGCCCGTGCAGCACCTCGCGGTACGCGTGCCAGGTGCGGCCGTCCGCCGCGAGGTCGAGCAGATCGGCGGCGGACTGGTTGGTCAGCCCCGCGGCGGTGAGGCCGAGGAGGCCGCCGAGGGCCTCGTTGGCGGTGACGACCAGGCCCTCGCGATCGACGACGGCCATCGGGAGCGTGGCGGCCAGGAACGCGGCCCGGTAGCCGTGCGGCTCGGAGCACTCGGCTCCGGCAGGCGGCCACGGAGTGTGACGATCCGTGGCCGCCGGTCCTGCGGAATACCGGGGTGTGCCCGCCGCGGGCCCGGGGCCTTCGGAGGTTCCGCTCACCGTTCGCTCCCGCCGTGCAGTTCTGTCCTGAACAGGTGTGGCCGGACTGGCCCGCCGCGTGGAGCGCCTGGGTCGGAGGCGGAAACCACGCGGGAAAGCCTGGTGAAGCATAGAGGTTGGTGCGTCGGCCGTTCCAGCGCCCGACCCTTCCGCGCCCCGCGTTCGCCCCACATGGGCCATTCGCGCGCGGCTCCGTTTTGCCCGCAACCGATCACTTCTGAGTAATTATGTTCTCCTGCAATGCCTCGATGATCGATTGTGACTGTCTGTGAGGGCCGGGGCCTCGGTCGACCGCTGACTCGACTGGGGCAGCTCAACAGGACGAAAGCCTTGAATCATCACAGGGTGGGTGGGTGACCGCATCTCGTACCCGGAGGTAGATGTGCCGCGTCAGCACAGATCCGGGGGAGTCGAGTGGCCGAGCCTGCGCGCTGTGGGTGCCGCCGTGACCTCTCTTCTGGCGCTCGCTGCCACCTCCCTCGTCGCCGGGCCCGCAGTGGCCGCCACCGGTGAGGCGGGCCCCTGTGCCCTGCCCCGGACCGAGGCGCACCACTCGCTCGGCGTCAGTGACTGGAACGGCGCCTACCCCCGCCCCGACCATCCCCTCGACGCGGTCATGATCTTCCTTTCCTTCCCGGACCACACCCCCGTCATGACCCCCGGCGAGCTCGCCGCCGACCACTTCCCCGCCACCACCCGGTTCTTCCAGCGCGCCTCGTACGGGAAGTTCACCCTGCGCCCGCACCCGATGCGGCACTGGATCCGGATGCCCAAGACGTCCGACCAGTACGGCATACGGCGCGACTGGGACAACGACCGGCGCAGCAGCTATCTGCGCGACGCCGTCGCCGCGGCCGATCCGAAGGTGGACTTCTCCCGGTACGACATCGTCTATCTGGTCGCCGACCCGGACGCCCCGGGCGTCGACTCCGACGCCACCAAGGTCGTCAACTTCGAACAGCCGCTGCACGCCGACGGCACGGCCATCCGCCGCGTCGTCACCGTCTTCGAACAGCATCCGCCGGACCGCAATGTGCTGGCCCACGAGACCGGGCACGTCTTCGACCTGCCGGACCTCTACCACCGGCCGTCCGACGGCAAGGGCGACTGGGACACCTACGTCGGCGACTGGGACGTGATGGGCAGCCAGTTCGGACTCGCGCCGGACTTCTTCGGCTGGCACAAGTGGAAGCTGGGCTGGCTGGACCACAGGCAGGTGATCTGCGTCCAGAGCAGCCGGGACATCACCCTGGAGCCGATGGCCGCCGTGCCCGAGCCCGGGGCCTCCATCGGCACCCGGCTCGCGGTGATCAGGACCGGCGAGGACAGCGCCGTGGCCATCGAGGCCCGCAGCGCCACCGGCAACGACAGCGCGACCTGCACCGAAGGTGTCCTGCTCTACCGGGTGCGCAGCAAGACCCCGTCCGGCGGCGGTCCGGTCGAGGTCATCGACACCCACCCTCGCACCGACGCCTGCTGGGACCGCTCGGTCTACGCGCCGCTCGCGGACGCCCCGCTGCGGGTCGGCGAGACGTACAGCATCCCCGGCGGGCACACAAAGGTCGAGGTCGCCGACCGGACGCCGTCGGGTGCCTGGACGGTCCGTGTCACCACCGGAACGTAAAGGGTGGTTCTCCGGGCTTCCTCGAACACGAAGAAGCCCCCTCGCTTCCGCGAGGGGGCTTCTTCCGTCTGTGCGCCGCCAGGGACTCGAACCCCGGACCCGCTGATTAAGAGTCAGCTGCTCTAACCAACTGAGCTAGCGGCGCCTGCTGACGTCGTAGACATTAGCACCCGGATCGGCGGGAGGAAAAATCGAATTCCTGGCCACCGACGAGGGTGCCGACCTGGTCACCCGCACACAGGCCCAGAGCAGCACGTCGGGGCCCGGCAGCCAGGGGCTGCGGGTGTCGGGGGCGACCAGCCAACGGGGGCCGGGGGTGGTGGAGGTGCAGATCAGGGGCGGTACGGTCACCGCGTCCCCGGTGCCGTGGCAGAGCAGCGGCGGGACCTTGCCGTCGCCGTCGCCGCCGTCCCGGCCTCTCGGGCCCATGGCGGCCCGCGGTTCGGGCCCGCCGCCCCACTCCTCCCAGTCGAGCAGCGAGGGGAGCCGCTGGGCGGTGCCGGGCGAGGCGAACAGCAGCATCCGGCCGCGGTGCGTGGCCACCGGCCCGGAGCCGGGACCGTCGGACCACAGGTGTTCCAGCATCCGGCGCCCGAAGAGAGTGGGCACGTTCACCACGTCGAAGGCCGACCCGCACGGCAGCACCCCGGGCGAGGAGGGGTGGGCCTCCCACTGGGCCAGCGTGCTGCGCGGATACGCGGCGGCGCCGGCGAGCCAGGCGGCACCGGCCGCCGTGACGTGCGCCGTCTGGTTCGCGCCCTGATTCCGCAGAACGGCGAAGACATCGGCGCCGTGGTGGAGGGCGTCGCCGTGGTGCAGGGTCGAGTTGTCTGGCAGCCATGCGGTCATGCCGACATATCTACCTGGAGTGATCGAGCGGATTCCGAGAGTTGCCGGAAACCGGGACAGGCCGGGGTGGGGAGGAGTATCTTGCGCTCGGGCATATGCCAGTGGTGCTACCCGGAGTCAGGACCGGGCGGGACGGGCGGCCCGCCCGGGGTGCCGACCGGGGCCGGTCACCTGCCCAGCGGAGGGGCGTCACCGGCCCGATGGCCGTGCTCCGGCCGCCTGCGACGGCCGGCCCGGTACGGCCTCAGGGCGTGGCACCGCCCAGCAGGCTCCGGCCGAACTCGACCATCTTCTTGGCATAGTCCTCGGTCCACTGCGCGCGCTGCGCGATGTCCGCGGTCGTGAGCCGGTCGAACCGGCGCGGATCGGCGAGCTGGGCGGCGGCGATGGCCTGGAACTCGACCGCGCGGTCGGCCGCGGCACGGAACGCCAGGGTCAGCTCGGTGGCGCGGGACAGCAACTCCTTCGGGTCGTCCATCGACTCCAGGTCGAAGAAGTGCTCAGGATCGGCGGCCGCCGCCGACGGCTCGAAGAGCAGGGGCGCGGGGCGCAGCCGCTGCTGCCCGTTCCGCTCGGGTTGTGCCATGTGGTGTTGCCTCCTCGGGTCGGGCCGATGGCCACCCTCCATTGTCCAACGTCCCGCAAGAGGGCCCGGCGCACGGCGAGGACCCGGGCCCTCGCCGCCGTCACCCCGCCCACCGCACCCGGTGCTCCGCCAGATGCGCCAGCACCGCGTGGTTCGCCTCCCATCCGTCCGGGAACTTCACCGTGACGCCCAGCTGCACCGGCTCCGTCGACGGATGCTCGTCCAGCAGCTCGGCGACGCCCGCCCGGCACACCACGATGCAGGCGTGCCGGTGGCGCGAGGCCAGCACGCAGAGCCGGCCCGTCTCCAGATGGAAGGCCGTGGCGTCGGGCCGGCCGGACAGCGGGTGCAGGACCACCGTCACATCGAACTCGCGGCCCTGGAGCCGGTTCGCCGTGTCCACCGCGACGCCCGTCACCCCCAGCTCCGCGAGCGCCGCCCGGACCGCCGCGGCCTGGTCGCGATGGGCGGTGCCGACCGCGACCCGGTCCGCCGTCACCGGCACCGGGTCCGGGGAGCGCTCGCTGGTCGCCGCGCCGCCCCGGTCCAGCAGCCGGCGGACGACCAGGGCCACCGCGCGCACCGCCTCCGGGTCGGTGCGCGGGGTGTGCCTGGCCGGGAGTTCGAGCAGGCCCCAGCCGGACTCCGCGGCCTCGTCCAGCACCCGGTCCGGGGCCGAGCCGTCGGACGCGACGCCGAACGACAGCCGCCGGTCGCCGTGGTCCGTACCGCTGCGGAACGGGGTGTACGGGTAGAACGCGTCCGAGACCAGCGGTGCCGCGGACGCGGGCAGCCGCCACGACACCGGCAGCCGGTGCTGCGGCAGCCGGGGATTGTGCGCGAGCAGCGTGGAGACCGCACTCGCGGACGGGTCGTACGAAAGCCCCGCCCACTGGTCCGCGCCGACGATCGAGAACGGGTCCAACTGGCCCGGATCGCCGACGAACAGCGCCCGCTCGAAGAGCCCCGCGACGGCCAGCAGCGCGTCCGAACGCATCTGGTACGCCTCGTCGACGATCGCGTGGCCCCACGGCTCGACGTTCTTCACATGCGCCCACTTGGCGGCCGTCGAGATGACGACGTCGAGCCCGGCGAGATCGGACGCCTTCGCCGACTTCCGTACGTTGGCCAGCCCGTCCAGGACCTTGTCGTACGGGTCGGTGTCATTGCTGTGCAGCCGGCCGACCGGCAGCCCCGGATCCTTCTCGGCCAGCCGCACCACCAGGTCGTCGACCTGGGCGTTCGTCTGCGCGACCACCATCAGCGGATGGCCGGCCGAAGCGAGTTCGAGTGCGGCGCGCACCACGAGCGTCGACTTGCCGGCGCCCGGCGGGGAGTCCACCACGATGCCGCGCGACGTACCGCCCAGGGTGTCGGCGAGGATCGCGTCGGTCGCCCGCGCGGCCTGGGCGCCCGGGTCGAATACGGCCGTCACAGGAGGTCCTCCGCGGTCACGGGGTCGGGGCTCTCGGCATGCCCGGCCGCACCCGGCGGGCCGCCGTGCGTCCAAGGTGTCTGCTCCGGGTCCGGCAGCTTCGGGCCGCCGCGCTGATCGTGCTCGAAGAGCGTCCAGGCGATCCGGTCACCCTGCTCGGGCACCGAACCCGGGGCCGGCTCCTTGCTCCGGCCCATCCGGTCGAGGATCCGCAGCACCAGCGGGGGCGCGCCCCCGCCTTCCGGCTCGGCGTACCCCACGAACTCGGCGGTCTGCGGCCTGCCCTCCAGCGAGCGGTACACCTTGGTGCGCTCGCCGAGGTGCGGGTGTTCGTCCGTGCGGACCGTGACCAGCGGGCGCGGCGACGGGCGCTTGGACTCGCTGTACGCCATCACCACCTCCGTCACCTCGGCGAGGAAGGCCTCGCCGGCCAGCCGCCGCCCGGCCAGCACCAGCGGATCGTCCAGCGCCTCCTGGGCCTCCAGCTGGGCCTGGGCCGTCTCCCGCGAGGCCAGCTTCTGTGCCGCCGTCACCGCGTCGTCCCGGCGCGGCTGCGGCGGCTCACCCGAGCGCACCCGGTCCCGGTGACCGGTGAACGACCAGCGGTCCCTGGTCCAGCGGTCCTCGGCCCTGGCCCCCTCGGGGAGCTCCCTCAGCAGGTCGAGCCCCCGCCACACCGTGTCCCACGTCGGCCGCGTCACCCCGGCCAGCCGTGCCCTGATCTCCCGCTCGGCGGCGGTCAGTTCGGCGAGCCGGGCATCGGCCGCCAGACCGTCCTCGGCCGCCGCGAGCGAGGTGCGCGCCCGGTCGTACTTCTCGATGGCGGGCGCCAGCAGCCGGTTGTCGAACGCCGGGTCCGTCGCCGGACCGGCCGGCGGGCACAGCAGCTGTCCCTCGCCGTCCCGCGCCAGCTCCGCACGGAGTGCCGCCGAGGCGCCCGACTCGCCCGCCGGGGCGTCGATCCAGGCCAGCAGCGCACCCAGGTGCTGATCCTCCAGGCTGCTCTGCCCGGTCGCCCAGTGCCGGTTCAGCAGATCGGTCGCGGCGAGCAGCAGCGAGGAGCCGGGCACCCTGGCCCGCTCCCCGTAGTGCGTCAGCCAGCGGCCCAGCAGCGGGACCCGGGCGGGCGCGGGGTACGGGGCGTCGGGATCGTCCTCGGCGGTGCGCCGGAACCGCATGGAGCGGCCCAGCAGCCGTACGAACTCGATGCCCGCCCGGCTCGGCACGATCAGCTGCGGTGCGTCCGCGCACAGCTCGATCTCGACCTTGACCTTCTTCCCGGTCTCCGGATCGGTCTCGTTGCGCTCGGCCGGCTCGACGACGTCCTCGTACGCCTCGATGTGCGGCAGCACCGCCTCGGCCAGCTCGGCGAGGAACGCGAACCGCAGGTCCCGGTCGCGCGGCTGCGAGACCGTCAGCAGCCGGGGCGCCTCCCGGTCGGTGCCGACGAGTGCGCCCAGCGGGGCGCCCGCCTCACCGGCCGTGGTCAGCGGAACCAGGACGAGGGGCCGGTCGGTGAGATGGCGGTGCAGGACCGTCGCCATCGGCCGGGCCCGGCCGCTCTCCACGGCCTCCAGCCGGGCCAGGGTGCTGATCAGCGACATGCCGGACCGCCCGCCAGCGCCTCGGCGCGCAGGGCCGCCGCGCGCCGCAGGGCCGCGACCGTCGGATCCGCCGGGTCGCCCTCCTTGCCCGCGGCGGCGGCCAGCACCTCGCCCACCGTGGTCAGCCCGCCGAGCTCACCGCGCACACTCCGCCCCAGCGCCTCCACGGCACCGGCCTCGCGCGCCTTCGCCCGGCAGTGGAAGGCCAGCTCGCAGGCGGCCAGGCACTCCGGGGCGTAGGCCGCGCCGACCGACTCGACCGCGGCGTCGAGCTGCTGCCGGGGGCACTCCGGGTCGAAGGTGGTGCCCTCGGGCAGGGCCGCCGCGATGTCCTCGATCCGGGTCAGCCTGGTCAGCTGGCGGCGGGTGACCGCGCGCTGCTTGCGTACGTCGACGACCGAGGCGGTGGGCAGGTTGGAGAAGTCCTTCGGGCAGACCAGCAGCACCCGGTGGCCGACCTCGGCGCCCTCGGTCAGCTCCGCGATCCGCTCCAGTGCCAGCACGTAGACGGCGGACTGCCGGGCCGCCGCGCCGACCTTCGCCGCGTCCGCCGAGCCGTCGACCATGGGGAAGGACTTGATCTCGACGACCGTCCAGGTGCCGTCGGGGTGCACCGCCACCGCGTCCGGCTCCAGATAGGCGGGGGAGCCCGCCACCTCCAGGGCCAGCATCGGGTGGTCCAGCAGCGCCCAGCCGCCCGCCTCGGTCGCCTCCCGCAGCGCCAGCGCCGTACGCGCGGCGCGGCCTTCGGGCCCGGCCGCGGTCAGATCGGGTACCGCGACCTCGTGCGGCGCCCCGCCACCGCCACCGAGGTGCTCGTGCAGCAGCCGCATCAGCTCCGTGCCCCCGTCGGCCTTGACCTTGGCCTCGAAGGCGTTGCCCCGGACGAAGGCGAACTGCGACTGGCCGAAGGGGGCCGGCGAACCGAGCGCCGTGGCCAGCGCGGCCTTGTCCACTCCGGCGCCGTCCAGCAGGGCGCGGCGCCGGCAGCCCGGATTGGCGGCTAGGGCGGCCAGCGCGCGGGCGTCCAGCGGACGGGGCGGGACGGCCGGTCCCCGCAGCTCAGCGAGCCGCTGCCGGAGTGTCGTCCCCCGCCGCTCCCGCTCCTGCGGGGGCGCCGGTGTCGGCCCGGGGTGCGCGACCGGCCGAGGCGTCTGCGTCGGCCGATGCCGCGGCATCGGTGGAGTCTGCGGAGGTGGTCCGCTGGCCAGGGATTCGCTCACCCGCGGAAGTCTTGCATCCGGCACTGACAATCGGGGACTTCGCGACCGGGGCGACCCGCGGGAAGCGGGCTTCGACCCGGTCCCTGATCCGGTCCGCGAGGCGCGTCACGGGCCGGGCCAGCAGGGCTCCGACGCCCATCACGGCGGCGCCCGCGACCGCGTCGAGGAGGTAGTGGTTGGCCGTGCCCATCACCACGAACGTGGTGATCAGGGGATAGGCGACACCCGCGGCCCGGACGTACGGGTTCTTGCTGTGGCGCCACAGCAGGATTCCGCACCAGAGCGCCCAGCCGACGTGCAGGCTCGGCATCGCCGCGTACTGATTGGTCATTCCGCCCATGCCGCGCGGGGCGCTGGCCTCCGTGCCCCACCAGCCGTACGAGCTGTACTGCGCCATCGTGTCGACGAAGCCGTGTTGGGCCTCCAGCAGCCGGGGCGGGCAGGTCGGCATCAGCGTGAAGCCGATCAGGCCGAGCAGGGTGGAGGTCATCAGCCAGGTGCGGGCCTTGCGGTAGACCTCCTGGCGGCGGCGGAAGAGCCAGATCAGGACGGCCGGGGTGACGAGATAGTGCAGGGACGCGTACGCGAAGTCGGAGGGTATGCCTATCGAGGGGTGCGCGGTGAGCAGCCGGTTGAGCGGATGTTCGAGGTTGATGTGGAGCGTTTTCTCCAGGCGCAGGATGCTCAGGCCGTGGTCGACGGCGGTGGACACGTCGCCGCGCGCCACCAGCCGGCCCGCCGAGTAGGCCCCGTACACCAGGGCCAGCAGTGGCAGCTCGGTCCACCAACGGGGCCGCGGGCGCGGCGCGGGCGCGGTGCTGGCATGCTGCATCCGGAAGCTCTCCATCATGTGTTCATGCGACCGACGGCGGGCGTTCAACCGTACGGTGCGGTTCGGTCGCGATTCCCCGGGGGTCCTTTCGGAGCCCCCTGCGCGCGCAGATTTCTCTGCGCAGAGTGGGACGTCGGTCCGGCCCGGGAGGTTGCCTCGCGATCACGTGCGCGATGATGGGAAAACCGGATGATCCGTATCGTCTCGATCGCCGGCCTCAGATCTCAGTTCAGGGAGAGCCGTCATGGCACCGCGTATCCTGCTCGCCCGGCACGGCCAGACGGAATGGTCCGTCAAGGGCAATCACACCGGCAGGACGGACATCCCGCTGCTCGACGCCGGCCGTGCGGGCGCGAAGCTCCTCGGCGAGCGGCTGCGGCACGGGCCGTGGGCGGACCTGCCGGGCCTGGAAGTGCGCACCAGCCCGTTGCTGCGGGCCAGGGAGACCTGCGACCTCGCGGGATTCGCGGACCGGGCCGAGCCGTGGGACGCGCTCATGGAGTGGGACTACGGGGCGTACGAGGGGATGACCCCGGCCGAGATCAAGGCGATCCGCCCGGACTGGTTCATCTGGCGCGACGGGGTGCCGGAGGGGGAGACCCTGGCCGAGCTGTCCGCCCGCGCCGACGAGATCGTGGCGTGGGCCCGCTCGGCCGACCGCGATGTGCTGGTCTTCGCCCACGGTCACATCCTGCGGGCGCTGGGCGCGCGGTGGCTCGGCGAGGACGTGTCGTTCGCGGCGCGGATCCGGCTCGATCCGACGTCGCTGTCGGTGCTCGGGTGGGCGTACGGGGCCCCCGCGATCGAACGCTGGAACGACACGGGCCACCTGGACCGCTGAGGCCTACGCGGACGTGGCGGCCTCCGTCACCTCCGCGTGCCGCTCCAGGAACTCCCCTACCTCCGCCACGCCCCGCTGGGGCATCAGCACTCCCACCGCCTCCGCCAGCATCGCCCGGATGCGGGTCGACTGGACGCGGTCCAGCAGGTCCAGCACCCGGTGGCCCGCCGTCGCCGCCTCCGCGGCCCGGCCCGCGCGGGCCAGGTCCCAGGTCAGCTCGGCCCGGTACAGCGCCAGGTTCCGGGTGAAGTGCGGGTCCTGGAGCCGGGTGGCCCGCCGCGCGTGCCGGGCCGCCCGCGACCAGTCGCCCAGCGCCGACCAGCACTGCGCCTCCAGCATCTCCAGCTCCGCCTCCCGGAAGAAGGTCATCCACTCCGGATCGGCGTCGCACGGACCGCGCCCGAACGCGGTGTGCGCCCGGCCGAGGGCCCGTTCGCAGCCGGTACGGTCCCCGAGCCCCGCCCGGCCCCCCGCCTCCCGCAGCGCGAGCAGTGCCAGCAGCCGGGGCGAGCCCAGCGGCTGGGCCGCCCGCTGTCCGGCCTCCGCCGCGCGCACGGACTCGCGGGGCCGCCCGGTGTCCCGGGCCAGGAACGACGTATTGCAGAACGCGTGTGCCTCCAGCGCCGGATCACCGGCCACCCGCGCCGTGGCGAGCGCCTCCGCGTAGTGCGAGCGGGCGTCCTCGAACCGGCCCGAGTCATGGGCCAGCCAGCCCACCGAGATGGCCAGTTCGCCCGCTCCGGCATGCAGTCTGTCGGCGGTGGAGCGCTTGGTGGCCGCCCCGGAGTCGAGCAGCGCGTACGCCGCCCGCAGCGGCCGGGACGCCCTGCGGTACAGGCCGTCACCGCCGTGCCGGTCGTCGAGCAGCCGGATCTGCCGCACCGCCTTCTCGACGGCGCTCACCTCGCTCTCGCCGACCCGGTACGGGTCGGGCGGGGCGGCGGCAGCGGCAGATGTGGAGCCGAGGCACGGGCCCAGGGTCGCGGTCGCCATCGTGGTGGTGCCGCTCGTCATGAATACGCGACGCAGCACGTCGCTCTCCTCGTCGGGGTCGCTGTGGAGCGTAGGGGGCGGTGGACTTTCGGCAGTGGTCCGCGCCCCCCGGCCGCGTACGGTCTCGCGCGGTGAGAAGCCCAGGTCCGCCAGGGTCGTTCCGGGGAACATGTGCAGGAAGACCCGTTCGTACGCGTAGTTGGGGCAGCGGATCTCCCCGGACTCCACGCGTCCGATGTACCGGGCGTCGCACGCGACCTGCTCGCCGATCTCGCGGGCCGATCTGCGTACCGCGGCAGCGAACTCCCCGGCGGAGCGCCGGCCGCGCAGCCGCCGGAAGGCGAGGTTGGGAACTGCCCCTGTCGACACCATGGGCGGGGACCTCTCTTCTGCAGCCGGGCCTCCTGCTTCCGGTGTCCCGGCGGAGCAAGAACGTACCCGCTGTGACGAGTCACACACGGAGCGTTTGCCAATAAAGCGGGCATCTCGCCTGCGATCCGCCATGAACTGCCACCCTTTGCGGCGGCGTGGCACCGTAGCCCTTGACGCCGTCGGCGCGTTGGTCCATGCGGAGACGGAATCCGGCTCCGCCCGGCGATGAGAGGAGAGGTCCCTTGTTGCATCTCGGCACGGAGACCGACTCGCGGACGACTGCGACGACCCCGGCCGTAACGGGCGCTCCGGCGCCCACCACGGCCACGGAGGACCACGGTGCCGAACCCTGCGACCTGGTGACCGTCCCGGCCCGCCAGGGCCTGGAGGCCGTGGACATCCTGCGCCGGGACGCCGAGCAGGACATCGGCCCGGTCTTGCACGACGGCGCCTGCGACACCCTCGGCTTCCTCGTGCCGCCGGGGACCGCCGAGGCATGGGACGTGCCGGGCAGCGCCTGTACGCAGACCGCCGGCCGCGGGCTGCGCATCCCCGCCGAGCCGCCGGTCACCGGCAGCGGCTGGCTGCTGCCGCCGGAGGACGACGCCCCGGTCACCGACCCGGCCGTGCTGCGGGCCGCGCTCGATCAGGCGGCCCGGCTGATCGAAGCCGCCGACAACTGCCGCTGACGTCCGGTCCTCGCCCGCGTGCCCATAATGGGCAGGTGGGCGGGTTTCCCCGGCACGGCCGGTCCTGTACCGGTCCGGAGCGAAGAGCAGTGAGCGGGCACGAGCAGCGGTGGCACGTCGAGGAGCGTCGAGCGGGGGTGCGGGCGCCCGCAAGCGGTCCGACCGCAAGGCCGGGAACCGGACCGGGGACAAGGCCGAGGGCAGGGGCGAACGCGGTGCCGGGCGCGCCGGGCGCGGGGCGGAGCCCCTCGCCGAACCGGTGGACGGCTCCCTCGCCGAGCTGGTCCCCGACCGGGAGCGGCCACGCGCCTGGACGCTGACGCTGGACGGCGCCCCGCAGTCCCATGTGGATCTCGACGACCCCACGTTCCTGTCCTTCGAGTACCAGCGCAGGATCGGCCACATCGCCGATCTCGTCGCATCCCCCGGACAGCCCCTGCACGTGGTGCACCTGGGCGGCGGGGCCTTCACGCTCGCCCGCTACATCGCCGCGACCCGGCCCCGTTCCACCCAGCAGATCGTCGAGGTGGACGCCGCGCTCGTCCAACTGGTCCGCCGGGAGCTGCCGTTGGACCCGCAGGCCAGGATCCGGGTCAGGGCCACCGACGCCCGCGCCGGGCTCGGGAAGATCCAGGACGGCTGGGCGGATCTCGTCATCGCCGATGTCTTCAGCGGGGCCCGTACCCCCGCACACCTCACCAGCACCGAGTTCCTCGCCGAGGTCCGCCGGGTCCTGAAGCCCGGCGGGAGCTATGTCGCCAACCTCGCGGACGGGCCGCCGCTGACCCATCTGCGCGGCCAGATCGCCACCGCGGCCACGGTCTTCCCCGAGCTGGCGCTCGCCGCAGACCCGACCGTGTGGCGAGGCCGCCGCTTCGGCAACGCCGTGCTGCTCGCCTCGGACCTGCCGCTGAAGGTCGCGGAGCTGACCCGCCGGGTCGCGACCGATCCGCATCCCGGACGCGTCGAACACGGGCAGGCCCTCGCCGACTTCACCGGCGGTGCGGCGCCGGTGAGTGACGCGGACGCCAAGCCGTCCCCGGCGCCGCCGCCGTCGGCCTTCGGATAGACGCTGATGACCGGTCAGACGATCTCGACCTGTGGCGGATGGTCGTTCCAGGTGCAGAAGACCGACACCGTCGTACCGCCGTCCCGGCCGAGCCCCACCCGGACCCAGGTCGAGTTCGTCCAGACCCGCACCGACCAGTCCGGCGCCGGGGTCGCCGGGACCAGCTTCGCCGAGTGCCCGCCGAGCTCGATGACCACCCGGCCGCCCTCGGTCGTATAACTCCTCACCGTGCCCGAGCCCGTGGCGGAACGGGCGGGCGAGGGGCGGCCCGTGCGGGCGCGGGACGGCTGCCGGAGCGGGGAGACGGAAGGCTTCGGGGCGGCGCGGGCGGCGGCATCGCCGACCCGGTGGCGGCCCTCGCCCGCGGCGGCAGCGGGCGGGGCGGGGCGAGGGGCACGAAGGGCGCGGTGGGGTCGACCGGGCTCGGTCCCGACATCGTCCGCGCATACCGGCCGCCCCCACAACCGGCCGGGATGCGCGCCCCTATGCGGTGCGGCCGTGCGTCCCCTCTGCCCGGTTCACCGCCGACAGCACCGCCAGGATCGAGGCCGTGAGGACGGAGGTGTCCTGGCCCGCTCCCCAGCACACCTCTCCGCCCACCTGGCACTCCGCGTACGCCATCGCCGGGCTGCCCTGCCCCGGACCCGTCGCGTGCTCCGTGAAGTCGAGGATGTCCACCTCGATGCCGGCGGCGGCCAGCGCACGGGTGAACGCCGACACCGGACCATTGCCCGTGCCCTCGTAGTCGCCCTCCCGCTCGTCCACCCGCAGCGTGCAGATGAACCGGTGCTCGCCGGCCGGGTTCCGGTCCGTGGACCAGGAGGTCAGGGCCACGCTCCCGTCCCGTCCGGGCGTCAGGTACGCCGTGTCGAACAGCTCCCACAGATCCTTCGGCGTGGCCTCCAGACCGCTGTCGTCGGTCGCGGCCTGCACCGTGCGGGAGAAGTCCGCGCGCAGCCTGGCCGGCAGATCCACCCCGTAGTTGCTCCGCAGCAGATGGGCGATGCCCCCCTTCCCCGACTGGCTGTTGACCCGGATGACCGCCTCGTACGTACGCCCCACGTCCGCCGGGTCGATCGGCAGATACGGCACCGACCACAGCTCGGAACCGCTGCTCGCGTGGTGGGCGAAGCCCTTGCTGATGGCGTCCTGGTGGGTGCCGGAGAACGCCGTGTACACGAGATCGCCGCCGTAGGGGTGGCGGGGCGGCACCGGCAGCCGGTTGCAGTACTCGACCGTGCGGCGGATCTCGTCGATGTCGGAGAAGTCGATCATCGGGTCGACGCCCTGGGCATGCAGGTTGAGTGCCAGATTGACCAGGTCGACGTTGCCGGTGCGCTCCCCGTTGCCGAACAGGCAGCCCTCCACCCGCTGCGCGCCCGCCAGGACGGCGAGTTCGGCGCACGCGGTGCCGGTGCCGCGGTCGTTGTGCGGATGGACGGAGAGGATCACCGAGTCCCGTCGCTGCAGATGACGGTGCATGTACTCGATCTGGTCCGCGTACACGTTCGGCGTCGCGATCTCCACCGTGGCGGGCAGGTTGTGGATGACCGGCCGGTCCGGGGTGGCGTCCCACAGCTCGGTGAGGCTGTTGCAGATCTCCAGGATGAAGTCCGGCTCGGTGAGGACGAACACCTCGGGGGAGAACTCGAACCGGATGTCCGTCCCGGGCCGCGCCCGCGCCAGCCGCTCCATCTGCCGCGCGGACTCCAGCACCGTGCCGTGCACCTCGGCCCGGCTGCGGCCGAGCACCACGTCGCGCCAGACGGGGGCGGTCGGGATGTACAGATGGACGACCGCGCGGTCCATCCCCTCGATGGACTCGAAGGTCCGCTCGATCAGATCCTGCTTGGCCGGGGTGAAGACGACCACGGTCACGTCGGCCGGCACGGCGCCGCTTCCGGCCAGGTGCCGGACGAAGTCGAAGTCGGTGCGGCTCGCGGAGGGATAGCCGATCTCGATCTGCTTGAACCCCATCGCGACGAGCAGATCGAACATCCGGCGCTTGCGCGGCGTGTCCATGGGCTCGGCCAGCGCCTGGTTGCCGTCGCGCAGATCCACCGGCACCCAGAGCGGGGCATGCTCGATACGGGCCTGCGGCCAGGTACGGCCTGTCAGCGGGACTTCGATGCGGTCGAACGCGGAGCGATAGCGGTGGGAGGGCATGGAACTCGCCCGCTGCGGATTCCAGCGGGGGGCGTCGGCGGGCACGGGCCCGCGCGGGGTGCAGATGGTGGGGAAGCCGTGCATCGGTGACTGACGGTCGGACATGAGGACGGTCTCTTCTCGCATCGCCGGACGCGACCGGCGCAGCACGGCACCCCGCGGCGGGGTGCCGGTCGCTTCAGGCCCCGCCGCGGCAGCCGAGAAGAAGGAGACCGCTGTGCGTCATGGCCGGTAGAGTAGCCACACAACAAGTCCTCAGACAACCTGACAGGTGAACCCCGTGTCCTCGCTCGGTCCGCTCCGCCCCAGCCCCCTGGTCGAACAGGCCACGAACCATCTGCGCGAGCAGATCACCGAGGGGCACTGGCCGGTCGGCACGAAGATCCCCGGCGAGACGACCCTGGCCAAGACGCTCGGCGTGGGCCGCTCCACGGTCCGTGAGGCGGTACGCACCCTGGCCACGCTCGGACTGCTCCAGTCCCGCCAGGGCGCGGGCGTCTTCGTCATCGCCGACCGGGTGACGGAGGACTGGCCGACCCGGCTGCGCCGGGCCGCGGTCACCGATGTGTACGAGGTGCGCATGCTGATCGAGGTCCAGGCCGCCCGGCTGGCCGCCCGGCGCCGTACGGACGAGGACTTGATCGCCCTCGACGCGGCGCTCGCCGCACGGCGGGCGGCGGGGGCCGGGGGAGACGCGGAGTTCGTGGACGCGGACATCGCACTGCACCGGGCCGTGGTGGCCGCGGCCCACAATCCCGTACTCACCGATCTCTTCGGCGAGTTCGCACCCGCACTGCGGCAGGGGCTCATCGACCTCGTGGAGCTGTTCGGCCTGCGCCGCGAGGATCCGGACCACGGTGACGCCACCCATGACGCGCTGGTACGGGCCGTGGTCGCCGGGGACGCGGAGTCGGCGGGGCGGGCCGCGCAGGCCGAACTCGAATCCACGCTGGCCCGGCTGCGGGCGGCTTAGGGCCTGTCCGACCCTGATCCACCGGACAGGCCCTGGCTTCAAGGGAATCCGGGGCCCGGCTTCGGATCAACGCGGGAGACCGGCTTCGGAGGGAAAAGGCGGACCCGCCCCCGACCGCCCCGCCGTATGGCACCCCGTTCACCTTCCGGCGGGCGGGCCGGTGTGAACCGGGGGTGACGAGGCCCGCTCCCGGCGGCGGGCGGAAATGCGGCGCGGCGGGTGCGGTCCCGGGCGACCGGCGTGGTGGCCTTCCCCGCCGGGCCCCTGGCCTGTGTGTTCTCCGGGCGGTGCGAAATCCCGTGCGGCGTGTGCGGGTTGTGGCAAGACCGCGGCCGGACACGGTCCCGTGACTTGCCGGACACGCTCGGGCAACGGAAGCGTCTTCAACTCTTGACACCCACCCCTTCAAGGCAGGAACCTTCCGACATCGACGCATGGGAGCGCTCCCACATCGGGCGGTCCTCCCGCCCGAACGGCACTGCCCGTGCCCTCCCCCTTGAACCGCGCGGCACCCGCACTCACCGGCGACCCCGCCGCGCAGTCAGAACGCCAGCCCCACCCCGGAACGTCCCACCCGGAACAAGGAGTAGTGGAATGCGCATCACCCGCACCGTCGCCGGCCGGAGCCGCAGAGCCGCGGTTCTGGCCACCACGGGCCTGACGGTCCCGGCCCTGTTGCTGACCGGCTGCAGCAGCGACTCGGACTCGTCGGGCAGCACGGGCCCCGACGCGAACGGGAACATCACGCTGACCGTCGCCGACTTCGGGCAGTTCGGCTACAAGGAGGCCGGACTCTTCGCCAAGTACCACGAACTGCACCCGAACATCACGATCAAGGAAGACGTCACCGCCGACGAGAAGATCTACTACCCCAAGCTGCTCCAGCAGCTGAACTCGGGCAGCGGTCTCGCCGACGTCCAGGGCATCGAGGTCGGCCGGATCAAGGAGATCGCCGACACCAAGGCGGACTCCTTCGTCGACCTCGGCAAGGTGATCGACGTCGACGACTGGGTCTCCTGGAAGGCCAAGCAGGCCACCGCGCCCAGTGGGGCGGTGATCGGCGCGGGCACCGACATCGGTCCGATGTCCCTCTGCTACAACACCGAGCTGTTCAAGAAGGCCGGTCTGCCGACCGACCGCGCGGAGGTCGCCAAGAAGGTCGAGGGCGGCTGGGAGGACTACATCAAGCTCGGCGAGGAGTACAAGAAGAAGGCCCCGGCGGGGACGTACTTCATGGACTCCGCGAGCGCCATGTTCAACGCGGTCGTGAGCTCGAACGCCGAGCAGTACTACGACGAGAGCGGCAAGCCGATCTACAAGGAGAGCCCCAGCGTCCAGCAGGGCTGGGACCTGGCCGCCGAGGTCGCGTCCAAGAAGCTCTCCCAGGGCCTCGCCCAGTTCGACACCAACACCTGGGTCCCCGCGCTGCGCAAGGGCACCATCGCCACCGTCGCCTGCCCCGCCTGGATGGCCGGTCAGATCTCTGCCAACGCCGGTGAGGGCAACAAGGGCAAGTGGGACATCACCACCGCGCCGGGTGCGACCGCCGCCAACTGGGGCGGCTCCTTCCTCACCGTGCCCAAGTCGGGCAAGAACGTCGAGGAGGCGGGCAAGCTCGTGAAGTGGCTGACCGCGCCCGAGCAGCAGGCGGCCGTGTTCAAGGCGATCGGTGTCTTCCCGTCCAACAAGGGCGCGTACGAACTGCCGGACGTGAAGAACGCGAAGCTCCCGTACTTCAACGACGCCCCGATCGGACAGATCTACGCCGACGAGGCCAAGTCCATCCCCGAGGCGGTGCTCGGCCCGAAGGACGGTGTCATCAAGGACACCATCTCGACCCAGATCACCAACATGGAGCAGCGCGGCACCAGCCCCGACAAGGCATGGAAGGCCGCGACCGACGCGATCGACAAGGCGATCGGCTGACCGACGCCGGTGCGGGCGGCCCTCGGAGCCGCCCGCGCCGGCCCGTCCGCCCCTCCCCGTACCCGCGCGAACCACCCAGCCCCAGCCCCAGCACCAGCCCCAGCACCAGCACCAGCCCCGGCCCACGCCCCGCCAGGGCGCCCCGTCACCCAGGGAAGGACTCCCGCCCGTGGCCACCTCGACTCCCACCCCGGACGCATACGCCCCGCCACCCGGCGGATCCCCGCACGCGTCGGCCCGATCCGGCCGGCAGACCTGGCGGAGCCGGCTGTGGCGGTTCGACGACAAGGCATCGCCGTACGCCTACATAGCCCCGTTCTTCCTCGTCTTCGGTGCGTTCGGCCTCTATCCGCTGCTCTACACCGGATGGATCGCGCTGCACCGGGTGGAGATGACCGGTCTGAATCAGATGGAGTGGGCCGGCTGGGACAACTTCGACGAGATCCTGCACGACGCGGAGTTCTGGACGGCCGTCACCAACACCTTCCTGATCGGCGTCATGTCGACGGTCCCGCAGTTGCTCGTCGCACTGGGCCTGGCCCACCTGCTCAACTACCGGCTCCGCGCCAGCACCTTCTGGCGGACGGTCGTCCTCACCCCGTACGCCACCTCGGTGGCCTCCGCGGCCCTCGTCTTCGCCCTGGTCTTCCGGGCCGACGGCGGACTGCTGAACTGGGTACTGCACTTCGCCGGGCTCGGCGACACCAACTGGGCCAACGGCCACTGGACTTCGAAGATCGCGATCTCCGTCATCGTCATCTGGCGCTGGACCGGCTACAACGCCCTGATCTATCTGGCTGCCATGCAGGCCGTGCCCGCCGATCTGTACGAGGCGGCGTCGCTGGACGGAGCATCGCGCTGGCAGCAGTTCCGCAAGGTGACCATCCCCTCGCTGCGGCCGACGATCCTCTTCACGATCGTCATCTCGACCATCGGCTCCATGCAGCTGTTCGGCGAGCCGCTGCTGCTGGAGGGCGGCAGGCTCGGAGCCACAGGCGGCAATGAGAATCAGTACGAGACGCTCAGCCTCTACCTCTACAACTACGGCTGGAATCTCGGGCACCTCGGTCCGGCCGCCGCAGTGGCCTGGGCGATGCTCGCCCTCCTGCTGATCATCGCCGCGGTCAACCGGCTCATCGGCCGCTTCGTACGCACATCCGCGGTCTGACCGGGAGCGAATTCCATGACCATGACCAGTACCGTCAAAGCCCCGGAACCCACGGTCCCGCCCGCCCGCCGACGGGACACGCGGCGCCCGAGCCGGTTCGGGCCGGGCGCGGGCAAGCAGTTGCAGGGCGGCCCGTTCGCCTACATCGCCCTGGCCGTCGTCGGCATCGGCTCGCTGCTGCCGCTCTACTGGACGCTGGTGGCCGCGTCCCACACCCAGGACGAAGTGCTCGCCACCACACCGCCGTTCCTGCCGGGCGGGCGGCTGCTGCACAACCTCGACGCGGCCTGGAACCAGGCACACCTCGGCAAGGCGATCGTCAACAGCTTCCTCGTCGCCGGCTGCATCACGGCGGCGACGCTCTTCTTCTGCACGCTGGCCGGCTACGCCTTCGCCAAGATGCGCTTCCGGGGTCGCGGCGCGCTGATGACCGGCGTCATCGCCACGCTCACGATCCCGCCGCAGCTCAGTGTCGTCCCGCTGTTCATGATGATGTCCGACATCGGCTGGGGCGGGCAGCTGGAGTCGGTGATCTTCCCGACCCTGGTGAGCGCCTTCGGGGTGTTCTTCATGCGGCAGTACTTGAGCGAGGCGCTGCCCTACGAGCTCGTCGAGGCCGCCAAGATCGACGGCGCGAACAACTTCCGCATCGTGCGCAGCGTGGTCCTGCCGGTGGCCCGCCCCGCCATGATGGTGCTGGGGATGCTCACCTTCGTGCAGGCGTGGAACGACTTCTTCTGGCCCTACCTCGCCCTCAACCAGCAGAACCCCACGCTCCAGGTGGCCCTCGGCCAGCTGAGCGCCTCGTACACCCCGGACCAGAGCATCGTGATGGCCGGTGCGCTGATCAGCACGCTGCCGCTGCTGGTGGTGTTCGTGATCTTCGGCAAGCGGATCGTCGGCGGGATCATGTCCGGCGCCGTCAAGGGCTGACACCGCGTCATCCGCTTTCTCCTGCCTGTCCCTGCCCGTCCACCCCTGGGAGCGCTCCCGCATGACTGCCGTACGACCCGACACCGCCCCGAAGGCCGCACCCGAGGCAGCGGAATTCCCGACCGGTTTCGTCTGGGGGGCGGCCACCGCCGCGTACCAGGTCGAGGGCGCCGCGGCCGAGGACGGCCGCACCCCTTCCATCTGGGACACCTTCAGCCGCACGCCGGGCAAGGTCCGCAACGGTGACACCGGAGACATCGCCGCCGACCACTACCACCGCTACCGCGACGACGTGGCGCTGATGAAGCGGCTCGGCCTGACGGCCTACCGCTTCTCCGTCTCCTGGTCCCGGGTGCAGCCCACCGGCCGCGGCCCCGCCGTCGAATGCGGCCTGGACTTCTACCGCAGGCTCGTCGACGAGCTCCTCGAAGCGGGCATCGCGCCCGTCGCCACCCTCTACCACTGGGACCTGCCCCAGGAGCTGGAGGACGCGGGCGGCTGGCCCCAGCGGGTGACCGCCGAACGCTTCGCCGACTACGCCGACATCATGGCCGGAGCCCTCGGCGACCGCGTCAGCACCTGGACCACCCTCAACGAACCGTGGTGCTCGGCCTTCCTCGGCTACGGCTCCGGCGTGCACGCCCCCGGCCGCACCGAGCCCGCCGCCGCGCTGCGCGCCGCCCACCATCTCAACCTCGCCCATGGCCGGGCGACCGGGGTCCTGCGCGACCGCCTCCCCGCCACCGCGCAGATCTCGGTCACCCTCAACCTCCACCACGTCCGCCCGCTGACCGGCAGCGCGGCCGACGCGGACGCCGCCCGCCGGATCGACGCGGTCGGCAACCGGATCTTCACCGGTCCGATGCTGCGCGGCGCGTACCCGGAGGACCTGCTCACCGACACCGGGCACCTGGTGGACTGGCCGGAGCTGGTCCGGGACGGCGACCTGGCCGCCATCTCCGGCCCGGTAGACGTCCTGGGCGTCAACTACTACACGCCGACGCTGGTCTCCACGCCCGCCGACGGCTCCGGCGACTCGCGCGACGACGGGCACGGCAACAGCGACCACTCCCCGTGGCCCGGCTCCGAGCACGTCGCCTTCCACCTCGCCGAGGGCAGGAAGCGCACCGCGATGAACTGGGCGATCGACCCGGACGGGCTGTACGAGCTGCTCGCCGACGTCTCCCGGGACCACCCCGGCCTGCCGTTGATGGTCACCGAGAACGGCGCCGCCTTCGACGACGACCTCTCGCCCGAGGGGCTGGTGGAGGACCCCGAGCGGATCGAGTACCTGCGCGGCCACCTCGACGCCGTGCGGCGGGCCGCGGCCGACGGGGTGGACGTCCGGGGCTACTTCCTCTGGTCCCTGATGGACAACTTCGAGTGGGCGTACGGGTACTCCAAGCGCTTCGGTGCCGTCTACGTCGACTACGACACCCAGCGCCGCATCCCCAAGGCGAGCGCCCACTGGTACGCCGACGTCATCCGCCGCCACGCGCTGCCCCCGGCCCCTGCCCCGTCCCCGGCCACCGGCCTCGGCTGAGTCCGCACCCCCCCCGTCCCGCCTCCCGGGGACCCGGCCGCGGGAGGCCGGGTCCCCGTCGTTCCCCCCACGCTTGGTTTGCCCATCCGGCTGTGAGAAATTGACCGCGAACGGGAGGCAGCCATGACGGCAGCGCGAGTACGGAGCGGTGGCCGGCCCACGCTCGAAGAGGTCGCGGCACGGGCAGGGGTGGGGCGCGGCACGGCCTCGCGGGTCATCAACGGCTCACCACGGGTCAGCGCGCACACCCGCGAGGCGGTGGAGGCGGCCGTCGCCGAGCTGGGCTACGTACCGAATCGCGCGGCCCGCGCGCTCGCCGGGAACCGCACGGACGCCATCGCCCTGGTGGTGCCCGAGCCGGAGACCCGCTTCTTCGCCGAGCCGTACTTCTCCGACATCGTCCGCGGTGTCGGCGCGGCGCTCGCCGACACCGACATGCAACTGCTGCTCACCCTCGTCGGCAACGACCGCGAGCGCCGCCGGCTGGCCCAGTACCTGACCGCGCACCGCGTCGACGGCGTGCTGCTGGTCTCCGTCCACGCCGACGACCCGCTGCCGGACCTGCTGGAGCAGCTCGGCATGCCGGCCGTGATGAGCGGCCGCAGATGGGCCTCCGAAACGCTCGCCTCGGTCGACTCCGACAACTTCGGGGGCGCCGGCGCCGCGGTCGGCCATCTCGTCTCCCGGGGGCGCCGCGCCATCGCCACGATCACCGGACCCCGGGACGTCTACGGAGCGCAGCGCCGTCTCGACGGCTACCGCGAGGCGATGTCCGGGGCCGGTCTCGAACCGGACGAGCGGCTGATCGCTCCGGCCGACTTCACCGAGGAGGGCGGTGCGCGGGCCATGCGCGAGCTGCTCGCCCGCCGCCCCGACGTCGACGCGGTCTTCGCGGCCTCCGACGTCATGGCCGCGGGCGCCCGTCAGGTGCTGCGCGAGGCCGGCCGGCGCATCCCGGACGACGTGGCCCTCATCGGCTTCGACGACTCGGCGGTGGCCCGCCACATGGACCCGGCCCTCACCAGCGTGCGCCAGCCGATCGAGGAGATGGGCCGCACGATGGCCCGCGTACTGCTCAAGGAGATCGCGAGCGAGAGCCAGGAGCGCCCGCAGATCGTGCTCCCCACCGAACTGGTCGTCCGCGACTCCTCGTGACGGCCGTCACACGGCTGCCGCTGAGAGGGGCTCAGACACGAGAAGGGCCCCGGTCCGAAGACCGGGGCCCTTCCCTTCAGGGTGAGTAACGGGACTCGAACCCGCGACATCCTGGACCACAACCAGGTGCTCTACCATCTGAGCTATACCCACCATGTCCGGTCTTTTTCTGACCGGCCGAGAAAAAGTGTACAGGGTCCGAGAGGGTGCTCGCTCCCCAGTTGTTCAGCCGCTGATCCCGGCCCCCGAAAGGGCCATGACCAGCGGCTTCACAAGGTCCTACGGCGCGGGCGGCGCGACGCGTGTCGCGATGGCCTTCGCGCGCTCCGAGTCCGGACCGGGCTGCGGCACGAAGACCGCCTCGCGGTAGTAGCGCAGCTCCGTGATGGAGTCACGGATGTCCGCGAGCGCCCGGTGGTTGCCGTTCTTGGCCGGGCTGTTGAAGTACGCCCTCGGGTACCAGCGGCGCGCCAGCTCCTTGATCGAGGAGACATCGACGATCCGGTAGTGGAGGTAGCCCTCCAGGGCCGCCATGTCCCGCGCCAGGAAACCGCGGTCGGTGGAGACCGAGTTCCCGCAGAGCGGGGCCTTGCCGGGCTCCTTCACATGCTCGCGGACGTAGTTCAGCACCTGGGCCTCGGCGTCGGCCAGGGTGGTGCCCCCGGCCAGCTCGTCGAGGAGGCCCGAGGCGGTGTGCATCTGCCGCACCACCTCGGGCATGGTCTCCAGGGCCGCGTCCGGCGGGCGGATCACGATGTCCACCCCTTCGCCGAGCACGTTCAGCTCCGAGTCGGTGACCAGTGCGGCCACCTCGATGAGTGCGTCTTCCGTCAACGAGAGCCCGGTCATCTCGCAGTCGATCCACACCATGCGATCGTTCATGGCCCCACCCTACGGGGCGCTCCGCTGGCCCGGCAGGGTCGGGCGCCCGGTCGTGTACGCGTCGGGGCCGGGTTTCCCCTGCTCCGGCTGGACCGTACCGACCGTCGGCGCCGCGACGGCATGCGGGCCCGGCGAGGCGGCCGTGGCCGCGGCACGCCGGATCGCCGCATTGCCCTGGGCGGGTACGACCGGCTCGGTCGCCGTGGTCACCGGCTCCGCGCCACTGCCCTGCGGACGGCGGGCCCGGTAGGCGGCCCGGTACGCGGCGGGGGAGGAGCCCAGCTGACGCCGGAAGTGTCCGCGCAGCGCGACCGGCGAGCGGAAGCCGCAGCGGCCCGCCACCTCGTCGACCGAGTACTCGGACGTCTCCAGCAGCCGCTGCGCCTGCAGCACCCGCTGGGTGATCAGCCACTGGAGCGGTGCGCTGCCGGTGAGCGAACGGAACCTGCGGTCGAAGGTCCGCCTGCTCATGTAGGCGCGCGCGGCCAGCGTCTCCACGTCGAACTGCTCGTGGAGATGCTCCAGTGCCCAGGCCACGACCTCGGCGAGCGGGTCGGAGCCGATCTCCTCGGGTAAAGACCTGTCGAGGTAGCGCTCCTGGCCGCCACTGCGCCGCGACGGCACGACGAGCCGGCGGGCCAGTGCCCCGGCGGCCTCCGTGCCGTGGTCCGTGCGGACTATGTGCAGACAGAGATCGATCCCCGCCGCTGTCCCTGCGGAGGTGAGCACATCGCCGTCGTCGACGAACAGCTCACGCGGATCGACATGGACCGACGGATAGCGCTTGGCCAGCGTCGGTGCGTACATCCAGTGTGTGGTCGCCGGGCGGCCGTCCAGCAGGCCGGCGGCGGCGAGCACGAACGCGCCCGTGCACAGCCCGACGATGCGGGCGCCCTCCTCGTGGGCGCGGCGCAGCGCCTCCAGCGCCTCGGCGGGCGGCGGCGAGGTGATCGAACGCCAGGCGGGCACCACGACGGTGCCGGCCCTGCTGATCGCCTCCAGCCCGTAGGGCGCGGTGAGTTCGAGTCCCCCGGTGGTCCGCAGCGGTCCTTCTTCCCCGCCGCAGACGAGGAGTCGGTAGCGCGGAACTCCCGCGTCCTGGCGGTCGATTCCGAACACGGAGAGCGGGATCGAACTCTCGAAGATGGGGCCGCCGCTGAACAGCAGCACGGCGACGACTTCTCGTCGTCGACGTCCACTGAGCTTCCGTACAGCCTCCGTTGCGGCGGCGGAGTCCTGGCTCATGACGCTAAGCCCCCCTCGGTGTTCGCGTCTCCCTGGTCCTTACGGGCCTGTCGCACCTGCACTTTTCCCCTCGGTCCTGCACGAGTTCCCCAGACTTCGATACCCAAGATCGAATCTACTGCGTCCCGTGGTGCCGGCGTGACAAGTTCACCAACCGGCGTTATGTCGACAAGGCCACTTGGCGGGAAGCATTCGATCACGAAGCGTTTCATCCGAAAGCCGTGCAGGGAAGTGCGTCTGGCGTTGATGGCCCGTCCCCGTTGGGTGGAAGCGTACCGCGCGGTCTCTTCCTGCCTGGTGGCAAGGGGGTTGATCGGCCAATTCGGCAAGGAATGGGCACGGGTGTGAAGTTGGCTGAAAATAGACGGTTGTGCATACGTGATTCAGTCATTGCACCGGCGCACAACCCGGGTGATCAACCGCTTCTTTGCGCCCCCTGGGCAGGTCGGACGGCTGATCGTACGGAATCGGGCGGCGGCAACCGGCAGCGACCGGATTCCGCCCGCCGGGCCGGTGTCGGTTCCCGGCCCGGCCGATCGCCGGGAGCGGGGCGGACGGGCCGGAGCGGGTGCGGTGGGACGCCCGGGGCGGGGCGCCGGCCCCGGCGGTCGGCAGCGGGGCGGTGATCCGTTCCGGGGTCGCCCGGGGGCGCGGGGGCCGCGCTCGGGTCCGGGGCATGACGGATCCGGATCCGTCCGGTCACCGAGGGCAGCCGTCCCGGCCCGGCGGCGTCGGTGTACAGCACAAGCGGCATTGCCATACGGGTCCGCCTCGGGCATGCTCCGTGAAACGTCGCGCGCGCTTTGCGCGGGTCTGGGCAGTGGAGGAGTGGCGCCGTACCCTTGGGGGTAAGGGGTTGGGAAGATGATTCCCGGACACCGCAACACCGCCCGCTGACCCACCTTCCCCAAGTCGCTCTCCTCACGAGGACTCTCTTCGCCGAGACACCGATGGCCGGTCACGAAATCCCCGAACCCGCCGACCGCAAGCAGGTAGCCGACCCCATGTCGGACCCGCAGACGGTCGAAGAAACACGTCACTCCTGCGATCCCGCGTTCCGTCATGGGGTCGTCGTCGGCTTCGACGGCTCGACCTCCAGTGAACGCGCCCTCGCCTATGCCATCGGGATGGCCCGAAGATCAGGTTCCGGCCTGATCATCGTCCATGTCGCCAACCGGCTGCCGACCACGGTCTGGGCAGGTTGCGAGCCGCCCGTCTTCGTGGACGTGCCCGATCACCGCACCGAGGTGCTCGGTCTGGAGCTCGCCTGCGCGGACTACCTCTCCGAGGTTCCCTGGGTCCTCGTCGAGCGGGGCGGGGACATCTGTCACGAGCTGGAGGAGGTCGGCCGGGAGTACTCGGCCGACGCCATCGTCGTCGGCTCCACGCACGGCATCGTCGGCCGCATCTTCGGCTCGGTGGCGGGACGCCTTGCGCGGCGTGCGCAGCGCCCGGTCGTCGTCATCCCCTGAGCGCCCGACGCCCCGGCGACCACTTCCGTCACTCCTGTGATCCGTCGATCGGCCCCTCGTTCGACATGGCGTCAACTCGTCTGCGTAAACCGGCAATTCATGTCGGGCGGAGGCGGATGGCGCGCTCGCGGAGCGGCCTGTCGCGGACAACGGTGTCCCCGCAGGAAGCGCCCGGCGCCTCCACCTTCGGTCATCTCGCCCCGGGAATCGCCCCGTTGGCGTTCGGTATCGGTCACCCCGGCGCCGTGGAGGTTGGCGCCGGAACGGCCCCGTACCCGCGCTCGCGGTGGGTACGGGGCCGTTCTGCGCGCCGGGCGCGCGCGTGAGCTGTTGTGTGCGCGGGCCTATTCGACGGTGACGGACTTCGCCAGGTTGCGCGGCTTGTCGATGTCGCGGCCCATGGCCAGCGCCGTGTGGTACGCGAAGAGCTGGAGCGGGATGCCCATCAGGATCGGGTCCAGCTCGTTCTCGTTCTTCGGCACGACGATGGTGTGGTCGGCCTTCTCCTGCACCTGGTGGGCGACGGCGAGGATGCGGCCGCTGCGGGCCTTGATCTCCTCCATCGCGGCGCGGTTCTTCTCCAGCAGGTCGTCGTCCGGCACGATCGCCACCGTCGGCATCGCGGGCTCGATCAGCGCCAGCGGCCCGTGCTTCAGCTCGGAGGCCGGGTACGCCTCGGCGTGGATGTACGAGACCTCCTTGAGCTTCAGCGAGGCCTCTCGGGCGACGGGGTAGCCGCGCACCCGGCCGATGAACATCATCGACTTGGCGTCCGCGTACTCGGCCGCCATCTTCTTGATCTCGTCCTCGTTCGCCAGGATCTCGCTGATCTGGGCGGGCAGCCTGCGCAGCCCCTCGATGATCCGCTTGCCGTCGGCGACCGACAGGTCCCGGATCCGGCCCAGGTGCAGTGCGAGCAGCGCGAACGCGACGACCGTGTTGGTGAAGCACTTGGTGGAGACGACGCACACCTCGGGACCGGCGTGGACGTACGTACCGCCGTCCGCCTCCCGGGCGATCGCCGAACCCACCACGTTGACGACACCGAGCACCCGGGCGCCCTTGCGCTTGAGCTCCTGGACGGCGGCCAGCACGTCGTACGTCTCGCCGGACTGGGAGACCGCGACGTACAGCGTGTCCGGGTCGACGACCGGGTTGCGGTAGCGGAACTCGGAGGCGGGCTCGGCGTCCGCGGGGATGCGGGCCAGCTCCTCGATCAGCTGGGCGCCGATCTGGCCCGCGTGGTACGAGGTGCCGCAGCCGAGGATCTTGATCCGGCGGACCCCGCGCGCCTCCCGGGCGTCCAGGTTGAGGCCGCCCAGGTGCACGGTGGCGAAGCGGTCGTCGATCCGGCCGCGCAGCACCCGGTCGACGGCGTCGGCCTGCTCGGAGATCTCCTTGTGCATGTACGTGTCGTGGCCGCCCATGTCGTACGACTCGGCCTCCCACTCCACGGTGGTCGGCGTGGCCGTCGTGGACGAGCCCTCCGTGGTGTACGTACGGAAGTCGTCGGCCTTGAGGGTGGCCATCTCGCCGTCGTCCAGGGTGACGACCTGGCGGGTGTGGGCGACCAGCGCGGCGACGTCCGAGGCGACGAACATCTCCTTCTCGCCGATGCCGAGCACGACCGGGGAGCCGTTGCGGGCGACCACGATGCGATCGTTGAAGTCGGCGTGCATGACGGCGATGCCGTACGTGCCCTCGACCGAGCGCAGCGCCTCGCGGACCTTCTCCTCCAGGGTGTCCGCCTGGGCGCGGGCGATCAGGTGGACCAGCACCTCGGTGTCGGTCTCGGACAGGAAGACGACGCCGTCGGCGACGAGCTTCGCACGGAGCTCGGAGGCGTTGTCGATGATGCCGTTGTGGACTACGGCGACCTTGTTCTCGGCGTCCAGGTGCGGGTGCGCGTTCTCGTCGCTCGGGGCGCCGTGGGTGGCCCAGCGGGTGTGGGCGATACCGGTGGTGCCGGTGAAGCGCTTGGGAACGCGGGCCTCCAGCTCGCGGACCCGCCCCTTCGCCTTGACCATCCGCAGGGCGGCGGGCTTGCCGGCCGACGCCTTGCCGGTGATCACGATGCCCGCGGAGTCGTAACCCCGGTACTCCAGCCGCTGCAGCCCTTCCAGCAGCAGCGGAGCCACATCACGCTTCCCGATATATCCGACGATTCCGCACATAAAGTCTCTGCCCCTCCATCGACGTACCTGTGGTGCCCGTTGTTCAGCCGTAGACGATGCGGCGCAGCTGGCGGAGCGAGAGCTCCGGCGGTGCGACCGCGCGGTGCGGCAGCTCGGCCGCGATCCGCTCGAAGATCTCCGCGTTGACCAGGCCGCCGGACTGCAGTTCGCGGTGGCGGCGGCGGACGAAGTCGTCGGTCGTCTCGTCGAAGTACGCCAGCACGTCGAGGATCACCCGGGCGGCCTCACCGCGCTGGAGCGCGGTGCTGCGCACCAGGTGGTCGATGAGGTCGTCATGCGACGGGCGGCGTTCGAGCACTCGTTGATATTGCGATGGGTGGGGCGCTTACGCAACAATTCTGCCCGATATCGGGCAGGGTTGGGTGTGATTACGCTCTCGCGTGGGCCCGGAACGGCGTTCCGGGCCCACGCTCGCGACAGCTCCGGGCCGCCTACAGGCGCTTGAGTACGGCCTGTTTGGCGGCGCTGAACTCGTCGTCGGTGAGCACCCCGGACCGGTGCAGCTCACCGAGCTCGCGCAGCCGGCGCAGCAGTGCGTCGTGATCGTCGCCGGACGAGACGGCCGGGGCGGGTGCGGCCGGGGCCGTGATCTCCGCGGGCGCGGCGCCTCCGGGGGCCGGACCCGCCCCCGCCGCATCGGGCAGCCGTACCAGGACCGCCGCCGCGACCAGGACCGCCGTGTACTCCTTCTTGGACAGCCCCCACAGATCCAGCGAGTACGGGTCGTCCTCGGCCGCCGGGGCCGACGCCGGGCCCTCGCGCCGCACGAAGCGCAGATGCCCGTTCTCCAGGCCGATGGCGGGCACCCAGTGCACGCCGGTCACCTCCGAGACCGGGAACGCGACCGGGCCGCCCGAGGTCTTGACCCCGTTGGCCTTCCAGTTCCAGGTGAGGCGGACGGTCTCCCCGTCGAACGAGGCCGTGCCGTCCCCGCCGCCACCGGCGACCGGCACCGCGGGCCCCGGCAGCAGGAAGCCGTCCACCGCGCCGGTGGGCACCCGCTCGACCAGCAGGGCGCTGCGCACCTCGTCGACGAAGTACTCCGCCAGCCCGCTCCGGTCCTTCTCCACGGTCAGTTGGTAGGGGTCCGCGGCGTCCTTGAGCCTGCCGTCGGCCGCGCGCAGCACCGGGCACGCGCCGTCGCGCAGCCGCAGTCGCAGCCGGCCGCCCTTGCGGTCCGGCTCGAAGGAGATGCCCGCCAACGCCCGCAGCGGGACGACGCATTCGCCCAGCTCCTGCCGGAGCGGATGGGTGCCCTTGCCTCGGCCCGGCACGATCCGCACCGTTTCGCCGTCGAAGGTCCACGTTCCGTCGTGTTGGGTTATTTCCGCCATGCGGCAGATTCTCTCAGCCGTGCGACGGGGAAGTGGTCTACACCTTGACCATACGTGAGGTGCGCGATACGCATGGTGATGGTTCGGTTGCTCAGGAGACCCACAGGTGTGAACCCGTCGAAAGGGACCCGGCTTGTGAGACTGCACAGGACACAGCGCACCGCCCTTCCCCGCCTTCTCGGCTCGCTGCTGCTCGTCACGGCGGCCGGGATCTCCACTGTCGGCGCCACAACGGAAAGACCGGCGGCGAACAGCGGCCCGGCCGCCACCGCCTCGCCCCGTCCGCTCGGCCAGATCGTGCCCGCCCCCGCCGAGGCGAAGACCGGCGGCTCCCCGTACACCATCACGGCGGACACCAGGATCCGCGTCGACGGATCCGGCGAGGCCCGACGGGTCGGCGACTACCTGGCGGGTGTGCTGCGCCCGTCCACCGGATACCCGCTGCCGGTCACCGGCGACGCCGGCAACGGCATCCGGCTGCGTCTCGACTCCCACAACGGCGCACCGGGCGCCGAGGGTTACAGCCTGAAGTCGAGCCGCGGCTCCGTCACCATCACCGCACGCGGCCCCGCGGGGCTCTTCCACGGCGTCCAGACGCTCCGCCAACTGCTCCCGGCCGACGTGGAGAAGAAGAGCCCCCAGAAGGGCCCGTGGACGGTCGCGGGCGGCACGGTCACGGACGCGCCGCGCTACGCGTACCGCAGCGCGATGCTCGACGTCTCCCGGCACTTCTTCACCGTCGCCGAGGTCAAGCGCTACATCGACCAGCTCGCCCTCTACAAGATGAACAAGCTCCATCTGCATCTCTCCGACGACCAGGGCTGGCGGATCGCCATCGACTCCTGGCCGCGGCTCGCCACATACGGCGGGCAGACGGAGGTCGGCGGCGGCCCCGGCGGCTACTACACGAAGAGCGACTACAAGGAGATCGTCCGGTACGCCTCCTCCCGCTATCTGGAGGTCGTGCCGGAGATCGACCTGCCCGGCCACACCAACGCGGCACTCGCCTCGTACGCGGAGCTGAACTGCAACGGGGTCGCGCCGCCGCTGTACACCGGCACCAGTGTCGGCTTCAGTTCGCTCTGCGTCCCGAAGGCCGTCACGTACGACTTCGTGGACGACGTGGTCCGTGAGCTCGCCGCGCTCACGCCCGGCAAGTACCTCCACATCGGCGGCGACGAGGCGCACTCCACCAGCCACGAGGACTATGTGGCGTTCATGGACAAGGCGCAGGCCGTCGTCGGCAAGTACGGCAAGACCGTGGTGGGCTGGCACCAGCTGACCGGGGGCACGCCGGTGAAGGGCGCGGTCGCCCAGTACTGGGGCTACGACCGGACGGGCGACGCCGAGCGCAAGCAGGTCGCGGACGCCGCCGCGAACGGCACGAAGCTGGTGCTGTCCCCGGCCGACCGGAGCTACCTCGACATGAAGTACGACAAGGACACCGAGCTGGGCCTGGCCTGGGCCGGCTACGTATCGGTCCAGCGCTCGTACGACTGGAACCCGGCGACCTACCTGGCCGGCGCACCGGAGGGCTCGGTCCTCGGGGTCGAGGCGCCGCTCTGGTCGGAGACCCTGACCAACAGCGACGAGATCGAGCAGATGGCGTTCCCCCGGCTGCCCGGGGTCGCGGAGCTCGGCTGGTCGCCCGCGGCCACGCACGACTGGGACGCGTACAAGGTGCGGCTGGGGGCGCAGGGGCCGAGGCTCTCGGCGCTCGGCGTCGACTACTACCGGGCGCCGCAGGTCCCCTGGGCCGCCGAGTGAGGTGACCGGGACCGTCCGGCGACCGGGTACCTTCCCGGCCGCCGGACGGTACCGGTGCCCGCGCTCTACTCGTCCCGGCCGCCGCCTCAGCTGCTCCTCGCTCATCCCGCGGCGCCAGTACCCGACGAACGTCACGCGTCCGCGGTCGAACCCGCGCTCACGCACCAGGTGCCGGCGCACCGCCCGGACCTGCGAGGACTCGCCCGCGATCCAGACGTACGGCGTCCCCCGAGGCTGCTATGTCGTGTCAAGCCGCTTGAACAAGATCCACGATGCTCCTGAGTGCGGGGCGGTCGATCCGTTCGAGGGTCTTGAAGAGTTGGCGGCAGATGACGCGCTTGAGGCATCGCTGCGCGTCGCGGGCAGTCTTTCCCTCAGTGATCCTCCGGGCGACGTACGCCTTCGTGGCGGGGTCGAGCCGCATGCGGATCAAGGTGATGGTGTGCAGGGCCCGGTTGAGCTGCCGGTCTCCGCTGCGGTTGAGCCGGTGCCTGTTCGTGAGTCCGGACGATGCGGGAATAGGTGAGACGCCGGCGAAGGAGGCGAAGGCCGCTTCGGAACGAAATCGTCCCTGGTGGGACCAACTGACCAGGATCTGAGCCGCAGTGATCGGACCGACGCCGAGCAGGTCGAGGAGTTCCGGAGCCATGTCTGCGACCAGGGCGTGGATGTCCTTCTCGAGATCCTTGGCCTCGGCCTGTAGGGCTTGGATGCGCTGGGCAGTGGATCGCAGGGCCCGCGCCGTCATCCGGTGCTCAAGGCTCTGTGCCGGACGGTCCCGAAGCTGAGCACAGTAGGCGATCTGGGCCGGACGCTTGAGTTTCCGTAGCTCGGCTCGGAGCCCATCCGGCGCGGAGACGATCAGGGCCTTGAGCTGGTTGATCGCGGCCGTGGAGGCGAGGACAGCGCCATGACGGGTGGCAAGGAGGACCCGCAGGGCCTCGCGTTCGCCGCGAAGCCGGGGTTGGATCAGATGCTCGGTGGCCAGCGCTTCCTTCGCGGCCCGGATGGCGTCGAGCATGTCCGTCTTGCGCCCGCCCCGATTGGGCAACCGCTTGGGCCGGCAGACCTCGACGACGCGCTCGCCTGCTTGGTCGAGAAAGACTGCGAGGCCGGCGCCGTAGCTGCCGATACCCTCCAGAGCCCAGCAGCGCCGCCCGGGGACGTGCTCGCGGGCGAAGTCCAGGAGACGGCGGTAGCCGCGGGCGTTGGCGGGTGAATCGGTGCTGGCCAGCACGGCGCCGATGGGACTGACGGCTGCTGCCGCAAGGGTGTCGCGGTGGGTGTCGACGCCGATGACCCCGTCGACTTCTTCTGCGAGGATGGCCACGCGGTTGTTCTCCTTACTGGGCGGACGGCTGGAGGTGGCGTCGGCCTGGGTGGAGTCACCGCGTGGCGGAACTGTGATGAGTCACGCCGCAAGGCGGACAAGCTGCTGATCAAGCCAACGGGTGGGCCAGGCCGACGCCCGCGTCCGGCAGACATCTCGGGGGAACGGCAGCCGCTGGGGCGCCAGTTATGTTTCGAGTCATGCCGGATCACAAGCGTCGAGCCTGGCAGCAACCCATCCCGGGCCGCAGAAGAACTCTCACAGTTATGTTTTTCGCGGTCCTGCAAGAGGGCCGCTGGCCTCCGGGAAGAACCGGGCCCCGAGCCTCCTGGCGCACTCCGAGCCCCAGAGCTTGGTCCGGCTGCTCTCGAACCCGGCCATGTCGCTGCCGTCCTCGGGGTCGTCGAGCAGCCGCAGCTTCTCCGACTCGTCGTAGACGAAGGTGTGCACCAGCAGCGTCATGCCCCGAACTCCGCCCGGCAGCCGTCGAGTCCCTCGACGGTGACCTTGATGCTCCGGCACTCCTCCCAGCGTGCCCGGTCCATCCGCAGCCGTTGCAGGGTGACGGGCGCTCCCCGCACGGCGGCGACCGTGAGGCCGTCCGGCAGATAGCCGAGCCGGTGCGAGACGCCCAGCGAACGCGGGTTGTCGGTCATCGCGGCCGACACCGCGGTCCGGGCCCCGAGACCGGCGAAGGCGAGATGCAGGGCGGCGGCCCGCATCTCGGTGCCGATGCCCCGGCCCTGGTGGGCGAGGCCCAGCCACGACCCGGTGCTGACCTCGCCGGTCACGGCGAAGTCCCTCGCCATCACGTCCTGCCGCCCGACCACCTTGCCCTCGCACAGCACGGCGAGGCTCAACGCCCAGTCCCGTACCGACCAGTTGGCGACGGTGGACAGCACGTGCTGGAACACCACCTTTCCGCGCTCCTCGGGCGGTACGGCGGTCCAGGGGACGGTGAACGGCATCTCGCCCGGCGCGTGCACCCCGTCGGCGGCGACCGACGCGAGGTCGTCCAGCAACTCCAGGTCCGGGAGGCGTAGTTCCAGGCGGGGCGTGCGGAGGCGGAGCCCGTACAGGGGCCAGTGCTGCGGCTTCATGGACGGACTCTGCCGCGCGGCACGGCGCCCTGTCGAACGGATTGCCCGCTCGGCCGCACCGCGGACCCCGGAGCGCCGCCGTCGCGCGGACCGGGTGTCGCGAACGGTCAGGGGCGCGGCCAGGGGCGGCCGCCCAGGCGCTCGATGTCGGTGTTGAAGCGCCTCAGGTAGGCGGCGAAGCCGGAGATGTCCTCGTCCGACCAGTTGGCCATGACCCGCTCCAGGGAGCTGACGAGGCCCTCGCGTTCCGCGTCGAGCATGCGGGCGCCCTCGTCGGTGATCCGGAACTTGCGGGCCATGCCGCCCTCGGGGTCCGGGATGCGTTCCACGAGTCCGGCGCGCATGGCCGCCGCGGTCTGCCGGTTGAGGGTGGAGGCGTCGAGCCCGAAGGCGTCGCTGAGCTCGCCGATCGACATCGGCCCCTGGATACGGACGCGGCTGAGCAGGATGTAGGCGCTGTGGTCCATCAGGCCGTCCTTGCGCCGGCCGCCCTTGTTCTGCAGGAGGCCGTGGCGGCTGAGGAGCATCTGCTCGTACTCGACCTCGTGGGTGGGCCTGGTCATGCGCCTGCCGCCTCCTGCTGTCGTCCGGGCGTCCCGGCGTGTTTCCGAATGTCGGCTTCCATTCTCCCACAGGCCCATGCAGCGTACATATAACGTGCTCGATACATGAAGTGTGTACGATGCATAATCTTCTTCCGACACACACCCGAGGAGTCCCGGATGGGTGCCCCCCAGCCATCAACTCGCCCCGGCGGCGTCGTCGCCACGCTGGCCATCGCCGGTGTCACGGCGGCGATCATGCAGACCCTGGTCACCCCGCTCATCGCGGAGCTGCCGCAGATCCTGAGCACCACCCCCTCGAACGCGGCATGGGTGATCACCGTCACCCTGTTGGTGTCCGCCGTCTGCGTGCCCGTCTCCGGACGTCTGGGCGACATGGTCGGCAAGCGCCGGATGCTTCTCGTGTGCTCCGTGCCGCTGATCGTCGGCTCGGTGGTGTGCGCGCTCTCCTCGTCCGTCGTCCCCATGATCGTCGGCCGCGGCCTGCAGGGCATGGGCATGGGCGTGCTGCCGCTCGGTATAGCCCTGCTGCGTGACGTGGTCCCGGCGGAGAAGCTCAGCTCCTCCATCGCGCTGGTCAGCGCCTCCATGGGCATCGGCGGCGCGCTCGGCCTGCCGATTGCCGCGGCCGTCGCCCAGTACACGAACTGGCGGGTGCTGTTCTGGGGTTCGGCCGGCCTGGCCACCGTGGTCGCGGTGCTGATCTGGTTCCTGATCCCCGACGTGCCTGCCGGGGCCAAGGGCCAGCGGTTCGACGTGCTCGGTGCGCTCGGTCTCGGGGCGGGCCTGGTCTGCCTGCTGCTCGCCGTCTCCAAGGGTGCCGACTGGGGCTGGGGCTCGGCGACCACGCTCGGCCTGTTCGCCGCCGCCGTCGTGGTGTTGGTCGCCTGGGGAGTGTGGGAGCTGCGTACCCGGGACCCGTTGGTCGACCTGCGCACCACCGCGCGTCCCCGGGTGCTGATGACCAACCTCGCCTCCGTCTTCGTCGGCTTCGGCATGTACGCCAGCATGCTGATCGCGCCGCAGCTCCTGCAGTTCCCCTCCGCCACCGGATACGGCCTGGGCCAGTCGATGCTCGCGGCGGGCCTGTGGCTGGCGCCCGGCGGCATCATGATGATGATCGTCTCCCCGCTAGGCGGAAAGCTCATCGACGCCCGGGGCCCGAAGTTCACCCTGGTCTGCGGCATCCTGGTCATCGCGGTCGGCTACGGCCTGGCGCTGGTGCTCATGGGCTCCGCGTGGGGCCTGATGGTGGTCGGCATGGTGACCAGCAGCGGCGTCGGCCTGGCGTACGGGGCGATGCCCGCACTGATCATGGGCTCGGTCCCGCTGTCCGAGACCGCCGCCGCCAACGGCTTCAACACGCTCATGCGCTCCCTCGGCACGTCGATCGGCGCCGCGGTGATCGGCGTGGTCCTCTCGCAGATGACCGTCACCATGGGCGGCCACACCTTCACCTCCGAGAACGGCTTCCGTACCGGACTCCTGGTCGGCTGCGGCGTCGCCCTGGTCGCGGCGGTGATCGCCGCCGTCATCCCGGCGGCGCGCCGCGTCGAGGCCGGCGCCGACGCCGCGCCCGAACAGGCCACGGTCAAGGCCTGACCTACGGTTCGCGGTTCGCGATGGGCGTGACGCCGCCCGGTATCCGTACCTGCGCAGCACGGGCGGAACACGGCCCGGGCGGCGGTATCGCCGCCCCTCCCGGTAAGGTGGCGATCTTCGGACGGCGTCAGCCTCCGGAGCCCCGAAGGCGAATGCCGATGACACACCCTGTCCCGCACTCCGCCCGCCGTCGCCTCGACGCCGCACTGGACGGCCTCGCGATCACCTTCCGCGGAATGACCGCCCACCCCGACGAGCACAACTGCGAGTGCCACTGGGGCAGCGCCGAGGAGCTCGCCCGACTCAAGGTCCCGGACGTCGAGTTGGACCACGATCTCCTGCGACGCACCTGGCAGGCTCCCGACTGGAGCGACCACCCGTCGGTGCTGCGCCGGATACTCCCTCAGTTCGCCCGGTCCCTGGTCGCGGGCCGCGCCGATCCCTTCTGCGGCCCGGAGGAGATCGGCCGCTCGTTCGACCGCGGCCACTGGCAGCAGTGGCCCGACGAACAGGCCGCAGCGGTACGGGAGTTCCTCCACGCCTGGTGGTCCCACACACTCACCGACCCGGCCCCCGCCGTCCCGGCCCATGACCTCCTCGCCCTGAACACCAAGGCGTCCGGCACGCTCCGCCCGTGGCTCGCCCACTGGGAGACGCAGACCGGCACCCCGGCCACCCGGCACCTCGCCGAGGCCGCCGCCCACTGGGAGTACGACCTCCTCAGTGACGAACTCCCCTGGGCCGCCTGGGACGACGAGGACGACGAGGGCGAGAGGCGCGCCGAACTGACGGCCTGGCTGCTGGACCACGCCCGCCCCCGCCTCATCGCCCACGGCGCACCCGACGAACTGCTCCACCGGATACGGCTCCTCGGCCTCACCGGCCCCGCCCGCTGGGAGGACCCGCACTGGCCCGGCCCCCACCGCTACTGACGTACCGGCCGCGCCCAGGAGGACTCGGACGACGGCCTGGGGCTGTGCCGGGCCGAGGCAGTGCACCGCTGTTCGGCGTGCGGGGCGAGCAGGCCCTGCAACTCCCGGGCCGCGGCCGTGAGGAGATGGCCGTCGCGGGCGGCGTGGAGGGTTTCGAGGACGAAGGCGACGTGCGTGGTAGGCGGTGTGCCATGCCTCGATCCGGGGGTCGGTCTCGTCGGCGGGCGCCGGGATCTCGCTCAGGTCAGGGCGAGGAGGCCGACGGCGACGGCGGCGGTGCCCAGGCCGACGAGCTGGCCGCGATGGATGCGTTCGGCGAGCACGCCGCGGGCGAGCAGGACCGTGCCCGCCGGGTACAGGGCGGTGACCACGGCGACGACGGTGAGGTCCCCGCTGCGGGCGGCGAGCAGGAACAGCAGGTTCGCCATGGAGTCCAGCATGCCCGCGGCCGCCGACATCGCGTACGCGGGCCGCTCGGAGCCCAGCTTGCGGTGCATCAGCCCCGCCGCGACCAGGGTGACGGCCGAGGAGACCGCCCGGCCCACGATCAGCGGGGCCACACCGCTGTCGGACGGCGCCTGGTGCAGAAAGACCAGCTGGAGGGCGATGGCGGCGCCCGCGCCGAGGGCCAGCAGCAGGGCGGTACGGGAGGGGCGCACCGTCCCGGCGCCGTGTCCGGCGCTGACCAGCACCACCGCCGCCAGCGCGAGCGGCAGACCCACCAGACCGGCGGCGCCCAGGTGCTCGCCCTGCGTCAGCCCCACCCCGACCGGCAGCGCGGCGGACACCAGCGCGGTCACCGGCGACAGCACGTTCATCGGGCCGATCGCCAGGGTCCGGTAGAGCATGGCGAACGCGGCGGCCGAGGCGACCCCCGACGCGGCACCCCAGCCGAGGGCACCGGCGCCGAACGAGGCGCCGAGGAACGGCCACAGCAGCAGCTCGACCGCGAGACTGGCCGGGGCGGCGATCATCACGGTCCGCAGTACGTGTGCCTTGCGGGCACCGAGACCGCCGAGGAAGTCGGCGCACCCGTAGGCGAGTGAGCTGCACAGAGCCAGCAGCAGAGCGAGCACGGCACATCCCTTACTATTTAGTGGAACGACCGCACCGTACAACGGACCGACCGTGTCGTGTCAACCAAACGACCGCGTGGTGCATTGAAGTGGTCCACTTGCAAGGATGGTGATCAGGTGGCCGAGACAGCCGCAGCTCTGCGGACGGTCGCGCGCAATGTCCGGGCGGCCCGCACCCGCGCGGGCCTGTCCCTGGAGGAACTCGGCCGGCGCGCCCAGGTCAGCAAGGGTGCTCTGGTGGGGCTGGAGAAGGCCCAGGGCAACCCCAACCTGGCCACGCTGGTCCGGCTGGCCGACACCCTCGGCATCTCGGTGTCCGCCCTGATGCAGGGGTCGCCCGAAGGCCGTGTCCGGGTCGTTGCCGCCGACGCCGTGGCGCCACTGTGGACCGGAGCGCGGGGCAGCGAGGCCCGGCTCGTACTGACGACCTCGGGCCCGGCCCCCGTCGAGTTCTGGCGCTGGCAGCTGCAACCGGACGAGGAGTACCCCAGCCATCCCCACCAGGCCGGAGTCGTGGAGACCGTCAGTGTCACCTCCGGCCGGATGACCCTGGTCGTCGACGGCACCGAGTACGCCCTCGAGGCCGGACAGACCGCCACGTTCGACGGCGACACCTCACACGCCTACCGCGGCGCGGGCACCGAGCCCTGTGACCTGATCATGACCGTCCACCTGCCGGCCGGCCCCGCAGCCACGGCCTGAGCCGGCCTGCGCGACGAACGGTGTTCAGCGCGGGACCCAGCGGTTCGTCGGGCCGGTCACGGCGGAGGCCATCGGGCTCGCCTTCGAGACGATGCTGCGGCTGGTCCCGAGGGAGTCGGCCGTCCTCACGGTCGAGGACCTGGCCGACGGCACGGTCATCGGCATGGTGGACTACCGCGATCTGGACCCGTTCGCCGGGCGGGTCACCGTCGGCATCACCATCGGTGAGCGGGACCGCTGGGGCCGCGGCCACGGATCCGACGCGCTGCGCCTGCTGGTGGCACCTGTTCGGGGCCTTCGGGCTGCACCGGATCGAGCTCGACACCTGGAGCGGCAACGAGCGGGCCGTCCGCGCCTTCGTCAAGGCGGGCTTCCGCGAGGAGGGCCGGCGCCGGGGTGCCGTGCTGGTGGCGGGCAGGCGGTACGACACCGTGCTGTTCGGGACGGTGCGCGAGGAGTGGCCGGGCGGGGCGGGCTGACCGTCTGTCCGCCCGCCCCACGCCGTCATCGCGTCAGGCCGGGAGGCCCAACTCGCGGGCGATCAGCATCCGCTGGACCTCGCTCGTGCCCTCGCCGATCTCCAGGATCTTGGAGTCGCGCCACATCCTGGCGACCGGGTACTCGTTCATGAAGCCGTAGCCGCCGTGGATCTGGGTCGCCTCGCGGGCGTTGTCCACCGCCACCGTCGAGGAGTACAGCTTCGCGATCGCGGCCTCCTTCTTGAAGGGTTCGCCCGCCACCATGCGCGAGGCGGCGTCGCGCCAGCCGACGCGGGCCATGTGGGCGCGCATCTCCATGTCCGCGATCTTGAACTGGATGGCCTGGTTGGCGCCGATCGGGCGGCCGAAGGCGTGGCGCTCGGCGGCGTACTTCACCGACTCGTCGACGCAGCCCTGGGCCAGGCCCGTGGACAGGGCGGAGATGGCGATCCGGCCCTCGTCCAGGATGCGCAGGAACTGGGCGTAGCCGCGGCCCTCCTCGCCCAGCAGGTTCGCCAGCGGGACGCGGACGTCGGAGAAGGACAGCTCGCGGGTGTCCGAGGCGTTCCAGCCGACCTTGGAGTACGGGGCCGCGACCGTGAAGCCGGGAGTGCCGGACGGCACGATGATCGAGGAGATGAGCGGGGCGCCGTTCTCCTTGCGGCCGGTCACCGCCGTCACCGTGACCAGCTCCGTGATGTCCGTACCGGAGTTGGTGATGAAGCACTTGGAGCCGTTGATCACCCACTCGCCGGTGGCCTCGTCGCGCACCGCCGTCGTCCGGGTGCCGCCCGCGTCCGAGCCGCCGTCCGGCTCGGTCAGGCCGAAGGCGCCGAGCGCCTCGCCCGAGCAGAGCCTCGGCAGCCACTGCCGCTTCTGCTCCTCGGTGCCGAAGCGGTAGACCGGCATCGCGCCGAGCGAGACCCCGGCCTCCAGCGTGATCGCCACGGACGAGTCGACCCGGGCCAGCTCCTCCAGGACGATCCCGAGGGCGAGATAGTCGCCGCCCATGCCGCCGTACTCCTCCGGGAACGGAAGCCCGAACAGGCCCATCCGCCCCATCTCCCGCACGATCTCGTACGGGAACTCGTGCCGTTCGTAGAAGTCGCCGATCTTCGGCGCGACGACGTCGTGCGCGAACTCCTCGACGGTGCGCCGCAGTTCCTCGTGTTCGGCGGTCAGCCGGTGGTCCAGGGACATGGCAGGGGTCACTCCTTGTGGGACGGTGTCTATCGCACCGAGAGCGCGCGGACGGTACGGGACGGGCTGGGTCGGCCCAGTTGATCGGCGAGCCACACGCTGGTGGCGGTGAGCGCGTCGAGATCGACCCCGGTTTCGACACCGAGGCCCTGGAGCATCCACACGAGGTCCTCGGTGGCGAGATTTCCGGTGGCGCTCTTCGCGTACGGGCAGCCGCCGAGGCCGCCCGCGGAGGCGTCCACGGTGGTCACCCCGTGCTGGAGCGCGGCGAGGGTGTTGGAGAGGGCCTGCCCGTACGTGTCGTGGAAGTGCACGCCGATGGTGTCGGTGGGCACGCCCTCCTCGTTCAGCTCCGAGAGCAGGGTCTGTACGTGGCCGGGCGTGGCGACGCCGATGGTGTCGCCGAGGGAGAGCTCGTCGCAGCCGAGGTCCATCAGCGCCTTGGCGACCCGGACGACCTGGTGGACGGGGACGGGCCCCTCCCACGGGTCGCCGAAGCACATCGACAGATAGCCGCGGACATGCACCCGGTCGGCCTTGGCGCGGGCGACGACCGGCTCGAACATGGCGAGCGACTCGTCGACGGTGCGGTTGAGGTTGCGGGCGGCGAACGTCTCGGTCGCCGAGCCGAACACGGCGATCCGGCGGGCACCGAGCGCCAGGGCCCGGTCCAGGCCGCGTTCGTTCGGTACGAGGACCGGCAGGGCGACGCCGTCGATGTCGGCCAGGCGGGGGAACAGGTCCTCGGCGTCGGCCAGTTGGGGAACCCACTTGGGGTGCACGAAGCTGGTCGCCTCGACGGTGGTCAGGCCCGAGGCGGCCAGCCGGTGGATGAACTCCGCCTTCACCTCGGTCGGTACGACGGTCTTCTCGTTCTGCAGCCCGTCGCGGGCACCGACCTCGTGGATGCGTACCCGGGCGGGCAGGTCCTGGGCCGGCACGGTCATGGGCAGGGTGCGGGACGTGGTCATGCTTCCTCCCCGGGCGCCACCACGGCCAGGATCTGGTCCATCGCGACCGTGGCACCGGTGCTGACGTCCAGCTCGGTCACGGTCCCGGCGTGCGGGGCGGAGATGACGTGTTCCATCTTCATCGCCTCCACCACCAGCAGGCTCTGCCCGGCCACGACCTCGTCCCCGACCGCCACCTTCACCACGGTGACCGTCCCGGGCATGGGCGCGGCGAGCGTGTCCGCCCCGGACCGGCCCGCGCCGGCCAGGGACGCCTCCACCGGGTCGTGATCCTGTACGTGCCAGCTGTCGCCGTCCCGGCCGAGCCATCTGCCGTCCGGGGAGGCGGCATGGGTGAACGCGTGGGTGACACCGGCGAGTTCGAGGGTGAGGCGGTGCCCGGAGACCTCGACCAGCCTGGCCGTCTCCCTGCCGCCGGGCAGCGGGGCCAGCGGGCCGCAGGCCCCCGTCACGGGCTCCGGCGGCTGCGCGCCCTCCCCGACATGGCCGAAGGCCAGCTCCGTACCGGCCGGGCAGGAGCGCATCGAGACCTGCACCGGGTCGTGGCCGGGCAGCCGGAAGTCGAGCACGGTGCGGGCCGGGGTGCCGCCGAGCCGCCAGCCGCTCGCCGCCGAGAACGGGTCGACCCAGCCGGAGGCGTCGGTGGCGCCGGTCCGGGCCCCGTCCGCACCGGCGGACCGCCGCAGCAGCGCCGCCGCCGCGTACACCTCCTCGGGCACCCCCTCCGGCACCAGCGTGTCCACCTCACGCTCCACCAGGCCCGTGTCCAGATCGCCCGCCACCACCGCCGGGTGGGCGAGCAGCCGGCGCAGGAAACCGGCGTTGGTCGGGACGCCGAGGATCACCGTGTCCGCGAGCGCCGCCCGCAGCCGGCGCAGTGCGGTGACGCGGTCGGGGCCGTACGCGATGACCTTCGACAGCATCGGGTCGTACAGGCTGCCGACCTCGCCGCCCTCGCCGAGCCCGGAGTCCGTCCGCACCCCGTTGCCCTGCGGCTCGTGCAGCGCGAGGACCGTGCCGCCGGAGGGCAGGAAGCCGCGTGCCGGGTCCTCGGCGCAGATCCGGGCCTCGATGGCATGGCCGGTGAGCGTGATGTCCCGCTGCTCGTACGGGAGTCGCTCGCCCGCCGCGACCCTCAGCTGCCACTCCACCAGGTCCAGGCCGGTGATCAGCTCGGTGACCGGGTGCTCGACCTGGAGGCGGGTGTTCATCTCCATGAAGAAGTACGAGGCGGGGTCGTTGCCCGGGACGATGAACTCCACCGTGCCCGCGCCCACATAACCGCAGGAGCGGGCCGCCTGGACGGCCGCCTCGCCCATCGCGGCCCGGGTCTCCTCGTCGAGCAGGACCGAGGGCGCCTCCTCGATGATCTTCTGGTGGCGGCGCTGGAGCGAGCACTCGCGCTCGCCGAGGTGGACCACGTTGCCGTGGGCGTCCGCCAGCACCTGGATCTCGATGTGCCGGGGCCGGTCGATCCACCGCTCCACCAGCAACGTGTCGTCGCCGAACGAGGCCCGTGCCTCGCGCCGGGCGGCCGCGATCTCGTCCCCGAGCAGAGCCTCGTCGCGCACCAGCCGCATGCCCTTGCCGCCGCCGCCCGCCGAGGGCTTCAGCAGCACCGGCATCCCGATCTCACGGGCCGCGTCGACCAGCCGGTCGTCGGTGAGCCCGCTCCCCGAGGAGCCGGGCACCACCGGAACCCCGGCCGCCGCGACCGTCTCCTTGGCCCGGATCTTGTCGCCCATCAGCGTGATGGCGGAGGCGTGCGGTCCGATGAAGGTCAGCCCCGCCTCGGCGCACGCCCGCGCGAAGCCCGCGTTCTCGGCGAGGAACCCGTATCCCGGGTGGACGGCCTGCGCGCCGGCGCGGCGGGCCGCGTCCAGCAGCGCGGGCACGCTGAGATAGCTCATGGCGGCGGGGGCGGGCCCGATCCGTACCGCCGTGTCGGCCTCCCGGACGTGCCGGGCGTCCGCGTCCGCGTCGCTGAAGACGGCGACCGAGCGGACGCCCAGCTCCCGCAGCGTGCGGATGACACGTACCGCGATCTCGCCGCGGTTGGCGACCAGAACCGTGTCGAACATCGTCATCTGTTCCTCACATCCGGAAGACGCCGAAGCCGGCATCGCCCAAGGGGGCGTTGGCGCAGGCGGTCAGGGCGAGTCCCAGCACCTGCCGGGTCTCCAGCGGGTCGATCACGCCGTCGTCCCAGAGCCGGGCCGTGGCGTAGTAGGCATTGCCCTGGGTCTCGTACTGCTCGCGGATCGGGGCCTTGAAGGCCTCCTCGTCCGCCGTGCTCCAGTCGTCGCCCAGCTGGTCGCGCTTGACCGTCGCGAGGACGGACGCGGCCTGCTCGCCGCCCATGACGGAGATCTTCGCGTTGGGCCACATCCACAGGAAGCGGGGGGAGTAGGCCCGGCCGCACATGGAGTAGTTGCCAGCGCCGTACGAACCGCCGACCACCACGGTCAGTTTCGGTACGCGCGTGCAGGCGACCGCCGTCACCATCTTGGCGCCGTGCTTGGCGATGCCGCCGGCCTCGTAGTCCCGGCCCACCATGAAGCCCGAGATGTTCTGCAGGAAGACCAGCGGGATGCCGCGCTGGTCGCACAGCTCGATGAAGTGGGCGCCCTTCTGGGCCGACTCGGAGAACAGGATGCCGTTGTTGGCGACGATGCCGACCGGGTGGCCGTGGATGTGGGCGAAGCCGGTGATCAGCGTTGTCCCGTACTCGGCCTTGAACTCGGCGAACCGGGAGCCGTCGACGACCCGGGCGATCACCTCCCGTACGTCGTACGGCGTCCGCGAATCGACCGGGACGGCGCCGTACAGACCCGCGGGGTCGACCTTCGGCTCGTCGACGGGGCGCACGGACCACGGCAGCGCGCCCCGGTCCGGCAGGGTGGCCACGATGTTCCGCACGATCCGCAGCGCGTGCGCGTCGTCCTCGGCGAGATGGTCGGTCACCCCCGACGTACGGGAGTGCACCTCGCCGCCGCCCAGCTCCTCGGCCGTCACGACCTCGCCGGTCGCGGCCTTCACCAGCGGGGGGCCGCCCAGGAAGATCGTGCCCTGGTTGCGGACGATCACGGCCTCGTCGCTCATCGCGGGGACGTACGCCCCGCCCGCCGTGCACGAACCCAGCACCGCCGCGATCTGCGGAATCCCGGCCCCCGACATCCGGGCCTGGTTGTAGAAGATCCGCCCGAAGTGCTCCCGGTCCGGGAAGACCTCGTCCTGCATCGGCAGGAACGCGCCGCCCGAGTCGACGAGATAGAGGCAGGGGAGACGATTCTCCAGCGCCACTTCCTGGGCGCGCAGGTGCTTCTTCACCGTCATCGGGTAGTACGTGCCGCCCTTGACGGTCGCGTCATTGGCGACGATCACGCACTCCCGGCCGCTGACCCGGCCGATCCCGGCGATCACCCCGGCCGCCGGGGCGGCGCCCCCGTACAGCCCCTCGGCCGCGAGCGGGGCCAGCTCCAGGAACGGGGACCCCGGATCGAGCAGGGTGTCCACCCGGTCCCTGGGCAGCAGCTTGCCGCGCGCCACATGCCGGGCGCGGGCCCTCTCACCCCCGCCGAGCCTGGCCGTGGCGAGCCGCTCACGCAGCTCGTCGGCGAGCGCGTGATGCGCCGCCTCGTTGGCCTTCCAGGCCTCGGAGGCGGGATCGGCCGCGCTCGCCAGCACCGGTGCCTGCTGCATCGTGTCGAGCCCCCTTGCCCGTACCGCAGTAGTTAGTGACCGTTAACGTCCGACTTCAGGTTAACGAGCGCTAACAGCCTTGTCCAGGGCGCTCGGCCGGTGCCCGCAGCGCTTTCGGCAGCCGTCCGCGGCGCTTTCGGCGGGTATCGGCCAAGTGCGACCGACCTGGGGGCGGTGGCCCGCGTGGACCGGCCGGAATAATGGCCCGCACCGCTCCCTGACCCGGAGCGGCGCCGGTCGCCGACCGGTGAAGGGCTTCGGGTGGGGGAAACGGCGGATGACACAGCAGTCGCAGACGGTGCCGGGTGTGGACGGAGGGGCGGCCGGGGGAGTGGCCGGGAGGCCGCGCATCCTCGAAGTGGACGCCCTGCGCGGGTTCGCGCTCGCCGGGATCCTGGTCGTGAATCTCATGACGACCGCCGGACCTCCCGGCGCCAGGGACGGTCTCGCGGGGGTGCACGCGGCGGACGGAGCCGTGCAATGGCTGGTCGTCCTGCTCGCGCAGTCGAAGTTCTACCTGCTCTTCTCCTTCCTCTTCGGATACAGCTTCACTCTCCAGATGGACTCGGCCGCCCGAGCCGGGGCGCGCTTCGTGCCCCGGATGTCACGGCGGCTGGCGGCGCTCCTCGTGCTCGGGTTCGCGCACGCGGTGCTGCTGTACACCGGTGACATCCTGATGATCTACGCCCTGCTCGGGCTGGTCCTGCTGGCCGTCCGGAACGCCGGGCCCGCCGCGGTCCGGCGGGCGGCGCTGTGGGTGTTCGGTGCCGCCGGCGGCCTCCTGTTGCTGCTCGGGCTCGGGGCGTCGCTGCTCGACCCCGGTGAGCTGGGTGAATCCGCCACGGTGAAGGCCGAGCTGACCGCCGCCTACCGGGGCGGATTCGCCGAGGTCGTCGGCGCCAACATCAGGGCACTGCCCGACATGCTCGCGGCCGTCCCGCTGATGGGCGGGTTCGTCGTCGCCGCCTTTCTCATGGGATTCGTGGCCGGTCGGCGGCAGTGGCTCGGCCCGGCCGTGCTCGCCGACCGGGCGCGGCTGCGCCGCATCTGCCTGACGGGTCTCGCGATCGGGGTTCCCGGGGCGGTCTTCTCCGCCGCGGGGATCGTGGGGCCGCTGTCGGAGCGCTGGGCGCTGCTGGGCCTGGCGGTCGGTATGGTCGCGGCCCCGGCGCTCTCGGCCGCGTACGCCACCGGGCTGCTGCTGTGGTTCACCACACCGCGCGGTGGAGCGACGGCCCGGGTCCTCGCGCCCGCCGGGCGGATGGCGCTGACCAACTACCTGACCCAGTCCCTCGTCATGGCCCTCGTCTTCTCCGGGTACGGCCTCGGGCTGTACGGCCGCACGGGCGCCGCGGCGGCGGTCGGCGGGGCGCTCGTGCTGTACGCCGGCCAGCTCGCGCTCAGCGGGTGGCTGATGCGCCGGTACCGGCTCGGGCCGGTGGAGTGGCTGCTGCGCGCGGTGACGCTGTGGGCGCGGCCCCGTACCAGTTAACGTTCGCTAACCGCACTGTCTAGAATCGAATCCATGACCACGAGGACGGACGCCCCCACCCGCCGCGAGCAGATCCTCAAGGAGGCCGCCCGCCTCTTTGCCGAGCGCGGCTTCCACGGCGTCGGTGTCGACGAGATAGGTGCCGCCGTCGGCATCAGTGGCCCCGGGCTCTACCGGCACTTCCCCGGCAAGGACGCGATGCTCGCCGAGCTGCTGGTCGGCATCAGCGAGCGGCTGCTGGCGGGCGGGCAGCTGCGCGTCTCGGAGGACGCGGCCTGCGAGGGCGGCTCCCCGCGGGCCCTGCTCGACGCGCTCATCGAGGGGCACATCGATTTCGCCCTCGACGACCGCCCCCTGATCACCCTCCACGACCGCGAGCTGGACCGGCTGCGGGACACCGACCGCAAGCGGGTCCGCCAGCTCCAGCGGCAGTACGTCGAGGTGTGGGTGGAGGTGGTCCGCGAGATGTACCCGGACCTGCCCGAGCACGAGGCCCGCGCCGCCGTCCACGCCGTCTTCGGGCTGCTGAACTCGACCCCGCACCTGGGCCGCCCCGGCGCGCAGCCGGACCGCGCGGACACGGCGGCGCTGCTGCACCGGCTGGCGCGTGGGGCCTTCGAGGCGGCGGCCCGCGCGTAGGGTGTGCCGGCGGGTGTGTCCGCGATTTCCGCCCGGCCTTGAATATATGAATTGATGCGAAAGGGGTGAGGTGTCTCCTCATATTCCCTTTCCTTTTCCTCGACGAGCTCCGTCGGTCGCAGTGTCGCGAGGCCCCCAGGCTTATGGTTTGAGCTGTCCCACCCACGCCTGATGGGGAATTTAAATGAAAACATGTCAGGTTTCGATCGTTGTCCCCTGTTTCAATGAGGACGAGGTCATCGAGGTGTTCCACCGTGCGTTGATCTCCGCCCTCGAACCGACTCGGCGGACCTTCGAGATCTGTTATGTCGACGACGGCAGCAGCGACCGGACCAGGCTCCGGATCGGTTCGCTCGCCACTGCGGACCAGCGGGTCCGCTATACCTCCTTCAGCCGTAATTTCGGCAAGGAGGCCGCGATGCTCGCGGGACTGCGCATGTCCCGCGGCGACGCCGTCGTCCTCATGGACGCCGACCTCCAGCACCCGCCCGAACTGCTGCCCCGCATGCTGGAGCTGCGGCAGCGCGGCTACGACCAGGTCGTCGCGCGGCGCGACCGCGCGGGAGAAGGCGCCCTGCGTACCTTTCTCAGCGCCCTCTACTACCGGGTCATGGGCCGGTGCATGGACGTCCAGGTCGTCGACGGCGAGGGCGACTTCAGGCTGCTGTCGCGCACCGCCGTGGACGCCGTGCTCGCGCTGCCCGAGACCAACCGGTTCTCCAAGGGGATCTTCTCCTGGATCGGCTTCGACACCGTCGGTTTCACCTACCGGAACATGCAGCGCGCGGCGGGAGATTCGAAGTGGGGCGGCAGACGCCTGCTCAACTACGGGATCGACGGGCTGATCTCCTTCAACAGCCATCCGCTGCGCCTGGCCATCCACATCGGCCTCGCGCTCGCGCTGGCGGCACTGGGATACGCCGTGTGGACCATCGTCGGCGTCGTGCTCCACGGTGTCGTCGTACCCGGCTACACCACCCTGCTGACCGCCGTCGTGGCGCTCGGCGGAATCCAGCTCGCCACGCTCGGCGTCATCGGCGAATACGTGGGACGGATCTACTCCGAGTCGAAACGCCGCCCGCACTACCTGGTGCGGGAGACGGACGAATCTCCGCACGTCCTCCCGGTCGATATTCCGGCAGAGGCGCGTTCGGGCCCGCCCGCCCCCGAGGGCGGGAGACCGTCGGCGCGACGCACCGGGGCGACCGCGCTCGGGGCGTCGAGGAGGCGCACCGTACGCCAGTTCATCGAATTCGGGTTGATCGGAATCATCAATACGGCGGTATATCTGGCGGTATACGCCTCGTTGAATGTCTGGATTCCCTATCTGGCCGCACACGTCATCGGATACGCGGTCAGCGTCGTGGGATCATTCCTGCTCAACTCCTGCATCACCTGCCGCACGAAGCCGACCTGGCAGGCCTTCGTCCGGTATCCCCTGTCGAGCGTCGTCAATCTCGTACTCACCGGAATTCTGCTCTACCTCGGCGTGAGCAGGCTGGGCATGGACAAGAACATCGCCGCCGTGGCCGCGGGGATCCTCGCCACCCCCTTCTCGTTCCTGCTCGCCCGCTGGGCCATCGACTCCGGTGCCGCCCTCGCCCGACAGGGCGGCGGCCCGGCCGGGAGCAGTACCGGACACACCACACCGTGAACCCACCACCCGAACTTCTTGGCGCGCAAGACGCGAGCAGCGTACGAAGGGCACCAGTGCACATGACCACGGACACGTCGAAATCCGCAGGCACACAGGCGGAGAGCGAGGAATCCCCCCGGCCGGAACCCCGTTCGGGCCCCGCGCGGCGATGGGCGGCGATCGGGACGTCGGGCCTTGCCCTGCTGCCGCTCGCCCTGCTCGGCGCGGCCTTCTGGATCGGCCGACTGGTCCGCCCGGGAGGGGACGACTGGTGCTTCCTCCCGGTCGTACGGGACGGGGGCGCCTCCGGGATGATCGGGAAGTTCTTCCTCCATGACAACGGACGCATCGCCAACGCGCTGCTCGTCATCGGGTACGGATCCTTCGGCGTCCCGGGCCATCAATGGTTCGCCCTGGTCAGCGGGGTGCTCATGCTGGGCATCCTCTGGGCGCTGATCGCCTCCGCGCTCAAGAGGGCCGGGCTGACCGCGCCACGCGGGCTGGCGCTGCTGGTGGGCGCGACGACGGCGGCGCTCTTCTTCTTCGCGACGCCCAACCCGTACAAGGCGTTCTACTGGCCCGCCTCCTCCGTCTCGCACACCGTCGCACCGGTGCTGGCCTGCGCCGCCGTGATCCCGCTGCTGCGCGCACGGACACGGCGGGGACGCGACTTCGCGCTGGGCGTCGGGTACCTGGCGGGGATCTTCATCGGCACCCTGTCGGAGGAGACGGCGATCGTCGCGTTCGTCGTGCTCGCCGCCGTCCTGCTGCTGAGCCGGTGGGCCCTTCCCGGGGCCGGCCGGACCCGTACGCGCGTCTGGTGCGTGGTCGCCTTCGCCGGGGTCGCCGTCGGGACGGTCATCCTGTACCTGTCGCCCGGCGCACGCACCCGGCGTGGACGGTTCGGCGCCGACAGCGCCTCCATGTTCGGCCCGGAGGCGCTGACCACGGCGATGCGGGCGTTCGGACACGTCCTGGGGACGATCTTCACGACCTGGCAGTACCTGGGAGCGGTCGCCGTCGGCGTGCTGCTGGGCCTGCTGGTGCGCGGGGGCGAGCGGGGAACGGACGCGCCGGAAGGGTCCCTGCGCCGCAGGCCCTTCCTCCTGGTTCTCGTCGGATTCCTCGCCTTCCTGGTCTCCGGCTACCTCTGCGTCGTCGTCGCCTACCCCGCCTTCGGGGCGAGCGTGGCGACCGCGTCGCGCATCTGGGGCGACTTCCTCCTGTTGTACGTGCTGCTCCTGGTCGGCGTCGGTGCCCTGTCGGGACGGGCGTTGCGGGCCCGCAGGTGGGGGATCCGCGCGGCGACGGCGACGGCCGCCGGAGTCGTGTGCGCCGCGACCTGCGTCGGCCTCGCCGTCCCGCTGCTCCGGCTGGAACGGCAGATGGAGGTGCGCGCCCAGCGGTGGGACCGGCAGGACCGCTCGCTGAGGAACGGGGCGGCGCGCGGCGCCAAGGTGCTCCCGTACACGCCGGTGTCGGTCAGCGGGATGCTGGAGCCGTTCGGCAACCACGGCCGGCGGGCGTGGCCGGCGCAGTGCGTCGCCCAGTACTACCACCTGAAGAAGATCACGCACTCGACCCGGCTGCCCTGACCGGCGGGCCGGGCCGATCGGTCAGTCGTGCAAGACACCCGGCACACTGTGCACACCTGACGGCACAATGGGTTCATGCCGATACCCAGCCGCGCCGCCCTCGTCGAACACCTCGTCCGCACGCGCATAGCCGGAGACGTCGCCACACCGCGCGACAACAACCTCTCCCACTACCGCAAGCTCGCCAACGGCGACCGTCACTACTGGCTGGGTCTGGAGCTCGGCGACCGGTGGCGCGACGAGCAGGACGTGCTGGCGGTGATGGCCGAGCGCTGCGGGGTCAGCGACGACCCGGAGCACCGGTTCGGGCAGGACACCATCGACCCGGAGCTGACGGTCGACGCCCTGGAGCGGATGGCGGCGCGGCTGCGGAAGGCGGCGGCGGGATCGGAGCGGGTGCTGTTCGCGACCGGGCACCCGGGCGGGCTCCTCGATGTGCACCGGCAGACCGCGGACGCGCTGCGGGCCGCCGGATGCGAGATCGTACGGATCCCCTCGGGGCTGATCGCCGACGAGGGCATGGTGTTCCAGTTCGCGGACGTCGCGGTGCAGGAGCGCGGCGCGACTCTCTGGCACACCCACTCGCCCGCCCCGATGGCCGCCATCCTGGACGGTCTGGAGCGCGAGGGCCGACCGCTGCCGGACCTGGTCGTCGCCGACCACGGCTGGGCGGGGTGCGCGGCGCAGCGCGGGCTGGACGCGGTGGGGTACGCGGACTGCAACGACCCGGCGCTCTTCCTCGGTGAGGCGGAGGGGACGCTCCAGGTGGCCGTCCCGCTGGACGACCATGTGCTGGACCCGCGGTTCTACGACCCGATGACGGAGTACCTGCTGGACGCGGCGGGGCTGATCCAGGACTGATCCAGAGCGGATCCAGGACTGAATCCAGGACGGATCCGAGGCCGATCCCGGCCGCACGGCCCGGTCAGACCGATCCGGTACCGGTACCGGGCCCGCGCAGCCGTTGCCTCAGGCCCGGGGTCGGGTCCAGATACACCCGGCGGATCGACGGATAGCGCTCCCGCAGCTGCTCCTCCGCCTCCTCGCACGCCCACTCGATCTGCTCGGCGGTCGAGGCGTCCCGGAAGTCGATCTTCGCGGCGATCAGGATCTCGGCCGGCCCCTGGATGAGCGTGGTGAGTTCCAGTACCTCGATGATGTGCGGGACGGAGAGCAGTTCCTCACGGATGCCGGCGCGCATCTGCTGCGGCACCGGACGGCCGATCAGCAGCTGGGCGTTGGACCGGCCCAGTACCCAGGCGACGTACACCAGCAGCAGACCGATCAGGATCGACGCGATGCCGTCCCAGACCCCGGAACCGGTCAGCTGGCCGCCGAGCAGTCCGCCCGCGGCGAGCAGCAGACCCGCCAGCGCCGCCGAGTCCTCCATCACCACGGCCTTGACCGCGGTGTCGGGGGTGTGGCGGAAGTAGTGCCCGACCGGCGCCCGCAGCCGCGCGGCCTCGCCGCGGACCTGCCGGAGCCCGGTCCGCAGCGAGTAGCCCTCCAGCAGGAAGGCCACCGCGAGCACGAGGTACGAGACGAGCGGATTGCCGAGCTCCTCGCCCGCCGCGAGGGTGTGGATGCCGTCGTAGACGGAGAAGACCGCGCCGCCGACGAACGTGGCCACGGAGGCGAGCATCGCCCAGATGTACCGTTCGGGGCCGTAGCCCAGCGGGTGTTCCTCGTCCGCGGGCTTCTCGCTGCGTCTCAGCGCGGTGAGCAGCAGCAGCTCGGTGACCGTGTCGGCGACCGAGTGCGCCGCCTCGGAGAGCATCGCGCTCGATCCGCTGATCAGCCCGGCGACGGCCTTCGCCACCGCGATGCCGAGATTGGCGGCGGCCGCGACGATGACCGTGAACGTGGACTCCCCACCACCGGTCTTCGCGTCGCTCATGGGCTCGTCCATGGTCTCGTCGCTCATGGTGGGGAGTATGTCCGAACCGGCGCCCCGCGGCCCGTCGGCGCAGGGCGCGTCAGTCCCGGGGGACGCGAACCACGCCCTCCTGGATGACGGTGATCGCCAGCCGGCCGTCCTGCGTGTAGATCCGGGCCTGACCCAGCCCGCGCCCGCCGGACGCGGACGGCGACTCCTGGTCGTACAGCAGCCATTCGTCGGCCCGGAACGGCCGGTGGAACCACATCGCGTGGTCCAGGCTCGCGCCGACCACGTCGCCGACCGCCCAGCCCCCGCGCCCGTGGGCGAGGAGCACCGAGTCGAGCAGTGTCATGTCGGAGACGTACGTCGCCATGCAGACATGGAGCAGCGGATCGTCCGCGAGCTTGCCGTTGGTGCGGAACCACACCTGGGAGCGGGGCTCGCGCGGTTCGCCGACGCTGCCGAAGGGCGGGGCGTCCACGTAGCGCAGGTCGACCGCGGCCCGCGCCTCGATCAGCCGGTCCACGACCCCCGGCTCGCTGAAGCGGTCCGCGTACCGGGGCAGCAGCTGCGCCGCCGTGGGCAGCGTCTCCGGGTCCGGGGCGGGCGGCATGGCCGCCTGGTGCTCCAGGCCCTCCTCGTACGTCTGGAACGAGGCCGAGAGATGGAAGATCGGCTGGCCGTGCTGGACGGCGACGACCCGGCGGGTGGTGAAGGAGCGGCCGTCGCGGATGCGGTCGACGCTGTAGACGATCGGCGCGCCCGGGTCGCCCATCCGCAGGAAGTAGGAATGCAGGGAGTGGGCGGTCCGGTCGGCGGGGACGGTGCGGCCCGCGGCGACCAGGGCCTGGGCCGCGACCTGGCCGCCGAAGACACGGGGCACGACCGCCGAACGGCTCGTACCCCGGAAGATGTCCCGCTCGATCTGCTCCAGGTCGAGCAGATCGAGCAGGGAGTCGAGTGCTGCGCTCATGGAACGAACGTAGCCGCTCTCACAGGCCCATGGACTTGGCGATGATCGACTTCATGACCTCGCTGGTGCCGCCGTAGATGCGGTTGACCCGGTTGTCCGCGTACAGGCGGGCGACCGGGTACTCGTTCATGTAGCCGTAGCCGCCGTGCAGCTGGAGGCAGCGGTCGATGACGCGGTGCGCGACCTCGGTGCAGAACAGCTTCGCGGAGGCGGCCTCGGCGGCGGTCAGCTCACCGGCGTCGTGGGCCTCGATGGCACGGTCGCAGACGGCTTCGGCGGCGTCCACCTCGGCCTGGCAGGCGGCCAGTTCGAACTTGGTGTTCTGGAAGGACGCGACGGTCTTGCCGAAGACGGTGCGCTCGGAAACGTACTGCTGGGCGAACCGGACGGCCGCCTTGGCCTGGGCGTACGCGCCGACGGCGATGCCGAGGCGCTCCTGCGGGAGGTTCTGGCCGAGGTAGGAGAAGCCCTTGTTCTCCTCGCCGAGGAGGTCCTCGACCGGCACCTTGACGTCGACGAAGGCCAGCTCGGCGGTGTCGGAGGTGCGCAGGCCCAGCTTGTCGAGCTTGCGGCCGACCGAGTAGCCCTCGGCCTTGGTGTCGACGACGAGGAGCGAGATGCCGTGCCGCCGGTCGTCCGCCCTGGGCGCGTCGGTGCGGGCGCAGACGATGACCCGGTCGGCGTGGACGCCACCGGTGATGAAGGTCTTGGCGCCGTTGAGGATGTAGTGCGTGCCGTCCTCGGAGAGCTTGGCGGTGGTCTTCATGCCGGCCAGGTCGGAACCGGTGCCCGGCTCGGTCATGGCGATGGCGTACATCGACTTGCCGGTGACGAAGTCCGGCAGCCAGCGCTTCTTCTGCTCCTCGGTGGCGTACGCCTTGATGTACGGCAGGCAGAGCAGCACATGCACGCCGGAGCCGCCGAAGTTGACCGCCGCGCGGGCGCACTCCTCGGAGATGATCGCCTCGAACTTGAAGGACTCGACCCCGGCGCCGCCGAACTCCTCCGGTACCTCGATGCCGAATATGCCCAGCTCGGCGAGCTTGTAGTAGAAGTCGCGGGGCACCTGGCCGGCCGCGAACCACTCGTCGTAGACGGGGGCGACCTCGGCCTCGATGAAGGCGCGGATGGTCTCCCGGAACGCCTCGTGGTCCTCGTTGAATACCGTACGGCGCACGGGGTGCCTCCTTGGTCAGCTTCGGGCGAGCTTCGGCCAGCCTGGCTAAGCGCTTGCTCAGATATGTTTAGAAGTTACCCGGGGGTCACCGAGGCTGTCCAGGGTGATGCGCAGCACGCCCACGCGGGCCGCACGGCCGCGGACACGCGGAAAGCCCTCCCCGGCCACCGGCCGGGAAGGGCTGTACGCCTCGCCGCCTACTGGGGCTTGAAGGAGCGGATCTGGTAGTTCCCCTGGAGGTTGCCGCCGTTTCCTGCGGGGGTGGATCCGACCCGGGCGTTGTAGTTGGTCTGGGTGTAGTACTGGACGCGGTGCCCGGTCGCGTTCCACACGGAGCGGACGTTCTGGCCGCGCTGGATGAACGAGCAGTCGTCGGCGGTGTTCGCCCGCTGCTTGTCCGACCACTGGCAGCGGGTGCCACCTCCGTTCCAGTCGCTGTAGATACAGAAATATCCGGGGCTGCAGCTGTAGGAAGCCCTGGCGCTTTCGACGGCGGCGTTCTCGGCCGCCGCGACGGCGACGGGCCCGGCGCCGAGTCCCAGGGCCAAGGCGATCGAGGTGACGGTGAGCGCACTGATGCGATGCATGGCGGAAACCTCTTCTCCTGACGGTGGCCAGGGCTCCGGACCCTGGTCACCAGCAGCGTGGCACGGCTGCGACCTGCGCAGACAGGCGGAATCGGGGGCGCTCGAAGCCCGCTTCGAAGGTCACGGTGCTCCTGTGCGCACCGGCGCGAACGCCCGCCCCGGACGGTCGGCGGCGGGTGCCCCGTGCCCGGCCGGCCGCGCGTCGTAGGGTGGGTTCCTCTGGGGGTGGACCATGTTCGACGGCGTACGCACCGTGATGGTTTTCGCGGCGGACCCCGAGGCTTCCGCGCGGTGGTACGGGGAGCTGCTCGGTGTCCCGGTGCGGGTCGATGTCGGTGACACGGGCGCCGTCTACGCCTGGGTCGTGACCGGCGGGGTCGAGCTCGGCTTCCACCCCGTCGACGACGTGCGCAACCCGAGGGGCGGCAGCCCGGTCGTGTACTGGAGCGTGGCCGACGTGGCCGCGGTCCGGGAGCGGCTGCTGGCCGCCGGCTGCGAGCACCACCGAGGCCCCCTGGTGATCGAGCCGGGCCGCCGTATCGCGCAGCTCCGCGACCCGTTCGGCACGATCATCGGCATCGACGGCCCGTAGGGCCTCTCGCGGGGCCTCGTCCGGGCCGCCCCCGGCGGGTTGATCGCGCGGCTCGGGCAACGGCCGCACGGGGGAGCGGTGGTGATCAGTGAACCGTGCGACGGCGCGGCCGACTGCGCTTGTGCCGCAGGGATCACGCCAAGCGCACACTCATCCATCATATGACTAATGGTCATTTTCCTTTCAGCTGGTGTTGCTGCGGGAAATGAGCTGGATGAAGGGCCTGAGCAGGCCGACACGGGCGAGAAGGGCGGCCCCGCACCCGTCCGGCGCATCCGGTCCGACCGCGAGCTTCGCGGGCACCGCGCGCCACATCACATGAATCTGCGGATCACACAGAACGAACCAGGGCCTCTCGCGGCACCCGGGCCGGTCCGCGGCGCCAACTCCGCGGGCGCATCGGGCGATCAGTGAGTTGCCCCGCCGTGCCGGAAACACGACACACGGAGGTCCCATGCTGGGGGTGAAGCACGCGGAGGCGAGCTGGGTTCAGGTGAACCTGGCCCCGCAGCCGCTTTCCTGGCCGCGCCTGTACGAATGGCTCGCCGGCACCGCACACGACCTCCTCGGCGCACACACCGCGCGGAACACCGGGGCGTCTGGGAAGCGGTGCGCACGGACACCGGACGGGGCTTTCCCGAGGGCCTGCGGGACGCCGCGCTCCGCCGGGCGGCCCAGGGCATCCGTGCCCACTGGGAACAGCCCCGCGCACAGCTGCTGGCCGACCTGCCCGAGGCGTTGCGCGCGGGCCGGGAGCGCCACGGCGAGGCGGTACGCCGGGCCGCGGACCACTGGCGCACCGGCTACTTCGAGTCCGGTGACGCGGTGCGCGGCCCGCGCCGTGCCGCCGCCTACGCCGTGATCTTCCACTGGAACCGGGGACGGCTCTCGCACGCCCGCCAGAGCCTGGTCACCGAGGCGCTGGCCGACGAGCTGGACGAGAGGATCACCAGCGCCGATCTGCCCACCGTGGAGGCCAGCGACAGCCTGGCGTGCAGCATCATCGTGTGCGCGTCGACCATCTGTGGATCCGGCATCAACTGCTGACGGCTCCCCACCGGACACCAGCCGCCCACTGTTGAGTTGAACGGAGCCACTCGGACCAGTTCCGGGTGGCTTCCCGACCCGGAGGTCCGATGCCCCCACCCGGCCACGGCCCGTACCGCGCGGCTCTCGACATGGCCGTCCAACTGCTCGACGATTTCCCGGAGGTTCGCCACGCGGCCTCCGACCCCGGCATTCCGGTACTGGCCGCCCTGGTCGCCCGGACCGACGACCCGGCCGCGGCGGCGAGCGCCCGGCGCGCGGTGGCCGCCTGGTCCCGGACCGTCGGCCGCGGCCTGTCCCACGACGGTCTGTACGGCGGCGGCCTGGCCGGAACCTTCGTCGGCCTGCGCATGGCCGCCCAGGTCCACCCACCGCTGCACCGCGCCGCCGACCGGCTGCGCGACCACCTCCTGAACAGGGCCTCGGCGCGCCCCTGGCGTACGGCGGACGTCGGCCTGCCCGACTACGACCTCATCGGCGGGCCGTCCGGCACACTGCTCGCTCTCTGTGCCGGGACCCCGAAGTCGTCCAGCCGCCAACTCCTGCCGTTCGCCGCCCACTTGGCGGCGCTGTGCGACAGCGACGAGCTGCGCCGGCTGCACACGGGCCAGTACGCCGGCCATCCGCGACTGGGCTGGCTCCAGGGCCGGGTGAACACCGGGATGGGCCATGGCGTGGCGGGACTCGCCGCCGGGCTCACCGCGACGGTCCGCCGCACCGGGCCACGACCGCGCCTGACGGCCGCCCTGCGCCGCGCCACCCGTTGGCTGGTACGGCAGTCCTTCGACGACGCCCGGTCCGTCCGGAGCTGGGACGGCGCCGGCCTGGACGGCCCGCCGCCCGCCGGGGCACGCGCCCGGCAGGCCTGGTGCTACGGCACCCCCGGCGTCACCTGGGCGCTCTGGGACGCGTCCGACGCACTGGGCGACCGGGCGACGGCCGACTGGGCGGCGACCGCCTTCACCACCCTCGCGGAGCGGTACGACGAGGACTTCCATCTCGTCGGCGATCCCCTGACGGATCAGCTCGCGCTGTGCCACGGCGCGGCGGGCGTGCTGGCCGTCGCGGACGCCTTCCACCGGTGGGCCCGGCTGCCGGCCGCCGCCGCGCTCGGCGCCCGGCTCGCCGAGCACCTGAGCACACGACTGCCGGCCGCCCTCGCCCCCGGCGTCCAGCAGACCTCCCTGCTCGAAGGTGCCCCGGGCGCGCTCAGCGCCCTGCTCACCGCCACCCACGACACCCGGCGCGACTGGCTGCCCTGCCTCGGCCTGCGGTAGCGAACACCGCTCACCGCTGCCGCAGCGCGAACCACAGCTCCGTCCGTACGTCCATGTCGTCCAGGTCCGCGTCCAGCAGGGCCGCGCAGCGGGCGATGCGCTGACGGACCGTGTTGCGGTGGATCCGCAGGGCCGTGGCCGTGCGGTCCCAGCTGCCGTGGAGGCTCAGCCAGCAGCGCAGGGTCTCGCTCAGGGGCTCGGTGAGCGGGGCGAGGAGCGCACGGGCGTGGGCCTCGGCCAGGTCGGCGGGGACCAGGGCGGCCAGGCCGGTTCCGGTGTCGGTGTGGTGGTGGGCCAGCGGGGTGCGGGTCGCGACGGCGCGGCCCAGGGCGCGGGCGGCCTGGCCGTCGGCGAGGTCGAGCGCGGTGATGGGGGCGGGGGCGGAGGCGCCGAGGGTCCACCCCGGCTGCGGGGTGATCCGGTCGGCGCCGGGGATCAGTACCCGTACGGCGTCGCCGCCCCGGCCCGCGTCGACCAGGGCCGAACCGAGGGCGGCGCCCAGTGCCCCGGTGGTGAGCGGGTCCACCGGGCCGTCGCCGCTGCGGCGCGCGTGCACCACCGTCCACTGCTCGGCGCCACCGAGCAGCGGTGCGACGTCCTGCGGGTCCGCACCCAGCAGCATCCGGACCAGGGCGGCCGACCGGCCCGCGGCGTCGGCGCCCTGATGGGGGGCGGCCAGCAGCGAGAGCAGGACGACCGCGACCCCGGCGATGGTGTGGTCGCCCGCCTCGCGCCGGTCCGTCGCCAGCGCCAGGACGAGCCCCTGCCCGCCGCCCAGCGCGTACGCGGACAGATGGGTGTCCCGCAGCGTGTCGGTGGCGGACGTCGGGGCGGGGCGCGCCCCGGCGGCGACCACCCGGGTGAGCCTGGCCAGCGCCGCCCCGATGTCGGGGGCGGGGCGGCGGCCCGCGGCGTGCAGCTCCTCGCCGTCCGCGGCGAGCAGCGCCGCCCGGCCCTCCAACTGGGCCGCCAGCTGGTGCAGCACCGCCGGGACCGGGTCCGGCCGGGCCGCCGCCGTGGCCAGGGCCTGCTGGGCGCGCGTCACCCGGCGCAGCTCGCGGTGGCGGGCCTCGGCCATCAGTCGCCACACCGCACGGGCGATCGCCGTGAACGGGGTCTCGGGCGGCACCTCCAGCAGCGGCAGGCCGTGCCGGTCGCACGCCTCGATCAGCTCCCGCGGCACCGTGTCGAACACCGGCGTCACCCCGAAGCCGAGCGCCGCCGCCCCCGCTTCCCTCAGCCGGGCCACGAACGCGTCCGGGTCCTTCAGCAGCACCCCGGCGCTCAGCAGCAGCTCACCGCCGAGCAGATACGGGTACGGGTCGGCCATCTCCGAGGTGTGCACCCACAGCAGATCCGCCTCGGCCGGACCCGCGATACGGCGAAGTCCCAGCTCTTCGTGGGCGAGCAGCTCGCCGAGCGGGATCGGGGGAGTGGGCGGCGGGGTCGGCCCGCCCGAGACTTCAGGCATGGACGATCCATCCATCAGAGACTTCAATGATGGATGAAACATACTCTTCAGCGTCGCTTGCGGGCCACCTACCGTCTTCTTCACGTAAGGCATGTGCACTTGTGACCGAAACGGAGGAAGCCCATGGCTGTCGACTACGCGGTGATCATCATCTATCTGGCCGGCATGCTCGCCATGGGCTGGTGGGGCATGCGCCGCGCCAAGTCCAAGAGCGAGTTCCTGGTGGCGGGCCGCAGGCTCGGCCCCGGGATGTACTCCGGCACCATGGCCGCCATCGTCCTCGGCGGTGCCTCCACCATCGGCGGCGTCGGCCTCGGTTACCAGTACGGACTCTCCGGCGCCTGGATGGTCTTCACCATCGGCCTCGGACTGCTCGCCCTGTCCGTCTTCTTCTCCGCGCGGATCGCCCGGCTGAAGGTCTACACCGTCTCCGAGATGCTCGACCTGCGCTACGGCGGCCGGGCCGGGATCATCTCCGGCGTCGTGATGTGGGCGTACACGCTGATGCTCGCGGTCACCTCGACCATCGCGTACGCCACCATCTTCGACGTCCTCTTCGACCTGAACCGGACTGTCGCGATCATCCTCGGCGGCGCCATCGTCGTCGCGTACTCCACGCTCGGCGGCATGTGGTCGATCACGCTCACCGACATGGTGCAGTTCGTCGTCAAGACCATCGGTGTGCTGCTGCTCCTGCTGCCCATCGCGGTGATCAAGGCGGGCGGCTTCAGCGAGATGAAGGCGAAGCTGCCCACCGAGTACTTCGACCCGCTCGGCATCGGCGGCGAGACGATCTTCACCTATGTGCTGATCTACACCTTCGGCATGCTGATCGGCCAGGACATCTGGCAGCGGGTGTTCACCGCCCGCAGCGACAAGGTCGCCCGCATCGGCGGCACCGTCGCCGGTACCTACTGCCTCGTCTACGCCATCGCCGGCGCCGTCATCGGCACCGCCGCGAAGGTCATGTACCCGACGCTGCCCAGCGCCGACTCCGCGTTCGCGACCATCGTCAAGGACGAGCTGCCCATCGGCGTGCGCGGGCTGGTGCTGGCCGCCGCGCTGGCCGCCGTGATGTCCACCTCCTCCGGTGCGCTGATCGCCTGTGCCACCGTCGCCAACAACGACATCTGGTCCCGGCTGCGGGGCGCGGTGTCCCGGGGCGGCGGGGGCGAGGAGCACGACGAGGTGAAGGGCAACCGCGTCTTCATCCTCGTCATGGGCGTCGCCGTCATCGTGATCGCCATCGCGCTCAACAACGTCGTCGAGGCCCTGACCGTCGCGTACAACCTGCTCGTCGGCGGCCTGCTGGTGCCGATCCTCGGCGGTCTGCTGTGGCGCCGGGGCACCGCGGCGGGCGCGCTGGCCGCGGTGTCGGTCGGCGGCATCGCGGTGATCGGCCTGATGGCGGCGTACGGAATCCTCGCCAACGAACCGGTCTACTACGGCCTGCTGGCCTCGCTCGCGGTATATGTGATCGTTTCCCTGGCGACGAAGCCGACCGACGCGGCCGTACTGGCGGCCTGGCGCGAGCGGCTCGCGGGGCGGGGCACGGACGCGGAGGAGCCGGCGAGCGAACCGGTCACCGCGTAACGGCCTCCAGACCATCGAGCGCGGGGCGGGACCGATCCGGATCCCGCCCCGCACACCGAACAACGCATGAAACCCGAAGGAAAGGCACTTCACATGAGCAGCAACGAAACGCCGCGCGGTCCCGTCGACTCCTCCCGCGTCCCGCGGTACGCCGGACCCGCGACCTTCGCCCGGCTGCCCCGCCTCGACGAGGTCGGCACCGCCGATGTCGCCGTCGTCGGCGTGCCCTTCGACACCGGTGTCTCCTACCGCCCCGGCGCCCGCTTCGGCGGCAACGCGATCCGTGAGGCCTCGCGCCTGCTGCGCCCGTACAACCCCGCGCAGGACGCCTCGCCGTTCGCACTCGCGCAGGTCGCCGACGCCGGTGACATCGCCGCGAACCCGTTCAACATCAACGAGGCCGTCGAGACGATCGAGGCCGCGGCCGACGATCTGCTCTCCACTGGCGCCCGCATGATGACGCTCGGCGGCGACCACACCATCGCGCTGCCGCTGCTGCGCTCCGTCGCCAAGAAGCACGGCCCGGTCGCGCTGCTCCACTTCGACGCGCACCTCGACACCTGGGACACCTACTTCGGTGCCGAGTACACCCACGGCACCCCGTTCCGCCGCGCCGTCGAGGAGGGCATCCTCGACACCTCCGCGCTCTCCCACGTCGGCACCCGCGGCCCGCTCTACGGCAAGCAGGACCTGGACGACGACGCGAAGATGGGCTTCGGCATCGTCACCTCCGCCGACGTCATGCGGCGCGGCGTCGACGAGGTCGCCGACCAGCTGCGCCAGCGCATCGGCGACCGGCCGCTCTACATCTCCATCGACATCGACGTCCTGGACCCGGCGCACGCGCCCGGCACCGGCACCCCCGAGGCCGGCGGTCTGACCTCCCGCGAGCTCCTCGAAATCGTCCGCGGGCTGTCCTCCTGCAACCTCGTCTCCGCCGACCTGGTCGAGGTCGCCCCCGCGTACGACCACGCCGAGATCACCTCCGTCGCCGCCTCCCACACGGCGTACGAGCTGACGACGATCATGTCCCGCCAGATCGCAGAGGCCCGTACGAAGTGAGCCACGACCACCACGACGAACGGCCGCGGCTCACCCCCGAGCAGATCGCGTCCGCCCTGAACCCCCCGGCCGGGCGCAACGGCGGCGACCTCGTCGTCGAGACCCTCCAGGGCCTCGGCGCGACCACCGTCTTCGGTCTGCCCGGCCAGCACGCGCTCGGCATGTTCGACGCGCTGCGCCGCTCCTCGCTGACGTACATCGGACTGCGCGTCGAGAACAACGCCGGCTTCGCCGCCGACGCGTACGGCCGGGTCACCGGGGAAGTGGCGCCGCTGCTGCTCTCCACCGGACCGGGCGCCCTCACCTCCCTCGCCGCGCTCCAGGAGGCGGCGGCGGCCTCCGCGCCCGTGCTGGCGATCTCCAGCCAGATCCCGACCGCGGGCCTGGGCGGCGGACGCCACGGCTACCTGCACGAGCTGCGGGACCAGAAGGCGTCGTTCCGCGACGTCGTGAAGTCGGTCCACACCGTCCGTACCGCCTCCCAGATCCCGTCGGCCATCGCCGCCGCCTGGGAGTCCGCACTGACCGCCCCGCACGGCCCGGTCTGGATCGAGATCCCGCAGGACGTACTCCTGGCGGAGACCACTCTGCCGGTCGTCACGGCGATGGACGCCACCCCGCGTGAACTGCACGCCCGTCCCGAACTGACCGCCGTGGCGGCCGACCTGCTGTCGAAGGCCGAGCGTCCGGCGATCATCGCGGGCGGCGGAGTCGTACGGTCCGACGCCTCCGGCAAGCTGCTGGCCCTCGCGGAGAAGCTCGACGCACCCGTCGTCACCACCTTCGGCGGCAAGGGCGCCTTCCCGTGGGAGCACCCGCTCTCGCTCCAGTCCTGGCTGGAGGACCGCTACACGACGGACTTCCTGGAATCCGCCGACGTGCTGCTGGTCGTCGGCTCCGGACTCGGCGAACTCTCCTCGAACTACCACACGTTCGCCCCGCGCGGCCGGGTGATCCAGATCGAGGCCGACGCCGGGAAGCTGGAGTCCAACCACCCCGCGCTCGGCGTCCACGCCGACGCCCGCGAGGCGCTGTCCGACCTCCTCGAAGCGGTCGACCGCCGCGAGGACCCGTCGGCGCCCGACCGGGTCCGTACGGTCCTCGAAGCGGTACGGGACAGGATCGCCGCCCAGGAACTCACCCTGGAGCAGCGGCTCATCGCCTCGGTCCGCGAGGCGCTGCCCGACACGTCCCCCAGCTTCTGGGACATGACGATCCTCGCCTACTGGGCCTGGTCCGCCTTCGACGCCCGCCACCCGAACACGATGCACTCGGCCCAGGGGGCGGGCGGCCTCGGCTACGGCTTCCCGGCCGCCCTCGGTGCCGCGGCGGCCGACCGTACGAGGCCGGTCCTCGCGGTCTCCGGGGACGGCGGCGCGATGTACTCGATCGCGGAGCTGGCCACGGCCCGCCAGTACGACCTCCCGGTCACCTGGCTGATCGTCGACGACGGCGGCTACGGCATCCTGCGCGAATACATGACGGGCGCCTTCGGCGAGGCCACGGCGACGGAGCTCTCCCGCCCCGACTTCGTCGCCCTCGCCGAGTCGTTCGGCGTCCCGGCCCTCCGTACGACCCCCGAGACACTCGCCGCCGACCTGGCGAAGTCCCTCGCCCGGCCCGGCCCTTCGGTGGTCGTGCTCCCGGCCCTGCTGAGGATGTTCGAGCCGACGCATCTTTAGGCACCGGCCCGCTGCCCGCCCGCGTACCCGGCTCCGGTCGCGCGGGCGGGTTCAGCGGGTTCATCTGCGGGGCGGGTGCTCCTTCGCGATGAGTGCCGCCTGGTCCTCCCTGCCCCGGTGGAAATCCGGCCGCTCGTCGGGATGGAGGCTGGTGGGCACGTTCTTCGCCGGTGGCAAGAAGTCGGTCAGCGACCGGAAGACCGGGTCTGCCGCCGCCCCCTGGCCGCGGATCCGGGCCTGCACCAGGTAGTGGACGATCTCCCGCAGGGGCTCTCGCAGCTGGGGTTCCGGCCGCGCGGCGGCCTTCTCCGCGGCTCCCGGCTGTCCCAGCCCATGGTGTTCGTTCTGCGCGAGCCTCTGCAGGGTCGCGACCGCCGCGTAGAGCCGACCGCAGCGGTATGCCTCGGCGTGCCGGACCGGCTGAGCGTTCGTCAAGGTTCCCCCTCGGTCAATGTGCCGGGTCGCACCCGGTGACCGATACCCGCGCGTGACGGGCGACGAACCGCACAGCCCGCAATGCACAACTTTCCGGCCGGTCATGAGTCGTTACTCACGGGTGCGCCGGGAGCGCACCGTACCGATCCACTCATGGGGGAGAAGCCGCATGAAAGAACAGCCCTGCATATCCCGTCGCGCAAAGGCCGCGTTGTCCGTCACGCTCGCCGCGGGCGTCCTCGCACCCGTGGCGCTCGGCGCCGCGCCCGCGGTGGCGGCGACGCCGACGGTGAGCTGCACGTCCGGCAAGGCCGGGCTCGCGGCGAAGCTGACGAAGGACATCACCGCCGCGCTCAAGGGCCGGAAGTCGACGACGGCCGTGGCGCTCTACGACCGGAAGACCAAGACCAACTGCTCCCTGCGGGCGACCACCAAGTACGACTCCGCCAGCGTCGTGAAGGCGACCGTGCTGGCGACGCTGCTCTGGGACAACAAGAAGCACAACCGCTATCTCACCCAGCGCGAGATCAACCTCGCCACCGCCATGATCACCAAGTCCGACAACAACGCGACCACCAGCCTGTGGAAGCAGCTCGGGGCGACCAAGGTCAAGGCGTTCCTCAAGGCCGCCGGGATGACACACACCGTGCCCGGCTCCGGTGGCTACTGGGGGCTGACCCAGATCACCGCTCAGGACGAGCTGCGGCTGCTGACCCTGCTGACCGCCAAGAACTCCGTGCTGAGCGACAACGCGCGCTCCTACGAGCTGGGCCTGATGCGCAAGGTGATCTCCTCGCAGCGCTGGGGCACGCCCGCCGGAGCCCCGTCCGGGGCGACCGTCCAGGTCAAGAACGGCTGGCTGCCGCGCGCCACCCACGGCTGGCGGGTGCACAGCATCGGTGCCTTCACGGGCAAGGGGCACGATTGCGGGATCACCGTGCTCACGCAGGACAACAAGACGATGAACGACGGCATCAACACCATCCAGGCCGTCGCCCGCGCCGTGCACAAGGACCTCAACCCGGCCGTCGCCGCGAAGACGACCTCGACCGTCGCCCCGCCCGCAGCCCCGCAGGAAGCGGTGCCCGCGGTGCCGGAGGCCCCGGCGGTACGCATGCTCACCGCGACACCGCGGTCGTAGCGCCTGTCGGCGGGCCGGTCCTACGCCGGTCGTCGCACGCCCCTACGCCAATAGCACTGTCTTCGGCCCCGTCTTTGTAACGGCGGGATGAAATCCGCTGCCCACCGCGTTGGTGCCTTCCGGAAGACCAGGTCCAACGGGAGGCACCGGTGACGGACGCAGGGGACGTACAGAGCGCGACGCAGGCCCCGGGCTGGGCCCGGCGGCTGTGCGGCTACGCATGGCGCTACCGGCGCAATGTGCTGCTGGCACTCGGCTCGTCGCTCGCGGGAATGGCGGTGATGGCCCTCGTCCCGCTGATCACCAAGGTGATCATCGACGATGTCGTCGTCGGCCACACGCGGTCCCTCGCCGCCTGGACCGGGCTCCTCGTGGTCGCCGCCGCGCTGGTGTACATATCCACGTACATCCGCCGGTACTACGGCGGCCGGCTGGCCCTCGACGTGCAGCACGATCTCCGTACCGAGATGTACGGGACGATCACCCGCCTCGACGGGAAACGGCAGGACGAGCTGTCCACCGGCCAGGTCGTCGGGCGTGCCACCAGTGACCTGCAACTGATCCAGGGACTCCTGTTCATGCTCCCGATGACGATCGGGAACGTACTGCTCTTCATCATCTCCCTGGTGATCATGGCGTGGCTCTCGCCGCTGCTCACCCTGGTCGCGGTCGCCGTGGCCCCCGCCCTCTGGTTCATCGCCCGCCGCTCCCGTGCCCGGCTCTTCCCCGCCACCTGGTACGCCCAGGGACAGGCCGCCGCCGTCGCCGGAGTCGTCGACGGGGCCGTCTCCGGGGTCCGGGTCGTCAAGGGGTTCGGGCAGGAGGAGCAGGAGACCGGCAAGCTGCGCGAGGTCGGGCGGAAGCTCTTCGCCGGACGGCTGCGGACGATCCGGCTGAACTCCCGCTACACCCCCGCCCTCCAGGCCGTCCCCGCGCTGGGCCAGGTCGCGATGCTGGCCCTCGGCGGCTGGCTCGCCACCCGGGGCGAGATCACCCTCGGCACCTTCGTCGCGTTCTCCACCTACCTCGCCCAGCTCGTCGGCCCGGTCCGGATGCTCGCCATGGTCCTCACTGTCGGACAGCAGGCGAGGGCCGGCGTCGAACGCGTACTGGAACTGATCGACACCGAGCCGACCATGAAGGACGGCACCAAGGAACTCCCGGCCGACGCGCCCGCGAGCGTCGAGTTCGACGACGTACGGTTCGGCTACGACGAGGACCGCCCCGTCCTCGACGGCTTCTCGCTGACCATCGAGCCCGGTGAGACCGTCGCCGTCGTCGGCGCCTCCGGCAGCGGCAAGTCCACCGTCTCGCTGCTGCTGCCCCGCTTCTACGACGTGACGCACGGCGCCGTCCTGGTCGGCGGCCACGACGTCCGCGAACTGACCCACGAATCCCTGCGCGCCGCCATCGGCCTCGTACCGGAGGACAGCTTCCTGTTCTCCGACACCATCCGCGCCAACATCGCCTACGGCGTCCCCGACGCCACCCGGGAGCAGATCGAGGAGGCGGCCCGCGCGGCCCAGGCCGACCGGTTCATCGCGGACCTGCCCGAGGGCTACGACACCAAGGTCGGCGAACACGGACTCACCCTCTCCGGCGGCCAGCGCCAGCGCGTCGCGCTCGCCCGCGCCATCCTCACCGACCCCCGGCTGCTCCTCCTCGACGACGCCACCTCCGCCGTCGACGCCCGCGTCGAGCACGAGATCCACGAGGCGCTGCGCCAGGTGATGGCCGGGCGGACGACCCTCCTGATCGCCCACCGCCGCTCCACCCTCGGCCTCGCCGACCGGATCGCCGTCCTGGAGCACGGCCGGCTCGCCGACATCGGTACGCACGAGGAGCTGGAGCGCCGCTCCCCGCTCTACCGGCGGCTGCTCACCGACCCGGACGAGCTGGGCGGCACCTCGCCCGGACACCAGCGGCTGACCACCGCCGCCGACACGACCCCCGACGACGACCGTGCGCTCCAGGAAGAACTGGACGCCGAGTTCGACGCCGAGCGCGGCATAAGCCCCCACCTGTGGGTCCGCAAGGAGGAGCCGCGCGACAGCGGGGCGGCCGGCATGCCCGCCACCCCCGAGCTGCTCGCCCAGGTCGAGGCGCTGCCGCCCGCCACCGACACCCCCGACATCGACGAGGCGCGGGCCGTCGGCGCCGAGAACTCGTACGGGCTGCGCAGGCTGCTGCGCGGCTTCGGGCTGCCGCTGCTGGTGAGCCTGATGCTGGTCGCGGTCGACGCGGGCGCCGGTCTGCTGCTGCCGGTACTGATCCGGCACGGCATCGACCAGGGCGTCTCGCAGCTGGCGCTCGGCGCGGTCTGGGCGGCGTCCGCGCTGGCCCTCGTGGTCGTCCTGGTGCAGTGGGCCGCCCAGATCGGCGAGACCCGGATGACGGGCCGCACCGGCGAGCGGGTGCTGTACTCACTGCGGCTGAAGATCTTCGCGCAGCTCCAGCGGCTCGGCCTGGACTACTACGAGCGCGAGCTGACCGGCCGGATCATGACCCGGATGACGACGGACGTGGACGCGCTGTCGACGTTCCTGCAGACCGGACTGGTCACGGCCTTCGTCTCCGTCGTCACCTTCTTCGGCATCATGGTCGCGCTGCTGGTCCTGGACGTGCAGCTGGCCCTCGTCGTCTTCGCGACACTGCCGGCGCTGGTCGTCGGTACGTTCTTCTTCCGCCGCAAGAGCGTCAAGGCGTACGAGCTGGCCCGCGAGCGCATCAGCGTCGTCAACGCCGACCTCCAGGAGTCCGTCTCCGGGCTGCGGATCGTGCAGGCGTTCCGCCGCGAGCGCGACGGCTCCGACCGGTTCGCGGAGCGCAGCGACCACTACCGCGAGGCCAGGGTCCGCGGTCAGTGGCTGATCTCGGTCTACTTCCCGTTCGTGCAGCTGCTGTCGTCGGTGGCCGCGGCCGCCGTACTGATCGTCGGCGCGGGCCGGGTCGACAACGGCACGCTGACCACCGGTGCGCTGGTCGCGTACCTGCTCTACATCGATCTGTTCTTCGCCCCGGTGCAGCAGCTCTCCCAGGTCTTCGACGGCTACCAGCAGGCCACCGTCTCCCTCGGCCGCATCCAGGAACTGCTGCGCGAGCCGACCTCCACCGACGCCGCGGACGAACCGCTGGACGTGCTCTCGCTGCGCGGCGAGATCGCCTTCGAGGACGTGTCCTTCGCGTACGGCTCCGGCGACGACGCCGAGGAGGCCCTCATCGGCGTCGACCTGCGGATACCGGCCGGACAGACGGTCGCGTTCGTCGGCGAGACCGGCGCGGGGAAGTCCACCCTCGTCAAGCTCGTCGCCCGGTTCTACGACCCGACGGGCGGCCGGGTCACCGCGGACGGCACCGATCTGCGCCGCCTCGACCTCACCGCGTACCGGCACCGGCTCGGCGTCGTGCCGCAGGAGGCGTACCTCTTCGCGGGCACGGTCCGCGACGCCATCGCCTACGGGCGGCCCGAGGCCACCGACGCCGAGGTGGAGGCAGCGGCGCGGGCGGTCGGCGCCCACGACATGATCGCCACCCTGGACGGCGGCTATCTGCACGAGGTCGCCGAGCGGGGCCGCAACCTCTCGGCCGGTCAGCGCCAGCTGATCGCCCTGGCCCGAGCCGAACTCGTCGACCCGGACATCCTGCTGCTCGACGAGGCGACCGCCTCGCTGGACCTCGCCAGTGAGGCCCTGGTCAACCAGGCGACCGACCGGCTCACGGGCCGCCGCACCACCCTGGTCGTCGCCCACCGGCTGACCACGGCCGCCCGCGCCGACCGGGTCGTGGTGATGGACCACGGCCGGGTCGTCGAGGACGGCACGCACGACGAACTCCTGGCCAGGGAAGGGCACTACGCCGTGCTGTGGCGCACGTTCATCGGGGAGGACGAGCCTGCGGGGGTGTGAGCGCCGGGCCCGTCCACCGGGTCACTCGCCGATGCCGGAGATCTTCCCGGTCCGCAGGTCCGAGCGCACGGTCAGGTACGAGTACGTGGGGTGCTTGCCCTCGCTCCAGGTGAGCCGCACCGTCGACCAGGTGTGGCCGGCGGCGCTGTCGCCCGGGGTGACCCGGAAGGCGAGCGGGGTGTTCTGGGCGCGGAGCACCCCGTCCGCGTGGTTGCGCTGCTCCCAGGTGTTCAGCTGGGAGCGCAGGTGAGGGGTCAGATAGAAGGTTCTGAGGGCGGTGGCGAGTCTGCCGCCGTCCTCCGCCGTGACGGCATCGATGTACGCGCCGTAGAAGTGGGCGACCTGCTGGTAGGCGGGGGCGCCGACGTCGCTGCGTACCGACGCCGGGGCCGCCGGGGCATGCGGGGCCTGCGCGACCGCCGGGACCGCGGCGGCGGCGGTGAGGAGAGCGGAGGCGAGCAGCGTCCGGCCGATGAGACGTCGGCCGGGGCCCTGTGCGTTGCGGAGTTGAGGCATGACAGTTCCTGCCTTTCGTGTGGCTCTGTCCTGTTGGAGCCATGCTGTGGCGCTTCGGTTGCCCCGGGGGCGGAGCGCGCCGGATGCAACCTTCGGATGGCCTCCTGCGTCGTACGCATGTATGCGTACGTGCCGAGCAAGGGCGTAAATGTTCGACTGGTGATGGGGTTGCTGGTGATCGTAGGGGTGGGGAAGTCCGGAAAGGTCGAATTGTCCAACGGGGGCGACAGCAGAGGCAGAGACGAAGCCGGGAGCGGAGGCGGAGGGGGGAGCCGCGGTACCCGCCGGATGCTGGTGTGCTCGATCGTCCTGCCGCTGGTGGCCGCCCTCGGCCTGGTGCTCGGCGACCCCGCGGCCGGCCGCGCCGACGCCGCGACGGTCTGCGCCGGGCGCCCCGCGAAGACGGTCCCGTTCAAGACCGGCGAGCTGCGCGTCTACAAGAACCGCTCCTACGCCTGCGCGACAGCCGTCGCCAAGAAGCCGGGCCCGCGCCGCACCATGTCCGTGACGATCCAGGCGCGCGGCGGCAGTCCCGTCGTCGACGAGGGCAAATACACCAAGCAGGCCGGCCCGGTGACGGTCCACGCGCTCAACCGGTGCGTCAGGGCCTCGGCCAAGATCTCGGGGAAGTCGGGCTCCACGGGCTGGATCCTCTGCTGACCCACGGGCCGGATCACCCGATCTCTCCGTGCCGACCGGGTCTGGCGGCACAGGTGTCGCCCCGCTAGGTTCACGACGAATGTTGTGATTCCTGGGAGGGCGTATGCGCAAGGCGTTCAGAGGGTTCCTGTCGCTCGCGGTGCTCATCGGCACAGCGGGTGTCACGGGTGCCTCGGCCGGGGCGGCCACCGCCGCGGAACCGGCCGGGTCCCTGAGCCGGTCCGTCGGTGACGACGGCACCGGCACGGACATCAAGGACCGCATCCTGGCCATCCCCGGGATGAGCCTCATCGAGGAGAAGCCCTACGCGGGCTACCGGTACTTCGTCCTCAACTACACCCAGCCGGTCGACCACCGGCACCCGTCCAGGGGCACCTTCCAGCAGCGCATCACCGTGCTGCACAAGGACACCTCCCGCCCGACGGTCTTCTCCACCAGCGGATACAACGTCTCCACGAACCCCGGCCGCGCCGAGCCGACCCGGATCATCGACGGCAACCAGGTCTCCCTGGAGTACCGCTACTTCACCCCCTCCCGCCCGGCGCCCGCCGACTGGTCCAAGCTCGACATCCGGCAGGCCGCCGGCGACCAGCACCGCGTCTTCACCGCGCTGAAGCGGATCTACACCAAGAAGTGGCTGACCACCGGCGTCTCCAAGGGCGGCATGACGGCCACCTACTTCGAGCGCTACTACCCCGAGGACATGGACGGCGTCGTCGCGTACGTCGCGCCCAACGACGTGGTCGACAAGGAGGATTCGGCCTACGACCGGTTCTTCGAGCACGTGGGCACCAAGGAGTGCCGCGACCGGGTGAACGCCGTCCAGCGCGAGGCGCTGGTCCGCCGCGGGCCGCTGGAGAAGAAGTACCGGGAGTACGCCGCCGCCAACGGCTACACCTTTGCCACCACCGGCTCGCTCGACAAGGCGTACGAGGCCGTCGTCATGGACTACGTCTGGGCGTACTGGCAGTACAGCCTGCTGTCCGACTGCGACACCATCCCGGCCGACGCCAAAACCGCCCCCGACCAGGCGATCTGGGACTCCGTCGACTCGATCTCCGGCTTCTCCACCTACACCGACCAGGGCCTGGAGAACTACACCCCGTACTACTACCAGGCGGGCACCCAGCTCGGTTCGCCCAATATCCGCCAGCCGTGGCTCGGCGGTCTCAGCCGGTACGGATACCAGCCGCCGCGCACCTTCGTGCCGCGCTCCATCCCGATGAAGTTCCAGCCGTCGGTGATGCGCGACGTCGACAACTGGGTGAAGCGTCACGCCGATCGGATGCTGTACGTGTACGGGGAGAACGACCCGTGGGGCGCGGAGCGCTTCCGGCCCGGTGCGGGCTCCCGTGACAGCTATGTCATGACCGTGCCCGGCGGCAACCACGGCGCTGCCGTGGCCGGCCTCGCCGCGGACGACAGGGCGAAGGCCACCGCGGCCATCCTGCGCTGGGCGGGCGTCGCCCCGGCCGCCGTGCGGGACGACCCGGCGAAGGCCGAGCCGCTCGCGAAGTTCGACGCGCGGCTCGACAAGCGGGACGTGATGAACGAGCGCGGGCAGCGGCCGTAGCGGCTCTCCGAGCCGGGGGGAGGGGCTGTGCGCGCGGCGCGCAGCCCCTCCGTGCTTCCGGCTAGTACCTCAGCCCGTAGCCGACCGGGTGCAGCACCCGGGCCGGATCGTCCGCGCGCTGCACCGGGACCGGCAGGGTGCCCCGCGGTTCGGCGCGGCCCGCGATCACCCGGGCGGCGGCCCGCAGTTCGACATCGGTCCAGGAGTACGTGGCCAGGTTCGCCGCGAACCCGGTCCCGGACAGCTGGGCGACGTCGTACGGATTGCGGATCGCCACCGTGATCACCGGGATGCCGGTCGCCGCCAGCGCGCTCACCAGGGTGCGCTGCGAGCTCGTCGCCGAGACGTTGTACGTCGCCACGACCACCGCGTCCTTGCCCTGGGCGGCGGCCACCGCCTCGTCGATCTTCGCCTTGGCGGGGGCGGTGCCGGTGGACAGCGCGGTCGCCGCGTACCCCAGTTCGCCGAAGGCGGTGGCCAGCGTGGTGGTCGGCGGGCCGGTGGTGCCGGACGGGGAGGCGGGATCGGCGCCGACCACGAGCAGGTTCCGGTGGGAGCGGCGGGAGAGCGGCAGCACCGCACCGTCGTTGGCGAGCAGGGTGGTGGTGCGCTCGGCGATCCGGTCGGCGGCGGCGAGGTGCGACCGGGTGCCGACGGTGCGGTCCACCCCCGAGTGGCTGACGAACGGGTCGTCGAACAGCCCGAGCTTCGCCTTCAGCCGCAGGATGCGCAGGATCGATTCATCGATCCGGGCCTCGCTGATCTCACCGTTCTTCACGGCCTCCAGGACGGCGTTCCAGGAGACGTCGAGGCGCGGCGGGTTGAGCAGCTGGTCGACGCCGGCCTTGAGGGCGAGGACCGGCACGCGCTCGTCGCCGTACTTCGTCCGCACCCCTTCCATGCCGAGCGAGTCGGTCACCACGACACCGTCATAGCCGAGCTCCTCGCGCAGGATGCCGGTGAGGATCGGGTGGGACAGCGTCGCCGGGTCCTCCGCCGGGTCCAGCGCCGGTACCACGATGTGCGCGGTCATGATCGAGTCGATGCCCGCGGCGATGGCGGCCCGGAACGGCGGCTCGTCCAGCTCGGCCCACTGCTCCCGGGTGTGGTTGATGACGGGCAGCCCGGTGTGGCTGTCGGTGCTGGTGTCGCCGTGGCCCGGGAAGTGCTTGGCGGTCGAGGCGATCCCGCTGCCCTGATACCCCGTCACCTGCGCGGCGACCATGCCGGCCACGGACTGCGGGTCGGAGCCGAAGGAGCGTACGCCGATCACTGGGTTGGCCGGGTTGACGTTGACGTCGGCGTCCGGGGCGTAGTTCTGGTTGATGCCGATCGCGGCCAGTTCGGCGCCGGCGATCTGGCCGGCCCGGCGGGCGTCGGAGCGCGAACCGCCCGCGCCCAGCGCCATCGCGCCGGGCATCAGGGTGGCGGGCTCGCCGACCCGGCAGACGATGCCGTGCTCCTGGTCGGTGGAGACGAGGAGCGGCAGTGGGGTGGGACCGGCGAGACCGGCGCGCTGGATGCCGTTGGAGAGGTCGGCGATCTGGTGCGGGTCGCGGGTGTTGTGCGCCCAGGCGAAGTAGATGATCCCGCCGACGTGGTACCTGTCGATCATCTCGGCGGCCGTGCGGACCCCGATCTCGGCCATGTTGGCGTCGATGTCGGCCTGGTCGGGGTCGGTGGCGGAGTGCCCGTACACCCGCATCACGAAGAGCTGCCCGACCTTCTCCTCCAGGGTCATCCCGGAGATGATCCGCTTGAGGCGCTTGGTGGTGGCGGCCGCATTGTGCTGCCCGCCGCCGTGTCCGCTGCTCGCGGACCTCTGGGCGGCGACGGCGCCGGGGGCGAGGCCCACGCCCGTGACGGCGGCGACTGCCGTCGCGGCGGTGGCGGTGAGGAGGGTGCGTCTGGAGGTGCGGTGGTGCACGTGAGCTCCTTCGGCCGTACTCGGGGACGAGGGGTGGTGAAAGAAACTGCCAAGGAGCACGGATATCCAGAAAATAACTTCCGGTCAAGGGTCCGGACCGTTTTGAGCCCCTGCGGCGTGGCAGGGGCCCCTGCCACAGTCCCGCCCCGGCCCTGCCCCCACCTCGCCCCGACCTCGCCTCAGCCGCCCCTCAGTCCTGCCTCAGCCCCACCGCGGCCCCGTGCGTCCGCAGCGCGGACACCGCCGCCGTGATCGCGGGCCGCCGGGCCGCCTCCGTACGCCACAGCGCGTACAGCCGCCGCACCGGTACGGGATCGAGCGGCACCGCCACCACCCCCGGCGGCAGGTGACCCCGCCCCAGACGCGGGATCATCGCGACCCCGAGGCCGGCGGCCAGCAGGGCCAGCTGGGTGTGGTTCTCCTCCGCCTGGTGCCGGATGTCCGGCTCGCAACCGGCCGCCCGCAACGTCCGTACGAGCCAGTCGTGGCAGACCGTCCCCGGCGGCTGGCAGATCCACCGCTCCTTCGCCAGCTCCTCGCGCCGCACCGCGTCCCGCCCGGCGAGGCGATGCCCCTCGGGGACCAGCAGATCGCAGTGGTCGTCACCGATCACCGCCTGCGCCACGCCCTCGGGGGCGGGCAGCGGGGCGATGTCCCAGTCGTGCGCGACCGCCAGATCGATCACGCCCTTGGCCACCAGGTCGACCGAGAGATGCGGATCGACCTCGGTCATCCGGACGTCCACGGCCGCGTGGTCCCGGTCCAGCTCCGCCAGCACCCCGGGCAGCAGCCCGCGCGCCGCGGACGCGAACGCGCCGATCGACAGCCGCCCGGTCGGCAGCCCCCTGCGCTCCTCCAGCGTCGTCTCGGCGCGCTCCACGATCGCCAGCAACTGCTGGGCCGTCGCGGCCAGATGGAGCGCCTCCTCGGTCAGTGCGACACCGCGCCCGCGCCGTTCGAGCAGCGTCGTACGGGTCTCCCGCTCCAGCTTGGTGATCTGCTGCGAGACCGCCGACGGGGTGTAGCCGAGCGCGGCGGCGGCGCCCGCGACGGAGCCGTGGACGGAGACGGCGTGCAGGGCGCGCAGCCGGGCCAGATCGAGCATCGGACCTCCCGTGCCATTCGTTGGCGAATCATTGGCGACTCATTAGCGACGCTCAATTCCACCATGAAGATATCCGCGCTGGTGCTACATGGTCGGCGCGGGTGATCCTCGGTGCATGCGTCCCCTCCACATCGCCCTGGCCGCCCTGGTGGCCGCCGTCTGGGGTGTCAATTTCGTCGTCATCGAGGTCGGCCTCGGACACTTCCCGCCGCTGCTCTTCTCCGCCCTGCGCTTCCTGGTCGCCGCGCTGCCCGCGGTCTTCTTCGTCGGCCGGCCCAAGGTCGCGTGGAAGTGGATCGTGGGCGTCGGGCTGGCCCTCGGGGTGGCGAAGTTCGGTCTGCTCTTCATCGGCATGGACCGCGGCATGCCCGCCGGTCTCTCGTCCCTCGTGCTCCAGGTCCAGGCGGTCTTCACGGTCCTCTTCGCCGCCGTCGCACTCGGCGAACGGCCGGGAAGGATACGGGTTTTGGGGATGGTGGTGGCCCTCGCGGGCATCGGCGTCGCGGCGGTCGACGAGGGGGCCGGCGGCCCCGTGCTCGCCTTCGTCCTGGTGATCGTGGCGGCGGCCTGCTGGGGCGTGTCCAACGTGCTGACCCGCAAGGCGGCCCCGCCCGACTCGCTCAACTTCATGGTGTGGGTCTCGACCGTGCCCGTGATCCCGCTGCTCGGCCTCTCCCTCCTCTTCGAGGGCTGGGACCGCGACGCGGACGCGCTGGCCGCGCTGGACTGGAGCGGCGCCGGGATCATCGTCTACGTCGCCTGGATCACCACCGTCTTCGGCTTCGGCGCCTGGGGCTTCCTGCTGCGCCACCACCCGGCCTCCTCGGTGGCCCCGTTCACCCTGCTCGTCCCGGTCTTCGGTATGTCGTCGGCCGCGCTGCTGCTGGGCGAGTCGGTGAGCCCGCTGCGGTGGTGCGCGGCGGCGCTGCTGGTCGGCGGGGTGGCGCTCACCTCGCTGGCGGGTGCGCGGCGGCCGCGCACCCCGGCACCGGACTCCCCGGAGCCGGAGCCGGAGCCGGGGTCGGAGGTGGGGCCGGAGGTGGCGCGGGCCGCCTGAAAGCGCCGTACCGCCTATTGCTTGGGCGAGCCCAGCCGCAGCAGATGCTCCCGCCCGGCGGCCAGCAGCCCCGGCAGCTCCGCCGCCCCCGGGTGCCAGCGCTTCTCGTACTCCCAGCAGACCCAGCTGTCCGGGTCCAGCGTGTCCAGGCAGGCGCCCAGCGGCAGCACCCCGGCCCCCAGCGCCAACGGCTCGGTGTCCTCGGCCGACGCGATGTCCTTCACCTGTACGTATCCCAGGTGCGGGGCCAGCACCGCATGGCTCGCGGCCGGCTCCTCGCCCGCCAGCCAGGTGTGCATGATGTCCCACAGCGCGCCGACCTGGCCGTGCCCGACCGTCCCGACGACCCGGGCCACATCGACGCCGGCCCGGTGCGAGTCATGGGTCTCCAGCAGGATGCGTACGTTCTTGTCGGTGGCGTGCGGAGCGGCGGCGGCCAGTCGCCGGGCGGCGGTCGCGTCGGCCACGGCGGGGTCCTGGCCGCCGCCGCCCGGGAAGACCCGGACGTTCTGCGCGCCCAGGTCGTGCGCCAGGTCCACCAGCCCGGCGAGCTCCTCCAGCACCGGCGCGTCGTCGCCCTCGGCGGCGGCCCGGACATACCCGGCGACGGTCAGGATCTCGACGCCGCCCTTCCTGAACTCCTCCACGACGGCGGCCCGTTCGGGCGCGGAGATGCCCGGGTGCACCGGCTCCTCGGGGTGGGCGCGCAGCTCCACCCCCTGGTAGCCGTGTCCGGCGGCGAGCCGGACGACGTCGGCGACCGGCATCCCCGGCACTCCGAGGGTCGAGAAAGCGAGCTTCACGTGCGTGTCCTTCCGTCGGTACGTGCCACTGCACCGTACGGACCGGGCAGCGGCCGACACATCATGGGCCCGGGTCGCGGGTCGCGGGTCGCGGGTCGCGCAGCGCGCGGCGTAGGGCGTGGGTCACAGGTCGCGGGGCGCGCGGCTCACGACCGCGGCGGCGCCGTCGACCCCCGCACCATCAGTTCCGCCGCGATCGTCGCGATGCCCCCGGGCGGCGGCGTCTCCTTGCCCATCGCGAGGCGGCCCGCCCGCGCGCCCGCCTCGAAGAGCGGCAGCCGCACGGTCGTCAGCGCCGGGACCGCGTCCACCGAGAACGGCAGGTCGTCGAAGCCCGCCACCGAGATGTCCTCGGGGATACGGAGACCGCGGTCCCGGATCGCCGCGCTCGCGCCCAGGGCCACCGTGTCGTTGGCGGCGACGACCGCCGTCACCTCCGGTTCGCGGCGCAGGAGTTCGAGTGTGGCGTCGTAGCCGGAGCGGCGGTCGTAGGGTCCGTGGACGGTGAGGCGCTCCTCGTCGCCGACGAGCCCCGCCGCCCGCATCGCGTCGCGGTGGCCCTCCAGCCGGTGGCGGGTGGTCGTCCGCTCCAGCGGGCCCGCGACATAGCCGATCCGCCGGTGGCCGAGCGAGAGCAGGTGCTCGGTGAGGCGGCGTCCGCCGCCCCGGTTGTCGAAGGCGAGCGCGGCCACGACCGCCTCGCCGTCCGGCAGCGGGGGCCGCCCGCACAGCACCACCCGGGTGCCCGCGTCCGCGAGTTTGGCCAGCTTGGCGGAGACCGCGGCCTGGTGTGCCGGGTCCTCCACGGCGCCCCCGGTCAGCACGACGGCCGCGGCGCGCTGGCGCTGGAGCAGGGTGAGATAAGTGAGTTCGCGCTCGGGGGAGCCGCCGGTGTTGCAGACGACGGCGAGCTTCTCGCCACCCGCCCGGCCCGAGCCGTCCCCGGGTCCGCCGATCTCGGTCTGCGCCGCACCCGCCATGATCCCGAAGAACGGGTCCGCGATGTCGTTGACCAGGATGCCGACCAGGTCCGACGTGGCCGCCGCGAGTGAACTCGCCGGCCCGTTGAGCACATAGTCCAGGTCGTCCACCGCGCGCAGGACCCGCTCGCGGGTGGACGCGGCCACCGGGTAGTTGCCGTTCAGCACGCGGGAGACGGTGGCCGGCGACACCCGGGCGCGAGCCGCCACATCCGCCAGGGTGACTGTCATCGCTTTCCTCCGAGGGTTTTGGGCCGGGCCCTCTTGTCCGCGCCGCTGTCGGCAGGCTAGCGTCATCCCGGATAGAAAGCGCTTGCTACGGTTGTTGGAGGAAGTTTCGTGACACGCAGGACAGTGCGCATCGCCATGAACGGCGTCACGGGTCGCATGGGATACCGGCAGCACCTGGTGCGCTCGATCCTCGCGATCCGCGAGCAGGGCGGCCTCGACCTCGGCGACGGGGACGTGCTGTGGCCCGAGCCCGTGCTGGTCGGCCGCCGCGCCCACGCGCTGGAGGAGCTCGCCGCTCAGCACGGCCTGACCGAGTGGTCGACCGACCTCGACGCGGTCCTCGCCGACGACACGATCGACATCTACTTCGACGCCCAGGTCACCTCGGCCCGCGTGGACGCGATCAAGAAGGCCATCGCCGCGGGCAAGCACATCTACACCGAGAAGCCGACCGCCACGGACGTCGAGGGCGCCCTGGAGCTGGCCCGGCTGGCCGGTGAAGCCGGAATCAAGCACGGCGTGGTCCAGGACAAGATCTTCCTGCCGGGCCTGCTGAAGCTGAAGCGCCTCATCGACGGCGGCTTCTTCGGCGAGATCCTCTCCGTGCGCGGCGAGTTCGGCTACTGGGTCTTCGAGGGCGACTGGCAGGAGGCCCAGCGCCCGTCGTGGAACTACCGCGCGGAGGACGGCGGCGGCATCGTCGTCGACATGTTCCCGCACTGGGAGTACGTGCTCCACGAGCTGTTCGGCCGGGTCTCCACCGTCCAGGCGCACGTCCAGACGCACATCCCGCAGCGCTGGGACGAGCAGGGCAAGCCGTACGCCGCGACCGCCGACGACTCCGCGTACGGCATCTTCCAGCTGGGGAGCGGCGCGGTCGCGCAGATCAACTCCTCCTGGACGGTCCGCGTCAACCGCGACGAGCTCGTCGAGTTCCAGGTCGACGGAACCCACGGCTCCGCCGTCGCGGGCCTGCGCAACTGCCGTGTCCAGCACCGCTCGGCCACCCCCAAGCCGGTCTGGAACCCCGACCTCCCGGTCACCGAGTCGTTCCGCGACCAGTGGCAGGAAGTTCCCGACAACGCGGTCTTCGACAACGGCTTCAAGGCCCAGTGGGAGCTCTTCCTGCGCCACATCGTCCTCGACGAGCCGTACTCCTGGGACCTGATGGCCGGCGCCCGCGGCGTGCAGCTCGCCGAGCTGGGCCTGAAGTCCCACGCCGAGGGCCGCCGCCTCGACGTACCGGAGCTGTCGCTGTGACGAGCCACCCCACGCACGGCGCATCGGAGCTGATCTGAGTGACCATCCACCTCCCGCAGGGCCCGTACGAACCCCGCGCCACCCCGCTCGACCTGGCCCCCGGCACCGGCCCGCTCGCCTCGCGCACGGTCTTCTCCGCCGCCCATGTCGTCGCCGACCCGTACGCCGACATCAGCCCCGACTCCCCGGCCGCCGTCGACTGGGACGCCACCCTCGCCTTCCGCCGCCACCTCTGGTCGCACGGCCTGGGCGTCGCCGAGGCGATGGACACCGCCCAGCGCGGCATGGGCCTGGACTGGGCCGGCGCGGCCGAGCTGATCCGCCGCTCCGCCGCCGAGGCCAAGGCGGTCGGCGGCCGCATCGCCTGCGGCGTCGGCACCGACCAGCTCACCGGCCCCGCCTCCCTAGCCGAGGTGCGGTCCGCGTACGAGGAGCAGCTCGCCCTCGTCGAGGAGAGCGGCGCCCAGGCCATCCTGATGGCCTCCCGCGCGCTCGCCGCGGCGGCGAAGGGGCCCGAGGACTACCTGGAGACGTACGCCCACCTGCTGCGCCAGGCGTCGGAGCCGGTCGTCCTGCACTGGCTGGGCCCGATGTTCGACCCCGCGCTGGACGGCTACTGGGGCTCCTCGGACCTCGACACCGCGACCGACACGTTCCTGAAGGTCATCGCGGAGCACCCGGACAAGGTCGACGGCATCAAGATCTCGCTCCTGGACGCCGAGCGCGAGATCGACGTCCGCCGCCGTCTCCCGAGCGGGGTCCGCTGCTACACCGGCGACGACTTCAACTACCCCGAGCTGATCGCGGGCGACGACCGGGGCTTCAGCCACGCCCTGCTCGGCATCTTCGACCCGCTGGGCCCGCTGGCCGCACACGCGGTACGGGTCCTGGACACGGGCGACACCCAGGGCTTCCGCGACCTTCTCGACCCCACGGTCGAGCTGTCCCGCCACCTCTTCCAGGCGCCCACCCGCTTCTACAAGACGGGCGTGGTGTTCCTCGCCTGGCTGGCCGGCCACCAGGACCACTTCACGATGGTCGGCGGCCTGCAGTCCGCCCGCTCGCTGCCGCATCTGGCGAAGGCGTACGAACTCGCGGACCGGCTCGGCCTGTTCCCCGACCCGGAACTTGCCGAATCCCGGATGCGCACCCTGCTCGCGGTCAACGGCGGTAACGGAGGCACCCGATGAGCGACGGCCGTCTCTCCATCAACCAGGAGACCATCAAGCAGTGGTCGCTGCCCGAACTGGCCGAGGGCTGCGTCAAGGCGGGCATCGACAAGGTCGGCCTGTGGCGGGCCCCCGTCCAGTCGTACGGCATCGAGCGCACCGCCCGGCTCCTGGCCGACTCCGGCCTGTCCGTCACCAGCCTGTGCCGCGGCGGCTTCTTCACCGCCCTGGACCCGGCGGAACGGGCCCGCGCCCTGGACGACAACCGCGCCGCGCTCGACGAGGCGGCGGCCCTGTCCACCGACACCCTGGTCCTGGTCTCCGGCGGCCTCCCCGAGGGCAGCAAGGACCTGCACGGCGCCCGTGAACGCATCGTGGACGCTCTCGGCCAACTGGCTCCGTACGCGGCCGAACGCGGCGTACGCCTCGCCATCGAACCGCTGCACCCGATGTTCGCCTCGGACCGCTGCGTCGTCTCCACGCTCTCCCAGGCCCTGGACATCGCGGAGCACTTCCCCGCCGAACAGGTCGGGGTGGTCGTCGACACGTACCACATCTGGTGGGACGACCAGGCGCCCGCGCAGATCGCCCGCGCGGGCGTCGGCGGCCGCATCCACTCCTTCCAGCTGGCCGACTGGATCACCCCGCTCCCGGCCGGCGTCCTGGTGGGCCGCGGCCAACTCGGCGACGGAGCGGTGGACTTCCGCGCGTTCCGCACCCTGGCCGAGGCCACCGGCTTCGACGGCCCGATCGAGGTGGAGATCTTCAACGAGGACCTCTGGGCCCGCGACGGCGCCGAAGTCCTCGCGGAGGTCGCGTCCCGGTACGCCGAACACGCCTGCTGACAGGACGCTTTGCCACCAAGGCAAAGAGATCGTCAAGACGTGCAACCGTTCGGCGTCCTATCGAGTCGTATCTGGCGTCGGGCGCTTCCGGGGAGGGATCTGGGGGGATCGGGAAGCCCTGACGGTGGGGGAAAGCGAGGGGGGTCCGGTCATTCGACCGGGCCCCGTTTCGTTTCCGGCGAGTACGTGAAGTGGAACAGGAAGAGGAACAAGGCGCCCCTGGCTCGACGAGGCCACCCAGCGCCGGATCTGCACCGTCGCCTTCTTCCGCCGGTACCTCATGGGCGACACCTCGGGGCAGGCCCTCCTGACCGGCCGGAAGAAGCTGCCCGGCGTGCCGGACGTGGTGAAGGTGGAGTACGTGAAGCCGCACTGAGGGGCACTCGCGGCAGTCCCCGGCCGCCGGGGCCGGGGACGCGTTGCCAGAGGGAACCGATACCGTCGGGGCATGTCCAACATGGCCGTCCTCGAAGGTGTGCTGGAGCGCATCACGTACGCCAACGAGGAGAACGGGTACACGGTCGCGCGCGTCGACACCGGTCGCGGTGCCAACGATCTGCTCACCGTGGTCGGTTCGCTGCTCGGTGCGCAGCCCGGTGAGTCGCTGCGGATGGAAGGGCGCTGGGGCTCGCACTCGCAGTACGGCAAGCAGTTCACCGTCGAGAACTACACGACGATCCTGCCCGCCACCATCCAAGGCATCCGCCGCTATCTCGGCTCCGGCCTGATCAAGGGCATCGGCCCGGTGATGGCCGACCGGATCACCACCCACTTCGGCGTCGACACCCTCGACATCATCGAGAACGAACCGAAGCGGCTCGTCGAGGTCCCCGGCCTCGGCCCCAAGCGCACGAAGATGATCGCCGCTGCGTGGGAGGAGCAGAAGGCGATCAAGGAGGTGATGGTCTTCCTCCAGGGCGTCGGCGTCTCCACCTCCATCGCCGTCCGTATCTACAAGAAGTACGAGGACGCCTCGATCTCCGTCGTGAAGAACCAGCCCTACCGGCTCGCCGCCGACGTCTGGGGCATCGGCTTCCTCACCGCCGACAAGATCGCCCAGGCCGTCGGCATCCCGCACGACAGCCCGGAGAGGGTCAAGGCGGGATTGCAGTACGCGTTGTCGCAGTCCACCGACCAGGGGCACTGCTTCCTCCCGGAGGAGCGGCTGATCGCGGACGGGGTGAAGCTGCTCCAGGTCGACACGGGGCTGGTCATCGAGTGCCTCGCCGAACTGGCCGAGGACCCGGAGGGCGTCGTACGGGAGAAGGTGCCGTCGCCCGAGGGCGGCGAGCTCGTCACCGCCATCTACCTGGTGCCCTTCCACCGCGCCGAGATCGCCCTCGCCGCCCAGGTCCAGCGGCTGCTGCGGACGCCCGAGGAGCGGATGCCGGCCTTCGCGGACGTGGACTGGGACAAGGCTCTGGCCTGGCTCGTCACGCGTACGGGGGCGAATCTGGCCGCCGAGCAGGAGGCGGCGGTCCGGCTGGCGCTCAGCCGGAAGGTCGCGGTGCTGACCGGTGGGCCCGGCTGCGGGAAGTCGTTCACCGTCCGGTCGATCGTGGAGCTGGCGCGGGCCAAGAAGGCCAAGGTGGTGCTGGCCGCGCCCACCGGGCGGGCGGCCAAGCGGCTCTCCGAGCTGACCGGGGCCGAGGCATCCACCGTGCACCGGCTGCTCGAACTGAAGCCGGGAGGCGACGCCGCGTACGACCGGGACCGTCCGCTGGACGCCGATCTGGTCGTCGTCGACGAGGCGTCGATGCTGGATCTGCTGCTCGCCAACAAACTGCTGAAGGCGGTGGCGCCCGGTGCCCACCTCCTGCTCGTCGGGGATGTCGACCAGTTGCCGTCGGTCGGCGCGGGGGAGGTGCTGCGCGATCTGCTCGCCGACGGCAGCCCCGTCCCCGCGGTCCGGCTCACCACGATCTTCCGCCAGGCCCAGCAGTCCGGCGTCGTCACCAACGCCCACCGGATCAACTCCGGGATACCGCCCCTCACCCAGGGTCTCAAGGACTTCTTCCTCTTCGTGGAGGACGAGACGGAGGACGCCGGCGTGCTCGCGGTGGACGTCGCGGCGCGCCGCATTCCCGCCAAGTTCGGCCTCGACCCGCGGCGCGACGTACAGGTCCTCGCCCCGATGCACCGGGGCCCGGCCGGCGCGGGCACGCTCAACGGACTCCTCCAGCAGGCCATCACCCCGGGCCGCCCGAACCTCCCCGAGAAGCGGTTCGGCGGCCGGGTCTTCCGGGTCGGCGACAAGGTCACCCAGATCCGCAACAACTACGACAAGGGGGAGAACGGCGTCTTCAACGGCACGGTCGGCGTCGTCACCGCCCTCGACCTGGACGAACAGAAGCTGACGGTCCTCACCGACGAGGACGAGGAGATCGGTTACGACTTCGACGAGCTGGACGAACTGGCCCACGCGTACGCCATGACGATCCACCGCTCCCAGGGCAGCGAGTACCCGGCCGTCGTCATCCCCGTTACCAGGAGCGCCTGGATGATGCTCCAGCGGAACCTGCTGTACACCGCCGTGACCAGGGCCAAGAAGCTCGTCGTGCTGGTCGGCTCGCGGCAGGCGATCGGCCAGGCGGTCCGCACGGTTTCCGCAGGCAGGCGCTGTACGGCGCTGGATTACCGGCTGTCAGGGGGCTCGGGCGGAGGATCGGCGGAAAAAATGATCGATCAAATCGGTGGGAAACATCACGCAGCCCTTCCGGAACCGGAACCGAGGGGGCAGGATGAGTAAGTTCGCGGCACTCAGTGCCGCGAGTAGGTCCAATGGACGACCCCGAGTGCACTCTCCTGAGCCAAATGGGGGAGGGTGGAGACAGTCAGGGAACCTCGAAGAAGAGGCACTACGTCGGTGAGGGATGACGTGAGCGACAACTCTGTAGTACTGCGGTACGGCGACGGCGAGTACACCTACCCGGTGATCGACAGCACCGTCGGCGACAAGGGCTTCGACATCGGGAAGCTCCGGGCCAATACCGGTCTGGTGACGCTGGACAGCGGATATGGCAACACCGCAGCCTATAAATCCGCCATCACCTACCTCGACGGTGAGCAGGGCATCCTGCGCTACCGCGGCTACCCCATCGAGCAGCTCGCCGAGCGCTCGACGTTCCTCGAGGTCGCGTACACGCTCATCAACGGCGAGCTTCCCAAGGTCGACGAGCTGTCGACCTTCAAGAACGAGATCACCCAGCACACGCTGCTGCACGAAGACGTCAAGCGTTTCTTCGACGGCTTCCCGCGTGACGCCCACCCGATGGCCATGCTGTCCTCGGTCGTCAGCGCGCTGTCCACGTTCTACCAGGACAGCCACAACCCGTTCGACGAGGAGCAGCGCCACCTCTCGACGATCCGGCTGCTCGCCAAGCTGCCGACGATCGCGGCGTACGCCTACAAGAAGTCGATCGGCCACCCCTTCGTCTACCCGCGCAACGACCTCGGGTACGTCGAGAACTTCCTGCGCATGACCTTCTCGGTCCCCGCCCAGGAGTACGACCTGGACCCGGTCGTCGTCTCCGCGCTCGACAAGCTGCTCATCCTGCACGCGGACCACGAGCAGAACTGTTCGACCTCCACCGTGCGTCTGGTCGGCTCCTCGCAGGCGAACATGTTCGCCTCGATCTCCGCCGGCATCTCGGCACTGTGGGGCCCGCTGCACGGTGGCGCCAACCAGTCGGTGCTGGAGATGCTCGAAGGCATCCAGGCCAACGGCGGCGATGTCGACTCCTTCATCCGCAAGGTGAAGAACAAGGAGGACGGCGTCCGGCTGATGGGCTTCGGCCACCGCGTCTACAAGTCCTTCGACCCGCGCGCCAAGATCATCAAGGCCGCCGCCCACGACGTGCTGTCCGCGCTCGGCAAGTCCGACGAGCTGCTCGACATCGCGCTGAAGCTGGAGGAGCACGCGCTCTCCGACGAGTACTTCGTCTCGCGCAACCTCTACCCGAACGTGGACTTCTACACGGGTCTGATCTACCGGGCCATGGGCTTCCCGACCGAGATGTTCACCGTGCTCTTCGCGATCGGCCGTCTCCCCGGCTGGATCGCCCAGTGGCACGAGATGATCAAGGAGCCGGGTTCCCGCATCGGCCGCCCGCGCCAGATCTACACCGGAGAGGTCCTGCGCGACTTCGTCCCGGTCGAGGCCCGCTGAGCCTCGTCACACCCCCCGCACGACGCCCGGCCGCCGAGGCCGGTCGACTTCGCCCCGCGTACCGCGCTTTCGCACAGAGCGCGGTGTCCGGGGCGATTTGCGTACCCGGCGGCGGCACGGCGAGCACCTGACGACAGCGAGAAGCGCCCCGCCATCGATCCCCCCACGGGCCGACAGCGAGGCGCTTCCCATGTCCCGGAGCGGATTCCCCCCACGGGATCCGGCCGGGCGTCTGTGGGAGCCGGAGCTCCTGCGTTCCTCAGCTACTGCGAACTGTGCTCTTCACTTGTCCTGCTGGTGCGGTCTGCCGGGGTACGTACGCACGGGAGGGCCGCTCAAAGCTCCCCGGTGCACGTGCCCCGGCCAACGCTTGCCCCGGAGCGTCCCCCAAGACCCTCCGATGGATGTCCCCCAAGACATCCTTGGCATCGCACTCTTAGACTCACGAACCCGCCGGATGGTTACCCCGAAATCCATGTGATCTGGATCTCTTTGTGGAAATTACGTGAAGGCGCGCAACCGCAGGCTGTTCGTCACGACGAAGACTGAGGAGCACGCCATCGCCGCTCCCGCAATCATAGGGTTGAGCAGGCCAAATGCCGCAAGGGGCAGGGCAGCTACGTTATAACCGAATGCCCAGAACAGGTTGCCCCTGATGGTGGTCAGGGTGCGCCTGGACAGCCGGATCGCGTCGGCGGCCACCTTGAGATCTCCACGAACCAGGGTGAGGTCGCTCGCCTCGATCGCGGCGTCCGTGCCGGTCCCCATCGCCAGGCCGAGGTCGGCGGTGGCGAGGGCGGCGGCGTCGTTGACCCCGTCACCGACCATCGCGACCGAGCGGCCCTCGGCCCGCAGCCCCTCGATGACGTGCACCTTCTCCTCGGGCAGGACCTCGGCGTGGACCTCGTCGATCCCGACGGCACGGGCCACGGCGTCGGCCACGGCGCGGTTGTCACCGGTCAGCAGAACGGGGCGGAGGCCGAGGGCGCGGAGCTCGGCGACGGCCTCCGCGCTGGTGTCCTTGATCTTGTCGGCCACGGCGAGGACGCCGCGCGCCCGCCCGTCCCAGGCGACCATGACCGCGGTGCGTCCCTCGGCCGCCGCGTCCGCGACGGCGCCGGACAGGGCGTCGGGGGTGTCGATGCCCGCGTCGGCGAGCAACTGCGGACGGCCGACCAGCACCCGGTGCCCGTCGACGACGCCCTGGACGCCGAGGCCGGGGATGTTGGCGAAGTCCTCGGGGGTGGGGAGGGGGGTGCCGGTGCGTTCGGCGGCTCCGGTGGCGACGGCCTGGGCGATGGGGTGTTCGGAGGAGTGTTCCAGGGCGCCGGCGAGGCGGAGTACGTCGGTTTCGTCGGTGTCTTCGGTGGTGTGGACGTCGAGGAGGGTCATGCGGCCGGTGGTGACGGTGCCGGTCTTGTCGAGGACGATCGTGTCGACGCGGCGGGTGGTCTCCAGGACTTCGGGGCCCTTGATGAGGATGCCGAGCTGGGCTCCGCGTCCGGTGCCGACCATGAGGGCGGTGGGGGTGGCGAGGCCCAGGGCGCAGGGGCAGGCGATGATCAGTACGGCCACGGCGGCGGTGAACGCGGCGGTCACGTCGTCCGTGACGAGCAGCCACGCGATCAGGGTGACGAGCGCGATCACCAGCACCACGGGTACGAAGACGGCGGAGATCCGGTCGGCGAGGCGCTGCACCTCGGCCTTGCCGTTCTGCGCGTCCTCGACGAGCTTCGCCATCCGGGCCAGCTGGGTGTCGGCGCCGACCCGGGTGGCCTCGACGACGAGCCGGCCGGAGGTGTTCACGGTGGCCCCGGTGACGGAGTCGCCGACGCCGATCTCCACGGGCACGGACTCACCGGTGAGCATCGAGGCGTCCACGGCCGAGGCGCCCTCGACGACGGTGCCGTCGGTGGCGATCTTCTCGCCGGGGCGGACGACGAAGCGGTCGCCCGCGGCCAGCCGGGCGACGGGGACGCGTACCTCCGTACCGTCCCGGAGGACGGAGACGTCCTGCGCGCCCAGGTGCATCAGCGCGCGCAGGGCGGAACCGGCCTTCCGCTTGGACCTCGCCTCCAGATAGCGGCCCAGCAGGAGGAAGGTGACGACTCCGGCCGCGACCTCCAGATAGATGGTGGACGAGTCACCGGCGCGCGAGACGGTGAGGTCGAAGCCGTGCCGCATCCCGGTCATGCCCGCGTCGCCGAGGAAGAGTGCCCACAGGGACCAGCCGAAGGCGGCCAGCGTGCCGATCGAGACCAGGGTGTCCATGGTGGCCGCACCGTGCCGGAGGTTGGTCCAGGTCGCGCGGTGGAAGGGCAGTCCGCCCCAGACGACGACGGGAGCGGCGAGGGTGAGCGAGAGCCACTGCCAGTTGTCGAACTGGAGGGCCGGGACCATCGCGAGCACGACGACGGGGGCGGCGAGGGCGGCCGAGACGATCAGCCGCTGTCGCAGCAGGGCGAGAGCCTGGGCGGCGCTCCGCTCGTCGGGGTCGTCGTCCTCGGCTTCGGTGCCGGCCCGGGTGTCATCGCTGGTCGGTGGGGCGGGCGGGGGTGGTTCCGGGTGGTGCACCGGCTGCGCCGTGTATCCGGTCCTCTCGACCATGGCGATCAGATCCGCGAGGCCGGTCTCCGGGCCGAAGGCGACCTTGGCCTTCTCGGTCGCGTAATTGACGGTGGCGGTGACGCCGTCCATCCGGTTGAGCTTCTTCTCGACGCGGGCCGCGCAGGAGGCGCAGGTCATGCCGCCGATCGTGAGTTCAGCGGTCGAAGCCTCCGCCGCCCGGGTCCCGGCCTCTGTTGCGCTGTGCATGTCCGAACTCCTGAAATGCCGACCGGGCCGTGCCCCACCAGTATCTGCTGGTCGGTCCGGCCCGGCGGCAAAGGGGGTGACGCGGATGCGTCCGGCGTATCGGGGAGTGCCCCGATGGTGTTCAGGCCCGGCCGACGAGTTCGTAGCCCGCCTCGTCGACCGCGGCGCGCACCGCGTCGTCGGCCAGCGGGGCCGCGGAGACGACGGTCACCTGGCCCGTGGAGGCCACGGCCTTCACCGAGGTGACACCCTCGATGCCGGAGATCTCCTCGGAGATGGCACCCTCGCAGTGTCCACAGGTCATGCCGGACACCTGGTAGGCGGTGGTCACGTCGCCCGCCTGCGCACCGGCGTCCGCGCCGTCGTGGCAGGAGCCGCTGGGGGAGCAGCAGGAACCGGTGGCCTGGGGGAGCTGGGTCTCGGCGGTCATGGTGTTCTCCTCTTCGACGAGCACAAAGGGTTGCGGCGTCGGGGAGGCCCGGGAAGCCCCGTGCGCCCCAACACACTCCACACTATACCCCTAGGGGGTATGGAAGCGAGCTCCCCGCCCCTCGCTCGCTCCGGCGTTCCGCGCGCCGCGGGCCAGCGACCGCAGCCAGGCCAGCGCGACGAGCGTGATCACGACGATGCCGCCGACCGAGAAGAGGGTGAACAGATGCTGCTGCTCGGAGGTGGGGGCCGGGATGTATCCCTGCGCGAAGAGCGCACGGCTCAGGCCCGTGTCGGTGATCTCGGTGACCAGCCGGATCGCGATGCCGTGCATCGAGTCCCAGAGCGAGTGCAGCACGGCGACGCCGAGATATGTGCCGATCACGGGCGCGGCGAGGCGGAAACGCCCGTTCGGCTTCCGGAAGGAGAGGAGTACGCCACCGGCGATCGCGGTCCAGAGCCCGTGCCCGAACGGCGCGAGCACCCCGCGCAGCACCTCGGCCTCCAGCAGGGGCGCAGGTCGATGCCCTTCATGGTGACGGCGGCGTTGAAGGCGTACCCCGCGCTCTCGAAGGCGGCGAACCCGAACCCGACCGTCGCGCCGGGCATCAGCCCGGCCCGCACAATAGGGCGGGTTAGGGGAAGGGCGGCGGGGTCCTTCGGATCCGGATCATGGTGAGCTGCTCCTTGTGCGGTGGTGTGGCGTACGGCGGTGGGGCGCGACCGGGACCGCGCCCCGGCTTCTCGCCGAGGACGACGCCGCACACCGCCGCTGCGTCACTTCCGAGGACCGTTCGGCGTGTCGGGGTGCCCCGGCCGCGGGGGCGCGCCGCAGGAGCGGAGGAACTCCCGGGTGCGGCGGGCGATGGGGAAGGGCTTGTCGGGCGGGCACGGGTACATGTCCTGCTCGACGATGGCGAACAGATCGGCGTCCAGCCCGCGGGCGGCGGCCAGCACGGGCTCCAGCGCGGGCACCCCGCCCGGCGGTTCGCACATCACCCCGCGCGCCACGGCCGGTCCGAACGGCACCTCGTCCGCCACGACTTGGGCCAGGACCTCCGGGTCGACCTGCTTGAGGTGCAGATAGCCGATCCGTTCGCCGTAGGTCTCGATCAGCTTGACGCTGTCGCCGCCGCAGTAGGCGTAGTGCCCGGTGTCCAGGCAGAGCGAGACGAGATCCGGATCGGTGGCGTCGAGGAAGCGGCCGACGTTCTCCTCGGTGTCGATATGGGTGTCGGCATGCGGATGGACGACGATGCGCAGCCCGAAACGGTCCCGCACCTCGCGGCCCAGCCGCTCCGTCTGGGCGGTGAGGTCGCGCCACTGCTCCGCGGTGAGGCTGCGGTCCTCCAGGACCTCGCCCGTTTTGTCGTCGCGCCAGAACGAGGGGATGACCACCAGATGCCGGGCGCCCATCGCCCGGGTGAGTGCCGCGATGTCGGCGACATGCGCCCAGGTCCGGTCCCAGACGTCCGGTCCATGGTGCAATCCGGTGAAAACGGTCCCGGCCGAGACCGAGAGCCCGCGGCGGCGGGTCTCCTCGGCGAGGCGGGCCGGGTCGGTCGGGAGGTAGCCGTACGGGCCGAGTTCGATCCACTCGTAACCCGCCGCGGAGACCTCGTCGAGGAAGCGCCGCCAGGGCACTTGGAGCGGATCGTCGGGGAACCACACCCCCCATGAGTCGGGTGCCGAACCGATACGGATACGGGCCGGGGCCACTGCGGAGGAGGTCATGCCGTCAAGACTTCCGGCCGGGGGAGCAGGTGTCAATCATTCGTCCGTATGTCCGGACAAAGCATTGACACGGTTCCGGGGGGAGGGCTAGACCTGGAGGCAGTCACGCCGGTCGAAGGGATGGTTATGCCTGAGCGGTACGACGTCATCACCATGGGCCGCATCGGTGTGGATCTCTACCCCCTTCAGGCCGGTCTGCCACTGTCCCGGGTCGACACCTTCGGGAAGTTCCTCGGCGGCTCACCGTCCAATGTCGCCGTCGCGGCGGCCCGGCTCGGCCGGCGGACGGCGGTGGTGACGCGCACCGGCCGGGACGCCTTCGGGGAGTATCTCCACCACCAGCTGCGGGAGTTCGGGGTGGACGACCGGTGGGTGACGCCGGTCGACGCGTATCCGACACCGGTCACCTTCTGCGAGATCTTCCCGCCCGACGACTTCCCCCTCTACTTCTACCGGCAGCCCAAGGCCCCCGATCTGGAGATCCACACCTCGGAGCTGGACCTCGAAGCCATCCGGTCCGCCCGGGTCTTCTGGATGACGGGCACCGGGCTGTGCGCCGAACCGAGCCGGACCGCGACCCTCGCCGCACTGCGCGCCCGCGACCGCTCCGGCATCACCGTCTTCGACCTCGACTGGCGCCCGATGTTCTGGGACACCGCGCAGGACGCGTCGCAGGACGGTCCCACCGCCCGCTACCGCGAGGCCCTGGCCCTCGCCACCGTCGCCGTCGGCAACCTCGACGAGTGCGAGATCGCGACCGGCGAGCGCGAACCGCACGCGGCCGCCCGCGCGTTGATCGGCGCCGGCGTCGAACTCGCCGTCGTCAAACAGGGCCCCGAGGGCGTCCTCGCCGTCCACCGCGACGGCGCGGTGGCCGAAGTACCGCCGCTGCCCGTCGAGGTCGTCAACGGCCTCGGCGCCGGCGACGCCTTCGGCGGGGCGCTCTGCCACGGACTCCTCGCGGGCTGGGAGACCGGGCGCATCATGCGGTACGCCAACGCCGCGGGGGCCATCGTCGCCTCCCGGCTCGCCTGCTCGTCCGCCATGCCGTTCCCGTACGAAGTCGAAGCGGCCCTGACCGAAGGTGCCGTCACCTCCCGTCCCACCGGAGCCACCCCATGACGCCCGCGGCCTCCTCCGTCTCCGAACTCGTCCAGTTGCGCATGCGCCACCCCGAGGCCGTCGCCGAGGCCGCCGCGCGCCGCCGCAGACGCCCCCTGGTCGGCAGCGGCGGACGGCTGATGATCATCGCGGCGGACCATCCGGCCCGTGGCTCCCTCGCCGTCGGCGACCGCGCACTGGCCATGGCCAACCGCTTCGAACTGCTGGAACGGCTCCGTCTGGCCCTCTCCCGCCCCGGCGTCGACGGAGTGCTCGCCACCGCCGACATCCTCGACGACCTGCTGCTCCTCGGTGCGTTGGAGAACAAGGTCGTCATCGGCTCGATGAACCGCGGCGGACTCGCGGGCGCGGCCTTCGAACTCGACGACCGGTTCACCGGCCACCGCCCCGAGGACCTCGCCCGCCTCCGCTTCGACGCGGGCAAACTGCTGCTCCGGATCGACTACGACGACCCCGGCTCGCTGGACACCATGCATGCCACCGCCCGCGCCATCGACGCCATGGCCGCACACCGGCTGCCGGTCTTCGTCGAACCGTTCCTCTGCCGCCGCACCGACGGCCATGTCCGCAACGACCTCGGCGCGGAGGCGGTCACCACCTCGATCGCCATCGCGTCCGGGCTGGCCGGGACGTCCGCGTACACCTGGCTCAAGGTCCCCGTCACCGAGAACCCCGACGACATGGCCCGGGTGATGGAGACATCGACGCTGCCCGCGGTGCTGCTGGGCGGGGAGGTGGGCGACGACCTCGACGGAGCGTTCGAGAAGTGGCGCACGGCGCTGCGGCTGCCGACCGTCCAGGGGCTGGTGGTGGGGCGTTCGCTGCTCTATCCGGCCGACGGAGAAGTGGCCGCGGCCGTCGACACGGCTGTTTCGCTGCTGGAGCCGAGAGAAATGGAGCCGAGAACATGACGACGGACCACGAACCGCGCCACCACCTGAAGGCCGGGAGCACGGCGAGCGGCTCCTGCACCCTCGACATCGACCCGGAGCGGGCCGGCTGGGACCGGTCGAGTCTGCGTGTCCTGGAGCTCGGGCCCGGCGAAGTTCACACGCTCGTCACCGGAGAGAGCGAGTGGATCGTTCTGCCGTTGACCGGTGGCTGTACGGTGCACTCCTCAGGTGAGATCTTTGAACTGCTGGGCCGGGAAAGCGTGTTCAGCGGGGTATCCGACTTCGCCTATGTACCGCGTGACGCCCGAGCACAGATCGCCTCCGGCGCAGGAGGCCGCTTCGCCCTGGCAGGAGCGAAGTGCGAGCGACGACTCCCCGCTCGCTACGGCCCCGCGCCGGAGGTGCCCGTCGAGCTGCGCGGCTCCGGGAACTGCTCCCGCCAGGTCAACAACTTCGCCGCCGCCGACACCTTCGAGTGCGACCGGCTGATCGCCGTCGAGGTCCTCACCCCCGGCGGCAACTGGTCGTCCTACCCACCGCACAAGCACGACGAGCACCGCCCCGGCGCCGAGTCCGTGCTGGAGGAGATCTACTACTTCGAGGTGGAGCAGGACGGCCTCGGCTACCACCGGGTGTCGCCCTCCCGGGACGGCGGTACGGATGTCCTCGCCGAGGTCCGCAGCGGCGACGCGGTCCTGATCCCCGACGGCTGGCACGGCCCCTCCATCGCCTCACCCGGCCGCACCCTCTACTACCTCAATGTGATGGCGGGCCCGGGGGAGCAGCGGGAGTGGCTGATCAGCGACCACCCGGACCACGGCTGGATCCGCGACACCTGGCCCTCGCAGCCGGTGGACCCCAGACTGCCGTTCTACGGGACGGAGGCACGCCCATGAGTACCCGCCGCCTCACCACGGCACAGGCCCTGGTGTCCTTCCTGTCCCGTCAGTACACCGAGCGCGACGGCCGGCGCCGGCGCCTGATCGGCGCCACCTGGGGCATCTTCGGCCATGGCAACGTCGCCGGGGTCGGCCAGGCGCTCGTCGAGTCCGGCCGTGCGATGCCCTACCTCCAGGGCCGCAACGAGCAGGCCATGGTGCACGCCGCCGTCGGCTACGCCCGCCAGTCGGGCCGGCTCTCCGCGCACGCCGTCACCACCTCCATCGGCCCCGGCGCCACCAACCTCGTCACCGGCGCCGCCCTCGCCACCGTCAACCGCCTCCCCGTCCTCCTCCTGCCCGGGGACACCTTCGCGACCCGGCCCGCCGACCCCGTGCTCCAGCAGCTGGAGGTCCCGTCCGCGGGCGACGTCTCCGTCAACGACTGCCTGCGCCCCGTCTCCCGCTACTTCGACCGGATCACCCGCCCCGAGGCCCTGGTACCGGCCGCCCTCCAGGCCATGCGGACCCTGACCGACCCGGCGGAGACGGGCGCGGTGACGCTCGCGCTGCCGCAGGACGTACAGGCCCAGGCGTACGACTGGCCGGAGGAGTTCTTCGCCGAGCGCGTCTGGTACGTACGCCGCCCCGCCCCCGATCCGTACGAACTCGACCGGGCGGTACGGGCGGTGCGCGGTGCCCGCCGGCCGCTGATCGTGGCGGGCGGCGGGGTCCATCACAGCGCGGCCGAGGAGACCCTCGCCGCGTTCGCCGCCGCCACCCGCATCCCCGTCGCCTCCACCCAGGCCGGCAAGGGCTCGCTGCGCCACGACCACCCCGCCGACGTGGGAGGCATCGGCCACACCGGCACCGCGACCGCCGACGAGCTGGCCCGCACCGCCGACCTGGTCATCGGCATCGGCACCCGCTACTCCGACTTCACCACCGCCTCCGCCACGCTCTTCTCGAACCCGGCGGTCCGCTTCCTCAACGTCAACATCACCGGCTTCGACGCCCACAAGCTCGGCGCCCTCCCGCTCGTCGCCGACGCCCGCGCCGCCCTCGAAGCGCTCACCGCCGCGCTCGCCGCCCGCAACCACCGCGTCGACCCCGCCTACGAGACGGAGTACACCGACGCCAAGGAGCGGTGGGAGCAGCGCGTCACCGCCGCGTTCACCGCCGAGGACCCGCACGCCCGGCCCACCCAGGCCCAGGTCCTCGGCCTGCTCGACGCCCTCGTCACCGAGGACGACATCCTGATCAACGCGGCCGGTTCGCTCCCCGGCGACCTGCACAAGCTCTGGCGCGCACGCTCCCCGCACCAGTACCACGTGGAGTACGGCTACTCCTGCATGGGCTACGAGATCCCGGCCGCGATCGGAGTCCAGCTGGCCGCCCCCGACCGCCCCGTCTGGGCGCTCGTCGGCGACGGCACGTATCTGATGAATCCCACCGAGATCGTCACCGCGGTGCAGCAGGAACTCCCCGTGAAGCTGGTCGTCCTCCAGAACCACGGCTACGCGTCCATCGGCGGCCTCTCCGAGCAGGTCGGCGCCGAGCGCCTCGGCACCGCCTACCGGCACCGCGCCGCGGACGGCACGTTCACCGGCCCGCCGCTCCCCGTCGATCTCGCGGCCAACGCCGGCTCCCTCGGCATGCGGGTGCTGCGTGCCAAGACCGTGCGTGACCTGCGCGAAGCCCTCGCCGAGGCGCGGGCCGCGGACCGTCCCACTTGTGTCTACGTCGAGACCGAAACGGCAGACATTGTGTCGGGCCCCCCTCCGGCACAGGCGTGGTGGGATGTTCCCGTAGCCGAAACGGCCACCCGGCCGTCGGCCGTGAGAGCCCGGGAAGAGTACGACCGCCACGTCGCCGACCGACGCCACCACCTCTGAAGGAGTTCTGTCATGAAGACCGTCAACCACTGGATCGGTGGCAAGACCGTCGAGGGCGCGTCGGGCAACTACGGCCCGGTCACCGACCCGGCCACCGGCGCCGTCACCACCCAGGTCGCGCTCGCCTCCCTCGAAGAGGTCGACGCCGCGGTCGCCGCCGCCAAGGACGCCTACGCCACCTGGGGCACGTCCTCGCTGGCCGCCCGCACCGCGGTCCTGTTCCGCTACCGGGCACTGCTCGACGCCCACCGCGACGAGATCGCCGCGCTGATCACCGCCGAGCACGGCAAGGTGCACTCGGACGCGCTGGGCGAGGTCGCCCGCGGTCTGGAGATCGTCGAGCTGGCCTGCGGCATCACCACCCAGCTCAAGGGCGAGCTGTCCACCCAGGTCTCCAGCCGGGTCGACGTCTCCTCGATCCGCCAGTCGCTCGGCGTCGTCGCGGGCATCACCCCGTTCAACTTCCCGGCCATGGTGCCGATGTGGATGTTCCCGCTCGCCATCGCCTGCGGGAACACCTTCGTGCTCAAGCCCAGCGAGAAGGACCCGTCGGCCGCCATCCTGCTGGCCGAGCTGGCCGCCGAGGCCGGTCTGCCGGACGGCGTGCTGAACGTCCTGCACGGTGACAAGGTCGCCGTCGACGGGCTGCTGAACCACCCGGACGTCGCCGCGGTCTCCTTCGTGGGCTCCACCCCGATCGCCCGCTACATCCACACCACCGCCACGGCCAACGGCAAGCGCGTCCAGGCGCTCGGCGGTGCGAAGAACCACATGCTGGTGCTGCCGGACGCGGACCTCGACGCCGCGGCCGACGCCGCCGTCTCCGCCGCGTACGGCTCCGCCGGTGAGCGCTGCATGGCGATCTCCGCGGTCGTCGCGGTCGGCTCCATCGCCGACGAGCTGGTCGCGAAGATCAAGGAGCGCGCCGAGAAGATCAAGATCGGCCCCGGCAACGACCCGGCCTCCGAGATGGGCCCGCTGATCACCGCCGCCCACCGCGACAAGGTCGCCTCCTACGTCATGGGCGCCGCGGCCCAGGGTGCCGACGTCGTCCTGGACGGCACCGGCTTCACCGTCGAGGGCTTCGAGGACGGCCACTGGATCGGCCTCTCCCTCCTCGACAACGTGTCCACCGACTCGGACGCGTACAAGGACGAGATCTTCGGCCCGGTCCTGTGCGTCCTGCGCACCGAGACCTACGAGGAGGGCGTCGCCCTCATGAACGCCTCGCCGTTCGGCAACGGCACCGCGATCTTCACCCGGGACGGCGGCGCCGCCCGCCGCTTCCAGCTGGAGATCGAGGCCGGCATGGTCGGCGTCAACGTGCCGATCCCGGTGCCGGTGGGCTACCACTCCTTCGGTGGCTGGAAGGACTCGCTCTTCGGCGACCACCACATCTACGGCAACGACGGCGTGCACTTCTACACCCGCGGCAAGGTCGTCACCACCCGCTGGCCGGACCCGGCCGACGCCCCGACGGGCGTGGACCTGGGCTTCCCCCGCAACCACTGATCCCTCATCCCGGCCGACGGCCCGTACGGACGCATCCCCCGTCCGTGCGGGCCGTCGCCGTGTCCGTACGGGCCCTCGCCCCGCGCTCTCACATGCGCCGCAGCCCCGCGTACTGGACCGCGCCCATCGCCCCCACCACCAAGGCCTGGAACACGATCCAGCCGTTGCCGACCGTCGTGGCGGTCAGCGCGTCCAGGACGACGGTCACGACACCGGCCACGGCCCAGGCCGCGTTCAGGGCGATGACGACGGTGACCGCGCCGCGGCTGATGTCCTCCTGCCGCGAGACGGTCAGCACCCACAGCGCGTACACCGTGAGGAAGACGCCCACCGCGTACTGGACGGGGAGCGGCACGCCGAGGAACGAGTCCAGGACGGTGGCGAGCGCGAGATAGCCGATGCCGTTCGCGCCGGTGAGGATCACATCTGCCACGAGGGCAGCCCGGAGAAGGCCGTCGGAGCGGGCGGTGCCCGTCGCCGGGACCGTACTCGCGTTCTGGGACGACATCACTGGGTCCTCCTGTCGTTGTCATGCGGTCGCTCTGGTCATGCGAACGGTAAGGACGTGCCCGGCATCCGCTCAATTACCTCTGAGGTCATGGCCGCCCCAGGGCGGCCGGCGAGCACCCGGCGGAGACCGTCGCAGGGCAGGCGACGGGCAGACGATTCACCGCTCGCAATCAATGCGGTGTGCTTATTTCTCATTACGGTGAGTCAATGGCCCGCTCTTTATATGACGCAGGCCACGTGGCGCGCGCCACTCTTGTGGCGATTTGGAGCGTTTGCCGTGTGTGGTGGGCCACGTGACGGGCGTCACTATGATGCGGAATAGTAGGAGGGTGACGCTGTCGTCCGGGCTGTCGTGCGCATTCCTGGATCATTTCCGACGCCACATACGATTACTTTTAGTAAAAGGCCATCATTGACCTGGATTTCCTCTTGGCATAACAATTCTTGGCATCGCCCCACCGACGAAAGAGGAAATTCCGAATGCAGATCACCGCGATGCCCGAGAAGTTCGCCCGCATGACCCGCACCAAGAAGGCCTCGCTGGGCATGCTCGCCGCCGGTGCGGCGATCGTGGCCGGCACCGTCGCCGGCGCCCCGAGTGCCTCGGCCGCCACCCCCGCCAAGGCCGCCGGCGGCAACGTGGACACGTGGATCAAGCAGGCGCTCGAGGTCATGCGTGCGAAGGGCATCCCGGGCACGTACGAAGGTATCCACCGCAACCTGATGCGTGAGTCCGCGGGCAACCCGAACGCCATCAACAACTGGGACTCCAACGCTGCCAAGGGCATCCCGTCCAAGGGGCTGCTCCAGGTCATCGACCCCACCTTCAACGCCTACCACGTCAGCGGCACCTCTAAGAACGTCTACGACCCCGTGGCCAACATCGCCGCCGCCTCCAACTACGCCGCGCACCGCTACGGTTCCATCGACAACGTCAACTCCGCCTACTGAGCGGGGCAGGGTATCCACGTCGCATGACCGTGCCGGGGGTGTCCCGGGCCGGGACCGAAGAGAAGCCGGGGAAAGGGAGCCGCCATGGCTCCCTCTCCCCGGCTTCTTCTGTTCCTCCGGCCCCTCTCCGGCCCCGGCCCGTCAGCGCACGGTGTCCGCCGCCTTCGCGGCACCGGCCTCCTCGGCGATCATCCGCTCCATCGGGACCGCGCCCACCCGCCCCGAGACCAGGAACGCGAGCACCAAGGTCGCCACCATGATCACCGTGCCGAGCCACACCATCGTCTCCACCGGCACCGTGTACGCGCCCACCGCCCGCACCACGCACTCGCCCAGCAGCGCCGCACCCCACACCGCCGAGAACCGGATCTCCGCCCGCCGGAACGCCGCCGACCCGGCCGAGAGCCGCTGCCAGGCGGTGTCCTTGGCCGCGTCGCCCTTGACCAGCATCGGCCGCACCCCCGCGCTCATCATCGGCTGCCCCTTCAGCGCGGTCACCAGGATCACGAGCCCGATGACGCTGCTCACCCCGCTGTCCTTGGCGAGCATCAGCCGGGGGTCCCCGACCGCCAGGCTCGTCACCAGGCTGACCGCGTTGACCGTCACCATCAGTGCCGCCAGCCCGTTGAGCTGCCGCTTGCGCACCACGCCCCACACGGTGCGCAGGGCCGGCAGCACACTGCTCCAGGCCAGCGCGGCGAAGGTGCTCAGGCCCGCCGCCTTCAGCGCGTAGTACGAGACGAGCGGCACCCCCACATCCACGAGCAGCGGCAGCAGGCTGTCCAGCAGAGCCGTGCGCGGCGCGAACGGGGCGGTGGCGGCCGGAGCATCTGCGACAGGGGCGGTGACTGTGGCTGCCGGGCTGGTCATCGGGGGTTCCTCTCCCGTATCGGCGGGTGCCTTCGCGGACCCGCTCTCGATACGTACAGACTGGCCGCCGGGGCCCGGTGCCCGGCAGAGCCGGGTGTACCGAGCTCCGTATGACGAATGTCAGCCCCCGCCGGTGACACGCCCGTTCACCACCCGGCGGAATCCCGGACTCCGGTGCGCCGGTAAACCGTTCGCCGCGCCCGGCGGACCGGTGCTCTGATGGGGGCCATGACCGCTCCGACCAGGCCGCAGTACGAGATCCGCGCCCAGCACACGGACACCACCGTCACCGTGTACCAGGCGTACGCCCCCCTCATCGGCCTTCCCGCCGTCCGTGACGGGCGCTTCCCCGACGCCTGGAAGCGCGACCGCATGACATGGATAAAGCCAAGCTTCCTGTGGATGATGTACCGCTGCGGCTGGGCCATGAAGGAGGGTCAGGAGACCGTCCTGGCCGTCGAGATCACCCGCGAGGGCTTCGACTGGGCCCTGGGGAACGCCGAACTCTCGCACTACGTCAGGAGAGTCCACCCGGACCGCGACACCTGGCGGCGGAACCTGCGCCGCGCCCCGGCCCGCGTCCAGTGGGACCCCGAGCGCGACCTCCGCCTGGACCGGCTGCCGTACCGCTCCCTCCAGCTCGGGCTCTCCGGCGAGGCGTCACGGCGGTACGCGGACGAGTGGACGGTGTCGATCCGCGACGTCACCCCGCTCGCCCGGCACGTCCACGAACTGGTGCGTGCCGGGCGGCTCGACGACGCGGCGGGACTGCTGCCCACGGAGTCGCCGTACCCGCCGGGCGGTGTCCCGCTCCCGGTATCGACCGCCTGACCCGCTGCCGGGCCGAACGGCTGGGGGCGCGGGAACATGCCACGTACGTGCGACTCGGGCGAGCGGGCAAATGCCGCATCAGGTGCATATCCATCGATACGCTCCCGGGATGACTCACCATGTCATCCCCCTGGCGGCATCCGGCCTGAAGATCGACTGGGCCAGGATGCCGACGTACAACACGATCATGTCGGTGGCCGCCGGCGCGGGGCTGCTGCTCGTGGTGGCGCTGGGGCGCCAGCTCCTCACGCCCGGACGCACCATCAACCCCGAAGGCTGGGTGCTCGCGTTCGGGGCCCTCGGCTTCACCCTGGTCACCACGGGCCTCCACATGACCCTGACCTGGCCGCTCGCCGGACAGGGCTTCCCGTTCGACAACATCATCTTCGGCGAACCGGCTCTCGCCTTCGGTGTCTTCCTCTTCGCCGCGTCCTTCTACCTCTGGAGACGCGGAGCCGAACTCAACAGCGCGGACCGCATCGTTCGATCGGCCCGTGTCGCCATGCCCATCTCGGTCTTCGTGTTCGGGCTCGGGCTTGCCTGCTTCGGAATCGCCGCCGCGGGCTGGAAGTACACCCTCTTCGCCGCACCGCCCGAGGAGCCCATCTCCGGGGAGTTCGCGCGGTGGCCGATCCTGGAGGCGAGCTTCATGTCCGGGCTGTACGTCCTGGTGGGCATCGGCGCCCTGCTGTTCCCGTTCGTGCTGCGCCGGCCGTCGAGCTGGATGGCTCCGGTGACCGGGGTCGTCTGGGGGCTGTCCGGTCTGGCGTTCCTGCTCTTCGGCGGGCTCAACTACTTCACCCACATCGGCCTCATCGTCAACACCATGTGAGCCGCCCACCGCTGTTCCCGGTGCCGCATGCTCCGCATCCGGCGGCCCTGCGCACGCGCACGGCCCGGCATACCGCGCATGGAGTACGGGCGCCGGACGCCGTACGCCGCAAGGAGGCCGGAGACTTCCGCCCAGTGGCGGGCCGTGCGCCGCGGCGGCCCGCTTAGGGTCGCATCATGGAGACTCCCGAAGCGAGCAGGTCCCGGTGGCGGTGGCTGCCGCACCGCGGACGCGGCCGGTGGACCGCGGGCCTGGCGGCGCTCGCCGTGCTGGCCGGTGCGGGCACCTGGAACGCCGCGGCCGACGACAGCGGGCCCGCCGTGCACCGCCAGGACCGGATGATGAAGGCCGACGGGGTGTCCATCGACACCTCGTACTTCACCGCCGGGGGCAGCGGGCGCCGGCCCGCCGTGCTGATCGGGCACGGCTTCGGCGGCAGCAAGGACGATGTGCGGGCGCAGGCCGAACAGTTGGCCCGCTCCGGGTACGCCGTGCTGACCTGGTCCGCCCGAGGGTTCGGCAAGTCGGGCGGCGACATCGGGCTCAACGACCCCGACCGCGAGGTCAAGGACGTGTCCCGGCTGATCGACTGGCTCGCGGACCGGCCCGAGGTGGAACTCGACGCGAAGGGCGACCCCCGCGTCGGGATCACCGGGGCTTCCTACGGCGGAGCCGTCTCGCTCCTCGCCGCCGGGTACGACAAGCGCGTCGACGCCGTCGCACCGCAGATCACGTACTGGAACCTCGCCGACGCCCTCTTCCCCGACGGGGTCTTCAAGAAGCTCTGGGCCGGAGTCTTCGTCACCACCGGCGGCGGCTGTCAGAAGTTCGAGAAGCGGCTCTGCGAGATGTACGAACGGGTCGCCGTCAGCGGAAAGCCGGACGCCGCCGCGCGTGCGCTGCTGACCGAACGGTCACCGAGCGCCGTCGCCGACCGCATCGAGGTGCCCGCGCTCATCGTGCAGGGACAGTCCGACTCCCTCTTCCCGCTCGGCCAGGCCGACGCCATGGCCAAGGCCATCAGCGGCAACGGCGCACCGGTCGCCGTCGACTGGATCGCCGGCGGGCACGACGGCGGCAACCTGGAGACAGACCGCGTCCAACGGCGGATCGGCGACTGGTTCGACCGCTACCTCAAGGACGACAAGGGCGCCGACACCGGGCCCGGCTTCCGCGTCACCCGCACCGGAGGCATCGACTCCACCGACGGGGCCACCCTGGTACGCGGGGCGAGCAGCGACACCTACCCGGGGCTGGACAACGGCACGCGCAACGTCGACCTGGGCCGTCGCACGCAGACCTTCCGCAACCCCGCCGGGGCCAACCCGCCCGCCATCTCCGCCGTCCCCGGAGTCGGCGGCGGTCTCGCCCAGCTCTCGTCGCTCGGCGTCGGGCTCTCGATCGACTTCCCCGGGCAGTACGCCCGCTTCGACTCGGCCCCGCTGGACAGCACGCTGAGCGTCACCGGCTCACCGACCGTCCGGGTCGACGTCGAGGCGCGGCAGGGCGACGCGGTGCTGTTCGGCAAGGTGTACGACGTATCGCCGGACGGCAAGCAGCAGTTGCTGCCCTCCCAGCTGGTCGCCCCCTTCCGGATCACCCCGGACCAGCAGGGCAAGGAGATCCGGCTGACCCTCCCCGCCATCGACCACCGGTTCGACGCGGGACACCGGCTCCGCCTCGTCCTCTCCGCCACCGACCTCGGCTACGCCTCACCGGCCGAGCCGACGACGTACACCGTGACCCCGGCCGGCCCGCTGACCCTCCCCACCGCCCCCGGCCTGAAGACCGCGCCCGCCACCCTGCCCTGGTGGACCTGGGGGCTCCCGGCCGCCGCCGTGGTGATCGCCGCCCTGCTGCTGCTCACCGCCCGCCGCCGCACCGCGGCGCCCGCACCCGATCCGGCGCTCGCCGACGTACCCCTCCAGATCACCGGCCTGTCGAAGAAGTACGCCAAGTCCAGCGACCGGTACGCCGTGAAGGAACTGTCCTTCCGGGTCGAGAAGGGGCAGGTGCTCGGCCTCCTCGGTCCCAATGGTGCGGGCAAGACCACGACGCTGCGCATGCTGATGGGGCTCATCACCCCCGACGACGGCGAGATCCGGGTCTTCGGGCAGGCCATCCGGCCGGGCGCACCCGTACTGTCCCGGGTCGGCTCGTTCGTCGAGGGCGCCGGATTCCTGCCGCACCTGTCCGGGCGCGCCAACCTGGAGCTGTACTGGCAGGCCACCGGGCGTCCCGCCGGGGACGCGCACCTGGAGGAGGCCCTGGAGATCGCCGGGCTCGGCGACGCCCTGGCCCGCGCCGTCCGTACCTACTCGCAGGGTATGCGGCAGCGGCTCGCCATTGCCCAGGCCATGCTCGGCCTGCCGGACCTGCTCATCCTCGACGAACCGACCAACGGCCTCGACCCGCCCCAGATCCGCGAGATGCGTGACGTGATGATCCGCTACGCGGCCGGGGGCCGGACCGTCATCGTCTCCAGCCACCTGCTCTCCGAGGTCGAGCAGTCCTGCACCCACCTCGTGGTCATGGACCGCGGCCGGCTCGTCCAGGCGGGCCCGGTCGCCGAGATCACCGGCTCCGGCGACATGCTGCTCGTCACCACCGCGCAGGAGGTCGCCGAACCGCTCGTGGAGAAGATCGCCGCCCTGGCCGGGATCGGCTCGGCGGTCCGCACCGCCGACGGCCTCGGACTGCTGGTCCGGCTCGACGGCGCCACCTCGTCCGGGCTGATCGCCGAACTGGTCCGGCTGGACGTGCCGTTGACCGGTGTGGGGCCGCACCGCCGCATGGAGGACGCGTTCCTCACCCTGATCTCCGGAGGCTCCGCATGAGTGCCGCAGTCGAACTCACCGGGAGCGCCGAAGCCCCCGGCTACCGCGCCCGGCGCACCCTGCCGCTGCGCGTCGAGGCGGTACGCCAGCTGCGCAGGCGCCGCACCCTGCTCATGGGCGGGGTGCTGGCCGCGCTGCCGTTCATCCTGATCATCGCGTTCGCGATCGGCGGCACCCCGGACTCGCGGGGCGGCGCCGGCGACCGGATCACCCTGATGGACACCGCGACCTCGTCCGCCGCGAACTTCGCCGCGACCTGCCTGTTCGTCTCCGCCGGGTTCCTGCTCGTGGTCCCGGTCGCGCTGTTCTGCGGGGACACCGTCGCCTCCGAGGCGAGCTGGTCGTCGCTGCGCTATCTGCTGGCGGCGCCCGTGCCACGGGCCAGGCTGCTGTGGAGCAAGCTCGTCGTGGCCCTCGGCTTCAGCCTGGCCGCGATGGTGCTGCTGCCGCTCGTCGCGCTGGCCGCGGGAGCCGTCGCGTACGGCTGGGGGCCGCTCGAACTGCCCACCGGGGGAGCGCTCGCGGCCTCGCAGGCCGTGCCACGGCTCGCACTCGTCGTCGCGTTCGTCTTCGTGTCCCAACTGGTCACCGCCGGACTGGCGTTCTGGCTGTCCACGAAGACCGACGCCCCGCTGGGGGCGGTCGGCGGCGCGGTCGGGCTGACCATCGTCGGCAATGTGCTGGACGCCGTCACCGCACTCGGGTCCTGGCGCGAATTCCTGCCCGCGCACTGGCAGTTCGCCTGGGCCGACGCGCTCCAGCCCGGCATCGAATGGGGCGGCATGGTCAAGGGCGCGGCGATCTCGGTGACGTATGCCCTGATCCTGTTCGCTCTCGCCTTCCGCGGGTTCAGTCGTAAGGACATCGTGTCCTGAGCCTGACGTTCCGCCGCTCGCCCGGCCCCCGTTGCCGCATCGAGACCCATCCGCAATGTCCTCGTCTGCTCCCCGGCGCCGTCTCGCACGTCACATTCACAAGTGCTGGCACGACGACGTTGGGGGCAGGCGATGGAACGCCGGACAGGCAAGTACACGAAGCGGTACGTGCGGACATGGCAGGGCGCGCTCGGGGTGCTGCTGGCGGGCGGGGTGCTGCTCACCGGGTGCTCGGGGACGTCGACCGGGAGCAAGTCCGCCTCCGACGGCCGGGGCGGCGGCGGCCCGCTCCCGGCGCCCGCTCCCGCCGCGTCGGGCGGCGCCGCCGACAGCGACGGGGCGAAGAAGCAGGACGGACTGCGGGAGTCCGCACCGCCCGACTACCTCTCCACCTTCGCCCTGGACGTCGACACCGCCTCGTACGGCTACGCGCGCCGCACCCTCGGCGACGGCGGCCTGCCGGACCCGTCCACCGTGCGGCCCGAGGAGTTCGTCAACAGCTTCCGCCAGGGCTACCGGCGCCCGGACGGCAACGGCTTCACCGTGAACGTCGACGGGGCCCGCGCCGGGGGCGAGGGCGGCGACTGGTCGCTGGTGCGGGTGGGCCTGGCCACCCGGGCCGCCCCCGCCCGTGACGAACGCCCGCCCGCCGCGCTCACCTTCGTCGTCGACATCTCCGGCTCGATGGCCGAGACCGGCCGCCTCGACCTGGTGAAGAAGTCGCTGGGCATCCTCACCGACGAACTCCGCGACGACGACTCGGTCTCCCTGGTCACCTTCAGCGACGAGGCGAAGACCCTGCTGCCGATGACCCGGCTGCGGGACCACCGCGGCAGGATCCGCGACCGGGTCGACTCCATGGAGGCCACCGACTCCACCAACGTCGAAGCCGGTATCCGCCGCGGCTACGAAGAGGCGGTCGACGGCCGGGTCGAGGGTGCCAACAACCGGGTCGTCCTGCTCTCCGACGCCCTCGCCAACACCGGCGAGACCGACGCCGATGCCATCCTGGAACGCATCGGCTCCGCCCGCCGCGACTACGGCATCACCCTCTTCGGGGTCGGCGTCGGCAGCGACTACGGCGACGCGTTGATGGAACGGCTCACCAACAAGGGCGACGGCCACACCACGTACATCGCCGACGAGGACCAGGCCCGCAAGGTCTTCGTCGACCAGCTGCCCGCACACCTCGAACTGACGGCGCGCGACGCCAAGGCCCAGGTCGCCTTCGACCGGGACACCGTCGAGCAGTTCAAGCTCATCGGGTACGAGGACCGCAAGGTCGCCGACGAGGACTTCCGCAACGACCGTGTCGACGGCGGCGAGGTCGGCCCCGGCCACACGGTGACGGCGCTCTACGCCGTACGCCTCAGGGCGGGCGCCTCCGGCCACGTGGCGACGGCGACCGTGCGCTGGCTGGACCCCAGGACCCGGGCACCGCACGAGCAGCAGGGCACGGTCGGGACGAACGCGATCGACGGCCCGCTGTGGGGCGGTGACAGCAAGCGCCTCCAAGTGACCGCGGCCGCCGCGTACTTCGCCGAGTCGCTGCGCGGCGAACAGCTGCCGGGCGCGCCCGGACTCGGTGAACTCGCCTCGCGGGCGAGGGAGCTGGCGTCCGGGACCGAGGACGAGTCGGTGCGGAAGCTGGCGACCATGATCGGACAGGCCGACCGGCTCAAGGGCGGCTCGGGCGACGGCGGTTCCGGGGGAGCGCCGGAGGGCGAACTGGACTGAACGGGGAGCGGCGGCACGCCCGCCGAGGACATGATGGCCACCATGTCCTCCTCCCTGTTCCTGGCGCTCGCCGTGATCACGACGGGCCTCTACGCCGGATTCATGCTGACGTTCCTGATCGCGATCATGCCGGGCATCGCGGCACTGCCGGACGAGCGGTTCACGGCCGCCATGCGCCGCTTCAACGAGAAGGTGCCGGGTCCGGCCTTCCTGGTCCTCTTCCTCGGCGTGATCGCCTTCCCGGCCGTCGTGGTCCTCGGCGGCGACGGCGGCTCGGACCGGGCGCTCGCCGTCGTGGCGCTGGTCTGCGCGGTCGCCGGCCACCTGATCACGATCGCCGGCAACATCCCGCTGAACAAGGCGCTCGCGGAGTCCGAGGGAGGCGACGACAGCGCGGCCCGCGCGGCGTTCGAATCCCCCTGGAACAGGCTCCACCGGGTCCGGACGGTCCTGTCCCTCGCCGCGTTCGCCCTGCTGGCCGTGGTCGGGGCGGAGTTCTAGTCCGGTGGGCCGGTCCCTTCGCGCGAAGGAACCGGCCCACCGGACGCCACGCCGCTCAGAAGTTGAACTTGTCGATGTTCCCGCGGTCGAAGACGGTCGGCTTGCCGAGGATGACCTCGCCGTCCTTGCCGACCGTGTACTCACCGAGCCTGCCCGCCTTGAACTTCTCCCCCTCGGTGCCGTTGATCTGCCCCGACGCCAGCGCGGCGGCGGCGTACGAACCGAGGAGGCCCAGCTCCTCCGGGTTCCACAGCGAGAACTGCTCGACGGTGCCGTCCTTGACGTACTTGCGCATCTGGTTCGGCGTGCCCAGTCCGTTCAGCACGACCTTGCCCTTGTACGAGGAGTCGCTCAGGTAGCGGGCGGCGGCGGCGATGCCGACGGTGGTGGGCGAGATGATGCCCTTGAGGTCCGGGTACGCCTGCATCAGGCCCTGCGTCTGCTGGAACGACTTCTGGTCCGCGTCGTCCCCGTACGCCACCTTCACCAGCTTCATGTTCTTGTACCTGGGCAGCTTCAACTCGTCCTGCATGAAGCCGATCCAGGTGTTCTGGTTCGTGGCGTTCTGGGTGGCCGAGAGGATCGCGATCCTGCCCCGGTAGCCGATCTGCTCACCGAGGTGCTGGACCAGGCTGCGACCGATCTCCTCGGAGCTCGCCTGGTTGATGAAGAGCTGGCGGCAGTCCTTCGCGGTGTCGGAGTCGTACGCGACGACCTTGATGTTCTTCTTCATGGCCTGCTTCAGCGGGCCGCACACCGCGTTGGGGTCGTTGGCCGCCACCAGGATCGCGTCCTGGCGCTGCTGGATCAGCGTGTTGATGTAGCTGACCTGCGAGGAGGCCCCGGCGTCGGACGGGCCGACCTCCTTGCCCGTACCGCCGAACTCCCGGGCGGCCGCGATGCCCGCGTCGTCCACGATCTTCTCGTACGGGTTGTTGATCTGCTTGGGCAGGAAGGAGAGCTTCAGGCCCTTCTTCAACGGCGCGTCCGGATCGGCCTTCGCCGTCGTCCCGGCCTTCGCGGAGCCCTGGTCCGCGCTGTCCTTCGTGGTGCCGGAACAGGCGCTCAGGGCGAGAGCGAGTGACACGGCGGTGGCGGCGGTCGCGACGGCGCGGCGTCCGGCGGCGGTGCGGAGCATCATGGCGACGGTGTGCCTTTCGACGGGATACGGAAGGGGAGTTCAGGACTGGGCGTTCGCGGCGCGCCGGTGCCGTCGTTCGACGACAGCGGCGATCACCCGGGGGGTGAGGACGGACGCCACGAGCAGCAGGCCGGTCACGATCACCTGCACCTCGTTGGCGATGTCGTTGAGCGTCAGGAGGTTCTTCAGCACCCCGATCAGCAGCACCCCGGCGACCGCGCCGAAGAGGGTGCCCTTTCCGCCGTCGAAGTCGATGCCGCCGAGCAGCACGGAGGCGATGACGAGCATTTCGAAGCCGAGCCCGTTGTCGGCGCGGGCGCTGCCGTACCGCAGGGTGAACAGGACACCCGTGAACGAGGCGAACAGCCCCGTCACGACGAACAGCAGCAGCTTGATCCGCTTGACCCGGATGCCCGCGAAGTACGCAGCCTCCTCCTGGGCACCGATCGCGAACAGCGAACGGCCCAGGCCCGTGGCGTGCAGCACGATCGCGGTGAGCACCGCGAGGACGGCGAACAGCAGGACCGGGTACGTGACGAAGGTGCCGGGCACCGTGGTGGTGTCGACCGCCCAGTCCGCGTACGTCCGCGGGAAGTCGGTCACCGCGTCGCTGCCCAGCGCCACCGAGGCCAGCCCGCGGTAGAGGGCCAGGGTGCCGATGGTGACGGCCAGCGAGGGCAGCCCCACCCGGGTGACCAGCCAGCCGTTGAGCAGCCCGCCCGCCACGCCCACCAGCAGCACCACCGGCACGATCGTCTCGAAGGCCCAGCCGGCGTTCCACAGCGCACCGGTCAGCGCGCTGCCCAGGCCCAGCATCGAGGCGACCGAGAGGTCGACCTGACCGGCGACGACGAGCAGCGTCATCGGCAGGGCGATGATGGCGACCTCGGCGATGTCGTTGAAGGCGAACGCGAGGTTCTCGCCGGAGCCGAAGCCGTCCGTGGAGCCGAGGCCGATGACGAGTACCGCCACCAGGAGCACGCCTACCGCGGTGTCCCAGCGCAGCGCCAGGCTCCGTATGCGGCCACCGGCGTCGTTGCCCGTCGTCCGGGCTGCGTTCGCCGCCTTCCGCGTCTCAGGCGCCGTTCCCATGCCGGGCGCTCCTCTTCCTCAGTGCGGCGGTCATCCGCAGGTTCACGATCCGGTCGGCGCTGATGGCGAGCAGCAGCAGCGCACCGGTGATGGCGCCCTGCCAGAAGGAGTCGACCTTCAGCACGACCAGGACGCTGCCGATGGTGGTGAGCAGCAGGGCGCCCAGTGCCGCGCCCCAGACCGTGCCCGTACCACCGGTGATGGCGACACCGCCGACGACGACGGCGCTGACGACGGTCAGTTCCCAGCCGTGCGCGTTGTCCGCGACGACCGTGCCGAACCGGGCCAGCCACAGGGCCCCGGCGAAACCGGCGACGGCCCCGGAGAAGGCGTACGCGGCAAGGATCCGGCGGCGGATCGGGACCCCGGCGAGCACGGCGGCCTCGGGGCTCGAACCGATCGCGTACAGCTCCCGGCCCGAGCGGTGGTTGCGCAGGAAGTACGCGGTCGCGGCGAGCAGGACCAGGGCGATCAGCGGCAGATACGGCACGCCGAGGACGCTGCCGCTGCCGAGCCCCAGAATCGGGTCGGGCACCTCGGCGGCGCCGATCTGGTCGCCCTGCGCCCACCAGTAGTCGACGCCCTGGATGATGTAGAGCATGCCCAGCGTCACGACGAGCGCCGGGACCCCGCCGAAGCTGACCAGGGCGCCGGAGACGAGCCCGCAGACCACGCCGACGGCGACGCCGAGCAGCAGCACGGCGAGCACACCGTGGTCCGTCCCGGCGACGAACCTGCCGCAGGCGAAGGCGGAGAGACCGACGACGGAACCGACCGACAGATCGATGTTGCGGGTGATCACGACGGCCGACTGGCCGACCGCGAGCAGCACCAGGATCGAGGCGTTGAGCAGCAGGTCCTTGATGCCCTGGTCGGACAGGAACCGCGGATTGGCGACGTACGTGCCGAGGATCAGCAGGACGAGCGCCCCGGCGACGGAGATCTCACGGGCCCGGAACACCGCGTCCACGAGCGAGGAGGCGCCGCGCGCCGGAGCCCCGGAGCCGATGCCCGGCGGACCTTCGACGGTGGTGGTCATGCCACCGCCCTTTCGCCCAGTCCGGTCGCCGCGGCCATGACCGTCTCCTCGGTGGCGCTCCCGCGCGGGAGTTCGGCGACGAGCCGGCCCTCGCGCATGACGAGCACCCGGTCGGCCATCCCGATCACCTCGGGCAGGTCGGAGGAGATCATCAGCACCGCGAGCCCGTCCGCCGCCAACGAGGAGAGCAGCCGGTGGACTTCGGCCTTGGTGCCGACATCGATGCCACGGGTCGGCTCGTCGACGATGAGTACGGACGGTTCGGTCGCGAGCCACTTGGCGAGCACGACCTTCTGCTGGTTGCCGCCGGACAGCACGCCGACGGCGTCGGCGAGGCGGTGGTACTTGAGCTGGAGGCGCACGGCCCAGTCGGCGGCCCGGTCGTGCTCCAGGGCGCGGCGGACGAGCCCGCGCCTGCGGACGTCGCCGAGGCCGGTGAGGCCGATGTTGCGCTCGATGGACAGCTCCATGACGAGCCCGCGCTGACGGCGGTCCTCCGGTACGAGCGCGAGTCCGGCGGCCATCGCGGCGGTGGGCGATCCGGGGCGCAGCACGGTGCCGTCCACCCGTACCTCCCCGGCGTCCGCGCGGTCGACGCCGAAGACCGCCTGGGCGACCTCGGTCCGTCCGGCGCCGACGAGCCCGGCGAGCGCGACGATCTCCCCGCGCCGGACCTCGAACGACACATCGCGAAAGACGCCCTCGCGGGTCAGCCGGCCGACCGACAGGGCGACTTCGCCGACCGTCGCGTCCTGCTTCGGATAGAGGGCGTCCAGTTCGCGGCCGACCATCCGGCGCACCAGATCGTCCCCGGTCAGTCCGGCCAGCGGCTCGCAGGAGATCCGGCGGCCGTCGCGCAGCGTCGTGACCCGCCCGCACAGCTCGAAGATCTCGTCGAGCCGGTGCGAGATGAACAGCACGGCCGCACCCTCGTCGCGCAGCGTCCGCACCACGGAGAAGAGCCGGGCCGTCTCGCCGCCGGTGAGCGCGGCCGTCGGCTCGTCCATGATCAGGACCCGGGCGTCGAAGGAGAGCGCCTTCGCGATCTCGACGATCTGCTGGTCCGCGATGGAGAGCCCGCGGGCCGGCCGGTCGGGCGCCAGGTCGACACCGAGCCGGCGCATCAGCCCCGCGGTGGTCCCGCGCACGGCGCGGCGGTCGATCCGGCCGAGGCCGCGCCGGGGCTGACGGCCCATGAAGATGTTCTCGGCGATCGACAGGTCGGGGAAGAGGGTCGGTTCCTGGTAGATGACGGCGATCCCGGCATCGCGGGCGGCGGCGGGCCCGTGGAAGGCGACGGGCTCGCCGTCGAGCAGTATCTGTCCGCTGTCCGGGCGGTGCACGCCGGCGAGCGTCTTGATGAGGGTGGACTTGCCCGCGCCGTTCTCCCCGGCGAGCGCGTGGACCTCGCCGGGGAGGAGGGACAGGGACACGTCGTGCAGGGCGCGTACGGCGCCGAAGGACTTGCTCACGTCCTTCAGCGCCAGGACCGGGGCGACGGGGACCGGGGCCGGGGGCGGGCCCTTGGCGGGCTGGTTCATGGAGGCTCCTCAGCGGTGGCACGCGCGGGTGGAGCGCGGTGTCCACACACCGTGAAAGGATTCAATGAGGTAGCTCGGAAGCTAGACGGGGACTGCGGGCGCAGTCAATGGTCCGGCGGTGTGCCTGTTGCCCGTCGCCGTTCCGCGCCCGCTTGTCAGGGGCCGGGGTAGGACGCCAGCGTGCGCTCGATGCCGGTCCGGACGAAGGCCCGCGCGAGACGGCCGCGCCTGATGCGCCACGCATCGGACGTGCGGTGCGGACCGGTGCCGTACCGGCGGTGGTGGATGTCGCGGACCACCTCGTCCGGCGCACCCCACTCGGCCAGCACCTCCAGCGCCTGCCCCTTGGTGATGAGTCGTCCGTCCCGCAGGGTGACCGAGGCCCGCGCGAGCGTCAGCAGCCCGAGGTCCACCCAGATGTCCCTCAGCCAGAGCGAGGGCCGGGCGCTCGCCGGATACCAGAAGCCCTTCAGATCGCCCCGGACGAACTCCGCCAGCTCCCGGTCGGTCACCTCCGCGACGAGCCCGGCGGGCCCCGGACCGAAGAGCGACAGCCCGCCCGTGCTCAGCTCCCGCCTGCTGACCGGCGTGACCGGCCGCTCGAACAGCCGGGACTGCGCCCAGGTCACATGGTCGCGTCCGGCGTCCGGCAGCTGCGAGCGCACCACGTAGGAGCAGTGCAGCCCGGCCGCCCCCGGCACCTGTGAGATCAACGTGCGGTGCAGCTCTTCGAGCTGCTTCCGCTGCGGGCCGGTGACCGGCGCGCCCACCAGGGCAACGAGGTCGAGGTCGCTGCGTCCGGGCTGGTAGTCGCCCAACGCCAGTGACCCGTGCGCCCAGAGGGCTTCCAGGGGGACGACGCGACCGGCATCGGCGGTGAACCGTTCCAGCAGGTGCCGGGTGGACTGCGCCTCGGAAGCATCCATGGAACCGACCATGACACGGAGCGGGCCCGGCCGGACAGTGCCCCGGAGGGTCGTGGCGCGCGCATCCTGCTGCTCAACTCCGGCCTCGGTGGCCGGATTTCGTCGCCCAGTGTTCGCCGGTCGTTCGCGTGGCAGAGCTGTAACGGTCGCTTCGGGGAGGCAACCGTCGCGTGCCGCCGCCGGTCTGAGACTGCACGGTGCCGGTGCTTCATCGACGCACCGCACTGTTCATCCGAACCTTCCGAAACCCGAACGAAGGAGTGCATGTGGCATCCCGTGCCCTAGGAACCGCCGTGGTCCTCGCCATCACCGTGGCGACCGCCGTGACCACCTTCCCCACCGCCCAGGCGTCGACGCCCGCCCACGCCACGACCTCGGTGTCGGCGTCCGCGAACGGGGCGGTGCCCGCACCGACCCCGCGCCGCGACGACTTCAACGGGGACGGCTACCCGGACCTCGCGTTCACCGCGCCGGGTGCCACGGTCGACGGCAGGACCAAGGCCGGATACGTGGGTGTGGTGTACGGCTCCAAGAACGGACTGCAGACCTCCACCAAGCAGGTCTTCACCCAGGACTCGCCCGGCATACCGGACGCCGCCGAGAGCGGCGACGCGTTCGGCAGCTCCATGGTCTCCGCCGACCTCGACAAGGACGGCTACAGCGACCTCGTGGTCGGCGCGGGCAACGAGAAGATCGGCACGTTCAAGGAGGCCGGCTCGCTCACCGTCATCTGGGGTGGTGAGAAGGGGCTCTCCGGCGGCGCGACCCTCCTGACCGGCGATCAGGAGTACGACGGGGTCGGCTCCCAGACCGCCGTGGGCGACTTCGACGGCGACGGCGCCATGGACATCGTCACGCTCGGGCTGGGCAACATCCGCGTCCTGTCCGGCCCGTTCAAGCGCGACGGCAGCGCGGCGGCCCCCGCCCGGAAGATCCCCGACATGGACGATCTGCGCTACATGGGCATCGCCGCGGGCGACTTCAACGGCGACGGCCGCGACGACCTGGCCGCCGTCGTCCACGACGGCGACGAGTACGACGCCCGGCGCATCCTCATCCGCAACGGCGGCGCCACCGGCCTCGCCGAGGACTACACCACCGTCAACCGGCCCAACGGCTACCGCCTCCAGGGCGGCGAGACCATCACGGCCGGCCACATCAACGGGGACAAGTACGCCGACCTCGTCGTGGGCCGCACGGTCGAGGGCTACGACAGCGATCTGGACTACCCGCTCGCCCTGGGCGGCATGATCACCTACGTACCGGGCAGCGCCACCGGGCCGCGCGGCGACCGGGCCAAGGTCTTCAACCAGGACAGCGCCGGTGTCCCCGGCGCCGCCGAAGTGCATGACGGATTCGGCGCGTCCCTGTCGATCGGCGACATGAACGGCGACGGCTACGGCGACATCGCCGTCGGCGTCGCCCAGGAGGACATCGGCACGAAGAAGGACGCGGGCTCGGTCCTGGTCCTCCCCGGCACCGCGTCCGGCCCGACCGGGACCGGCACGGTGGGCTTCAACCAGGACACGGCGGACGTCCCCGGGGCGGCCGAGGCCGGCGACCTGTTCGGCGGCGCCGCCAAGCTGGTCGACGCCAACCGCGACGGCCGCAGCGAACTGGCCGTCGGCGCCCCCGGCGAGAACAGCGACGCAGGCTCCCTGTGGGTCTTCCCGACCACGGCGGCGGGCCTGACGGCCAAGGGCTCGTTCACCTTCGGCCACGGCACGCTGGGCACCGTGGGAACGTCCGCGACGCTGGGATCGTCGTTCAACCGCTGACCGCACGGGAACGGGGGTGGGGCCGGCCCCACCCCCGGGAGTCGGGCAGCGGGTATGTCCCGCCCCGGGACCGCCTCCTACGGTGAGGCCATGAGCCGAACGAGAGGCCCCCGCACCGTGTGGCGGGCCCTGCCGTCGCCCCGCTTTCCGCTGACCTGTTGGCCCTGGCGGTCGGTCGGCTACCTGATCAGCGGTGCCCTGGCCGGCGCGGTCGTCCTGGTGGTGACCGTGACCGGTGCGGTCGTGGGCGGTGCGCTCTCCGTCGTGCTGATCGGGCTGCCGCTGCTCGCCCTCCTGGCCCTGACCGGCATTCCGGTGGCGGCCCTGGAGCGGCGCAGGCTCGGCCTGATGGGTCCCGTCCCGGCCCCGGACCCGCACCGCCGACCGGCCGAACCGGGGCTGCGGAGCTGGGCGGCCTGCCGGTTCCGGGAACGGGCGACCTGGTGGGAGCTCGGGTACGCGCTGCTGTTCGCCGTGGTCCTGTGGCCGCTCGACGCCCTGGCGGTGACCGTCTGTACGGCCGTACCGCTGGCGATGCTGAGCACCCCCGTACTGATGGAGGTCTACGGGGACGGCTCGGAGTTCCGCGTGGTGAAGCTGTGGACGGTCACGACCTGGCCCGAAGCCTTCGCGGCGGCGGCCTGCGGACTCGTCCTCCTGCTGCTCGGCAGCTACGCCCTCGGCGCGCTGGCCGGGGCCAGAGCGGAACTGACCCGCCTCCTGCTCACTCCCGGACCGGCCGGGCCGGACGAACGGGTCATGGAACTGGCCCGCTCCCGGGTCCGGCTGGTCGACGCCTTCGAGGCCGAGCGCCGCCGCATCGAACGCGATCTGCACGACGGCGCCCAGCAGCGCATCGTCGCCCTCACCATGATGCTCGGCCTGGCCCGGCTGGACGCCCCGCCGGGCCCCCTCGCCGACCAGCTCACCAGGGCCCACGAGGAGGCCGGCAAGGCGCTCGCGGAACTGCGCGAACTGATCCACGGCATCCACCCCCAGGTCCTGGCCGACTACGGCCTCCAGGCCGCGGTCGCCGACGCCGCCGAACGCTCCGTGATCCCCGTCGGGCTGGACGTCGAACTGCCCGGCAGACTCCCCGAAGCCGTCGAGGCGGCCGCGTACTTCGTGGTCTGCGAGGCGCTGGCCAACGTCGCCAGACACAGCGGCGCGAGCCGCGCCGAGGTCCGCGGAGGCCACCGCGGAGGCCGGCTGTTCCTGGAGATCCACGACGACGGACGGGGCGGTGCGAGCACGTCCGGAGGCGGCAGCGGACTGACCGGCCTGGCCGACCGGGTGTCCGTGCTCGATGGCAGACTTGCGCTGTTCAGCCCGGCCGGGGGCCCGACCCGATTGCGTGTGGAGATTCCTTGCGAGTGGACCGATCGCTCCGCGTAGTCCTGGCCGAGGACAGCGTGCTGCTGCGCGAGGGACTGACCGGTCTGCTCGGCCGCTTCGGCCACGAGGTGGTCGCCGCCGTCGGTGACGCGGAAGCGCTCGTGGCGGCCGTCGCCGAACACGGACCGGACATCGTCGTGACCGACGTCCGGATGCCACCCGGCTTCCAGGACGAGGGCCTGCACGCGGCGGTCCGGCTCCGCGAGAGCCGGCCCACCCTCCCGGTACTGGTCCTGAGCCAGTACGTGCAACGCGCCTACGCCGCGGACCTCCTGGACTCCGGGGACGGTTCGGGCGTCGGCTATCTGCTCAAGGACCGGGTCGGCCAGATCGAGGAGTTCATCGACGCGCTGCGGGAGGTCGCCGACGGCGGCACGGTCGTCGACCCGGAGGTCGTACGCCAACTCCTGCGCCGCCGCCGCGATCCGCTGGAACGCCTCACCGCCAGGGAGCGCGAGGTGCTCGCCCTGGTGGCCCAGGGCCGGTCGAACGGCGCTGTCGCCCGCGAACTGGTCGTCTCCGAGGCGGCGGTGGGCAAGCACATCGGCAACATCCTCGCCAAACTGGACCTCCCGCCGGCCGACGAGACGCACCGCAGGGTCCTCGCGGTCCTGACCTTCCTGCGGTCCTGATCGTCCTGCGGTCCTGATCGTCCTGCGCGCCCGGCCTTCCTGCGGTCCTGGCCTTCCTGCGCGCCCGATCGTCCTGCGGTCCTGATCTTCCTGCGTGCCCGATCGTCCTGCGCGCCTGACGACCGACCCGCCGCCCGCTCCGTCGGCATCTGCGTCCAGCCTTACGCCGCCGCCACGCCGCGCTCGCTAGCGTGCCCCGGGCAGAGAAAAAGGCCCCCCGGTACGGAGGGCCTCGTGATCATGCGCGCTGTGCGCCCCCGGCAGGACTCGAACCTGCGGCCAAGCGCTTAGAAGGCGCCTGCTCTATCCACTGAGCTACGGGGGCCGGGTGGTGGCCTCGGCGGCCGGAAGCCCTGGGGCCGGGCCGGTCGGTGACCTGCCGGGACAAGGATAGGGCTCCGATCGCCTCGTCCTGGTTGCTTCACCTGCGTGGCACGATGTGGAGGTTCGGTGAAGCGAACCGATAATCGCAGGTAGGTGGGATTCGTGCAGCGCTTTTCGCGCCTCGCGCCCCGGGTGTTGTGCACTCGTTATGCCTGCGCCCCACTCGTCCCGTCTGTCCCGACTTGGTTCCTGGGAGAGAACCGGCGCGCAGAGGTGGCTATACGCTTCAAAAAGGCGCCAAAATTGGGCATTCTTCGCATGTGGTGACCTTGGACGTACGGCCTCAGCTCATCGACGCACTTTCCGCCCTGCGCGACCGTGTCGCTGCCGTGCGTCTTCCACTCCCGCTGCCGGGGGCCGCGCGCGCCCGGCAGACCCGGAGCGAGCTGCTCGCCCAGCTCGACGACTATCTGCTTCCCCGGCTCAGGGATCCTGAAGCGCCCCTGCTCGCGGTCATCGGCGGGTCGACCGGGGCGGGGAAGTCGACGCTGGTCAACTCGCTGGTGGGACGACCGGTCAGCGAGGCCGGGGTGCTGCGGCCGACCACCCGGACACCCGTGCTCGTCTGCCATCCGGATGATCACCACTGGTTCGCGGGAGTGCGCGTACTGCCGCAGCTGACCCGGGTCTGGCTGCCGCCGGAGGAGCCCGGGGAGCCGGGCCGGTGCGACGACCTCGACGGGCTCGACGGACTGGACGGGAGCGAGGAGGAGGACGGAACCGCGTTGCGGGTCGAGACCTCGCCCGGACTGCCGCGCGGGCTCGCACTGCTCGACGCGCCCGACATCGACTCGCTCGTGGTGCGGAACCGGATGCTGGCCGCCGAGCTGATCTGCGCCGCGGACGTGTGGGTGATGGTGACCACGGCCTCCCGGTACGCGGACGCGGTGCCCTGGCATCTGCTGCGTACCGCCAAGCAGTACGACGCCTCGCTCGTCACCGTCCTCGACCGGGTGCCGCACCAGGTGATCGCCGAGGTGTCGCGGCAGTACGGGGCGCTGCTCACCCGGGCGGGCCTCGGCGAGGTGCCGCGCTTCACCATTCCCGAGCTGCCCGAATCGGCCGGTGGCGGCAGCGGGCTGCTGCCCACGACCGCCGTCGCCCCGCTGCGGGCCTGGCTCAGCCACCGCGCCCAGGACCCGGCGGCCCGTCAGCAGGCGGTCGGGCGTACGGCGGCCGGGGTCATCGACTCGCTGGACGTGCGGATGCCCGAGCTGGCCGGGGCGGTCGCGGCGCAGTACGCGGCGGCCGTGCGGCTGACCGGCGTGGTCGAGGACGCGTACCGCGCGGAAGGCGCCCGGGTCCGGCGCAGGCTGCGCAGCGGCGGCGTGCTCGCCGGGGACGCCCGGACCAGATGGCGCGGATACCCGCTGTACAGCACCTCCGGGGAACTCCTCGAAGCGCTGGTCGAAAGCCTTTCCGCACTCCTGCGGTGCGCCGTGGCCGCCGCCGACGAACAGATCCGTACGACCTGGCAACGCGAACCCGCGGCCGGGGAGTTCGGCTTCGAGGGCGTCGGCCGGGAGGCCGGGGGATGGGGACCCGCCGAGGACATCCGGGGCCGGATCACCATGGCCGTACGGCGCTGGTGGCGGGTCCTGGAGGAGCTGGCCGAGGAAGAGGTACGCCGTCCGGAACGCAATGCCGCGCCCGACGCCGAGACCGTGGCGGCGCTGCTGGCCGCCGCACTGCTCGGTGGCCGCCGCACCCGGGGCGCCGGGGAGCAGCTCGCCGAACGGATCGGCGCCCAGGGCGCGCTGCGGCTGCGCGACAAGGGCGGGGTGCTGCTCACCGACTGCCTCGACCGGGTGCTGAACGGCGAGCGCGACCGGCGGCTCGCGCCGCTCGACGCGCTCGACGTGGCCCCGGAGCCGCAGGCCGAACTGATCGCCGCGCTGTCCGTACTGCAGAAGGAGAGGTGGCAGCGATGACTGCCGTCACTGACGAGCCAACCGGCCGGATCGGGAGTCCCGCTTCCCACGAGGACCGGGACGCGGGCGGGCGGGGCCGGGTCCCGGAGGCGGGCCGGGTTCCCGGGGCGGGCCGGATCCCGGAGGCGGGCCGGGACTGGAACGACGGGCTCATCGCCCGGCGGGCGGCGGCCAAGGCGGCGGACCCGGAGCCCGGGACCGCCCTGGACGACGACGCACGGCCGCCCCAGGTCGAGGCCTATGTGCCTTCCGGCGGCCCGCTCCGGCCGCGGCTCGACGCGCTGCGTGAACTCGTCGGGCTGTCCAGGGCCCGGCTCGACGGCGACACCCTCGCCGAAGCGGGACGTGTGCTCGACGAAGCGGCGGCCCGGCAGCGGCTCTCCTCCCGGCACACCGTCGTCGCCATCGCCGGGGCCACCGGCAGCGGCAAGTCGACGCTCTTCAACACCCTCGCGGGCGCCCAGATCTCCGACACCGGGCTGCGCCGGCCGACCACCGCCGCCCCCATCGCCTGCTCCTGGACCGACGGGGCCGCCGGACTGCTCGACCGGCTCGCCATTCCCGGACGGCTCAGGCGCAGGCCGCAGCAGGGCGGGGCGGACACCGACGAGGCGCTCCGGGGCCTCGTCCTCGTCGACCTGCCCGACCACGACTCGGCGGCGACCGAACACCGGGAACAGGTCGACCGGGTGCTCGCGCTGGTCGACGCGGTGATCTGGGTGGTCGACCCGGAGAAGTACGCGGACGCGGCCCTGCACGAGCGCTATCTGCGGCCGCTCGCCGGGCACGCCGAGATCACCTTCGTCGTCCTCAACCAGATCGACCGGCTGCCGGGCGACGCGGCCGACCAGGTCCTCGACGATCTGCGCCGGCTGCTCGACGAGGACGGCATGGCGCTCGGCGAACACGGCGAACCGGGCGCCACCGTCATGCCCTTGTCCGCGCTCACCGGCGCCGGCGTCGGCGAACTGCGCGAGGTGCTCGGCCGGTTCGTCCAGGAGCGCACCGCGGCGGCGCGCCGGCTCTCCGCGGACGTGGACGCCGCCGCGGCCAGGCTCCGCCCGGTGTACGTGGCCGAGGGGCGCCCCGGTCTCGGGGAAGGGGCCCGCGAGGAGTTCGCCGACCGGCTGGCGGAAGCCGTCGGGGCGGCCGCGGCGGGCCAGGCGGCCGAGCGCGAGTGGCGCAGGAACGCCGGACGGGCGTGCGGTACGCCGTGGCTGCGGTTGTGGCGCTGGTACGAGTCCACCCGGCGCCCCGGAAGCCTGGAGCGCCCGGCGCAGCCCGAGCCTCCCGAGGAGCAGCTCACCGCCCGGCAGTGCGTCGAGCAGGCAGTACGGACGGTGGCGGACGAGGCAGCGGACGGACTGCCGGCCCCCTGGGCGCAGGCGGTCCGCGAGGCCGCGGTGCACGGTGCGGACGGGCTGCCGGAGGCGCTCGACGCGCTGGTGGAAAGGGCCGGCACCGAGCACGCCCCCGCCGGTTCGGCGGTGGTGGCGACGGGCGTCGCCGGGGCCTCCGGCGTGGCGCACAGCGGCCGTGTGGGCGGGAAGCCGCCGCGGCCGAAGTGGTGGCCCGCCGCGGTGCTGGCGCAGGCGTCGATGACCTTGCTGCAGATCTTCGGCGGTCTCTGGCTGGTCGGCCAGATCGTCGGCGTACTCGAACCGGGATTCCTCACGCCCGCCCTGGTGATGCTGGCCGGGGTCGTCGGCGGTCCCCTGGTGGAGTGGTCGTGCGCGGCCGCGGCACGTGGGCCGGCGCGGCGGTACGGGCAGGAGGCCGAGCGGCAGTTGCGCGAGGCGGCGGCGGCCTGCGGCCGGGCCCGGGTGCTCGATCCGGTGGCCGCCGAACTCGTGCGGTACCGCGAGGTGCGGGAGAGGTACGCGGCGGTGACGGAGATTTCCACAACCGGCGGGTAGTCCACAGGCCCCAGCGGGATTTCCGCCTCCCCTTCAACCTGGGATCAGTGACCGCGTGGACGCGATCGCTGATCCGAAGGCCGAAGGGGAGGCGGAGTCATGAACGACACCTTGGTGACACTGGTGGGCAACGCGGCGACGGGGGTGGAGTTCCGGGAGACCGCGACCGGCGGAATGGCGCGATTCCGGTTCGCGGTGACGCCGCGCCGCTGGGACCGCGAGAAACAGCTCTGGACGGACGGGCACACCAGCTTCTACACCGTGTGGGCCTGGCGGACTCTGGCCTTGAACCTGTCCGGTTCCGTTTCCGTAGGGGAACCACTGGTGGTCCACGGCAGGCTGAAGGTGCGCGAGGAGGAACGGGAGGGGCAGCGCCGGACGTTCGTGGACATCGAGGCGGTCGCGGTGGGCCACGATCTGACACGGGGGACTGCCGCGTTCCGGCGGGTGATGAGGGGGGAACCCGCGCTGACGGCACGGGTGGGGAGCGTGGACAGGGCGGGCGGACCCGGGACGGGCGGATCGGGCGGACCGGAAGGGGGCACCGGGACGGAGGGGTTCGCCGGGCCGGACGGCCCCGGCGAGTCCCGGGAGCCGGACCGTTCCAGGAGCAGGCGGTCGACGGGGCGTCAGAAGGCCGGGCAGGAACTGGCGTCGGTGCCGTGACAGGCCGGCAGTGGGCGGAAAGCGGGCCGAAATCGGGCCGGGGGCGGGCCGGGAAGGCGAACGGGAGTGATACCGGCGATAACGATTCCGATTCGGAATGGTTGTACGACGGTATGACGGGGGACTGTTCATCGCTTCGTCCTTAGGATTCCCCAGTACTCACGGGGCACTTGAGTCGACTGGCGGGGCAGTCCCCACACGCGCATCAGGCGCGGAGGGTCCCGCCCGGAGGGGAATTCTGTGTTTTCTGCTTCTTCAGCGACCGCTTCGTCGTCCTTGGGGGCGACGGCCAATTCTCCGAGGCGGCGCGGCATAGCCCGGCTGGCCGCATCAGTGGTGGCATCCGGTCTGGTCATGGCAGGCGCCCTCGTCGGCGCGGGCAGCGCGGTCGCCGACGAGGCGCCGCAGCACCAGGGCGGCGCGGCCGCGGTGCTGGACGGGTTGAAGACCTTCGACCGTGCCGTACTGCACGCGGACGGCAGGAACCAGCAGCTGCCCGCCGGCCTCTTCGAGATGACCGTCGACGGCGGCGGCCAGCTCAAGACGTACTGCATCGACATCCACAACCCCACCCAGGACCAGGCGAAGTACCTGGAGACCCCCTGGAACCAGACCTCGCTCGGCAGCAACAAGAACGCCGGCAAGATCCGCTGGATCCTGGAGCACTCCTACCCGCAGGTCGACGACCTCGCGGAGCTCGCCAAGGAGGCCGGCACCGGGCCGCTCACCGAGAAGACCGCGGCGGCGGGCACCCAGGTCGCCATCTGGCGCTACTCGGACAACGTCGACGTCGAGGCCTCCGACGCCCAGGCCGAGAAGCTCGCCGACTGGCTGGAGCACAGCGCCGTCGACCAGGCCGAGCCCAAGGCGTCCCTCGCCCTGGACCCGGCCGCGGTCTCCGGCCGGTCCGGTGAGCGGCTCGGCCCGGTCACCGTCCGTACCAACGCCGGCCAGGTCTCCGTGACCCCGCCCGCCGACGCCGCCAGCGGTGTCAAGGTCACCGACAAGGCCGGCAAGCCCGTCAGCGCCGCGGCCAACGGCGCCGAGCTCTACTTCGACGTGCCGGACGGCGCCGCCGACGGCACCGCCTCGCTGACGGTCCAGGCCACCACCTCGGTGCCGGTCGGCCGGGCCTTCGCCGGTGTGACCAAGAGCCAGACCATGATCCTGGCCGGCTCCAGCGAGACCACGGTCTCCGCGACCGCCACCGGGACCTGGGCCAAGAAGGGCGCCATCCCGGCCGTCTCGGCGAAGAAGAACTGCGCCAAGGGCGGCGTGGACGTCACCGCCGCCAACGAGGGCGACGAGGCCTTCACCTTCGAGCTGGCCGGTGTGAAGCACACCATCGAGGCGGGCAAGTCCGAGACGATCACCGTCCCGGTCGCCGAGGACCAGGCGTACGACTTCACGATCACCGGCCCCGGTGGCTTCACGAAGACGTTCAAGGGCGTCCTGGACTGCAAGACCAGCGGCAGCGCCACGGGCGGCACCGAGACCCAGACCGGCGGGGACAAGACCCCGGCCACGTCCGGCGGCAGCTCCTCGACCGGTGGCTCGGGCGACCTCGCCGAGACCGGTGGCTCCAGCGCCACCCCGGTCATCGCGGGCGTTGCCATCGCTCTCGTCGTCGTCGGCGGCGGCGCGGTCTTCCTCCTCCGCAAGCGCAAGACGCAGACCGCCGCACAATAATTCCGCACCGTCGCCCCGCACGCTGAATCACGGAGTGACGAGCATGGGGCGGACTGCCACGTTCGCCTGATGACGGCCCCGGTACGCCGCGCGTACCGGGGCCGTCGCATGCCGGAATGCGGCTCCCGGCACGCGCCGGGAGCCGGGAGGCGGTCGTCCACGGCCGCGATGGGGTCGGTGAGGGGCGGTGCGGGCAAGCGCCAAGAGCCCTGCTCCGGATCACGGAACGCCGTCGCGAGGATGTCCAACTGCTCGAAAATAAACGGCGGTTGAGGCGCCCTTGGAGGACTATGGGGCTTGGAAGCGGGCCACCGAACCTGGGGGGCCGGTCCGCTCTGCGCGCATCGCCACGGCGATGCCGGATGATGAGGGATATCCGAGTGAACCTTCGAAGAACCATCGCCGTCCTGTTCGGTGCGACACTGTCGGTCGTCACGCTCGTGACGCCGGTCGGCGCGCAGCCGGTGCAGACCGGAGCCTCGACCACCTACCAGATCAACGCACGGCACGACGGCAGCCTCGTCGATGCCGCTGTGGGCGCGCCGCCACTCAGCCAGAAGTGGTCCCGCGACCTGGGCGGGAACGTCTCCTACCCCATCGTGGCCGGCGGGCGCGTCTTCGCCACCGCTGCCTCGCCGGATGGGCACGGCACCATCCTCCACGCCATTGACGCGGCCACGGGCGAGAACGCCTGGGAGCCCGTCGACCTCGGTGGCACCTACCGGTGGTCCGCACTCGCCTACGGGGGCGGTCGGCTGTACGCCCAGAACTACGACGGCGTGCTGACGGCGTTCGACCCGGCCACCGGGGCGAAGATCTGGACCGTCACGCTGCCTGAGCAGTATTCCTTCACCTCGCCGCCCACCTTCGCCGGCGGCGTGGTGTACACGGGCGGCGCCGGCTCGGGCGGCACCTTGTACGCGGTGGACGCTGCCGGCGGTGCCGTGCTCTGGACCCAGCCTGTCGCGAATGGGGACAACAGCTCGCCTGCCGTCACGGCCGACGGGGTCTACGTCTCCTACGCCTGCGAGCAGACATACGCCTTCGACCCCAAGTCGGGCAACCCGATCTGGCACCACCGGACGGACTGCTCCGGCGGCGGGGGCCGCACCCCTGTTCTCGCCGACGGCGGTGTCTGGATTCGCGACGATGCCGGGATGACCCCCTCGGTCCTCGACACCGCTGACGGGAAGGTCCGCGGCACGTACGAGGCCACCGGCTGGTCCCCGGTACCGGCCTTCGACGGCCGACAGGGCTACTTCGTCGATGACGGTGTCCTTCAGGAGCGACACAGCCGCACCCTGGCCACTCGCTGGAAGTTCGAGGGCGACGGCCAGATCAGCACGGCGCCGATCGTCGTCAACGGCTACGTCTACGTCGGCTCCCGGACCGGTCGGCTGTGGGCGCTCAACGGCGCCACCGGTCAGTCCGTCTGGTCCACCGACGTCGGCGCGCCGATCAACGAGCCCGACGAGCACAACGTGTCCGAGCCGCTGACCGGTCTCGGTGCGGGCGGCGGACTCGTGGTGGTCCCGGCCACCAACCTGCTGGTCGCGTACGGGCAGTGAGCAGCGGGGTGGCGGCCGGTCGGCGCTCCTGCTCGCAGCCCATGGACCGGTCTCCCGAACGACCGTGAACCCGGACGAGCAGGCCCGTGCAGAGCTGCGAAGCCTGCACCCTCTCGGCTCACGGCGAAAGAGGGGAACGGACCAAGCGTGAAGTCCCGGACATCGGTCCGGGGCTTCACGGCCGTCGGATGTGCGATACCGCCGGCCCAAGGCTGCCGCCGGGAGCCGAGGGCCCTCGTTCTCTCCTGCGCAGGAGGGGACCGGCGGCGACGACCGGTGACGGATCGGCTACGCGCGGGGACAGCGAAGGGGCAGGTCACAGGTCCCTGCTGATACGGGTTTCCGTCAAGAGGTAGCCGTCAGGCAAGATGGGGTGTATCTGCCCACACATCGATTGCCGGACGGTTTCTCTTGGCTGAGTACATCTACACGATGCGCAAGACGCGCAAGGCGCACGGCGACAAGGTGATCCTTGACGACGTCACGCTGAGCTTCCTGCCCGGGGCGAAGATCGGTGTGGTGGGTCCCAACGGTGCCGGTAAGTCCACGGTGCTGAAGATCATGGCGGGCCTGGAGCAGCCCTCCAACGGTGACGCGTTCCTGACGCCCGGTTTCAGCGTCGGCATCCTCATGCAGGAGCCGCACCTCGACGAGACCAAGACGGTCCTGGAGAACGTCCAGGACGGCGCCGCCGAGGTCATGGGCAAGCTCAAGCGCTTCAACGAGGTCGCCGAGCTCATGGCGACCGACTACTCCGACGCGCTCATGGACGAGATGGGCAAGCTCCAGGAGGACCTGGACCACGCCAACGCGTGGGACCTGGACGCGCAGCTGGAGCAGGCCATGGACGCGCTGGGCTGCCCGCCCGGCGACTGGCCGGTCAACAACCTCTCCGGTGGCGAGAAGCGCCGCGTCGCGCTCTGCAAGCTGCTGATCGAGGCTCCCGACCTGCTGCTCCTCGACGAGCCCACCAACCACCTCGACGCCGAGTCGGTCAACTGGCTGGAGCAGCACCTCTCGAAGTACGCGGGCTGCGTCATCGCCGTCACGCACGACCGGTACTTCCTGAACAACGTCGCCGAGTGGATCCTCGAACTCGACCGCGGCCGCGCCATCGCCTATGAGGGCAATTACTCCACGTACCTGGAGAAGAAGCAGGCCCGCCTCAAGGTCGAAGGCCGCAAGGACGAGAAGCGCGCCAAGCGGCTCAAGGACGAGCTGGAGTGGGTCCGCTCCAACGCCAAGGGCCGGCAGACCAAGTCCAAGGCCCGTCTCGCCCGTTACGAGGAGATGGCGGCCGAGGCGGACAAGATGCGGAAGCTGGACTTCGAGGAGATCCAGATCCCGCCGGGCCCGCGGCTCGGTTCCATCGTCGTCGAGGTCGAGAACCTCTCGAAGGCCTTCGGTGACAAGGTCCTCATCGACGACCTCTCGTTCACGCTGCCGCGCAACGGCATCGTCGGCGTCATCGGTCCGAACGGCGCGGGCAAGACCACGCTGTTCAAGATGATCCAGGGCCTGGAGACCCCGGACACCGGCTCCATCAAGGTCGGTGACACGGTCAAGATCTCCTACGTCGACCAGTCCCGCGCCAACATCGACCCGAAGAAGACCCTCTGGGCCGTCGTCTCGGACGAGCTGGACTACATCAACGTCGGCCAGGTCGAGATGCCCTCGCGCGCCTACGTCTCCGCGTTCGGCTTCAAAGGCCCGGACCAGCAGAAGCCGGCCGGCGTCCTCTCCGGTGGTGAGCGCAACCGCCTCAACCTGGCGCTGACGCTCAAGGAGGGCGGCAACCTGCTGCTCCTCGACGAGCCCACCAACGACCTCGACGTCGAGACCCTGTCCTCGCTGGAGAACGCCCTCCTGGAGTTCCCGGGCGCCGCAGTGGTCATCTCCCACGACCGCTGGTTCCTGGACCGCGTCGCCACGCACATCCTGGCGTACGAGGGCGACTCCAAGTGGTACTGGTTCGAGGGCAACTTCGAGTCGTACGAGAAGAACAAGGTCGAGCGCCTCGGCGCGGACGCGGCCCGCCCGCACCGTGCCACGTACAAGAAGCTCACGCGAGGCTGATCGTCTTGGCTCGTCACATCTACAACTGCCCGCTGCGCTGGTCGGACATGGACGCCTTCGGCCATGTGAACAACGTGGTCTTCCTCCGTTACCTGGAGGAGGCACGCATCGACTTCATGTTCCGGCTGGCGCCGGGGGACGGTTCGCCGTCCTTCTCGGGCGGCTCCGTCGTGGCCCGGCACGAGATCGACTACGTACGGCCGCTGGTCCACCGGCACGAGCCGGTGACCGTCGAGTCGTGGGTCACGAAGATCGGCGCGGCGTCGCTGACGATCGCGTACGAGGTCAAGGACCCGGACCAGGTGTACGTACGGGCCTCGACCGTCGTCGTGCCGTACGACCTGGCCGAGGAGCGGCCCCGGCGGATCTCCGCCGAGGAGAAGCTCCACCTCCAGCAGTACCTGGCCGAGGAGCCGGCCGCAGCATGAAGGTGCCCGTACGGTCGCTGGAGTTCGCCGACCCGAGGGAGGCCGCGGATCTCGCGGCCTTCCTCGGTCGGCTGCTCCACTACGACCGGGCCGCCGCGGTGCGGATGCAGGCGGGCGGCGGTGCGCTGGCCGTGTTCGGCAGGCCGCCGTCGTTCGAGGTCCTGGCGATCCGGGCGGCGCGGCTGGCCGTGCCGGACGACTTCGACATCACCGTGTCCGCCGGTGAACTCCTCGAATCCCTCGACGTCGAGGGCACGGCAGCCGGTTCGGGCACCCTGCCCGCACCCGTCACCGGGCCGCCGTGGACGGGTGTCCTCCCGCCCCGCGGGGGCTGGCACGAACTGCCGGGCCTGCCCGACCCGGTCTCGCTGCGCACAGCGGTCACCGCCGCGGTGGCGGAGTTCCGCTCCCGCGACGAGGCCCTGCCCGAGGACCGCCGCACCCGGGCCGAGCGGGACCTGATCGGCCGCGAGATCTGGTCGCGCACGGTCGCCGGTACCGAACTTCCGCTGCGGGCCGTGCACGCCGCCCAGTCCCTCGGCTTCCTCCGCCCGGCGCCGGACTTCCCGGTCGCCCTGCTCGCGGCAGGGGCCTGGCTGCGGCTGCGCACCCCGTTCGGCTCGATCGCCCTGCGCGGCCCCGGCAGCGGGCTCGGCACGCTCGCGGTGACGGTCGGCGCGGGCTGAGCGACCGGCCCGACGGCAGGGGCCGTCCGGACGGACCGACTGACAGGACCTAACCGGTCAGGGCCCTGTCCACCAGCCGGAGCGCGGCCAGGTCCTGGGCGTCCTGTGCCGGATCGCCCATCCGCAGGGTGAACGTGGCGCTGGTCGCGGCCCGCGCACCGTCCGGTGTCACCCCGCTCTCGGAGACGATCCCCAGATGGGTTCCGCCGTGGAACCAGATCCCGCCGCTGCTCCCCGCCACCGGGCGCCAGGCGATGCCCAGTCCGTAACGGACTCCCGGCGCCGGACTCCAGTCCTCTGCCACGACCGTCTCCTTCATCGCGGCCAGCTGGGCCGGGCGCAGCAGCCGGCCGCTCATCAGGGCGCGCAGGAAGACACCGTGGTCGTGGGTGGTGCTGATGACGGAGCCGTCCGCCCCGCCGCCGGACGTCAGCGTCGTGTCGGTCGGCCGGGCGCAGCCGGGGAACCAGGTGTACGAGGTGGCCGTGGGGCGGGGGACGTACGGCGAGGTTCCCGGTGTGAACGTGTGGCGCAGGCCCAGGGGTTCGATGATCCGGTCGTGGATCTCCTGTGCCCAGGAGTTGCCGGTCACCTGCTCGATGATCAGGCCCGCCACCACGTAGTTGGTGTTGGAGTATCCCCAGCGCCGTTCCCAGGCGGGGAGTTCGGCGTCCGGCACCCACAGGGGCGGCCGGCTCAGAGCCGCCTTCAGCTGGTCCTCGGGGGCCGTGGTGCGGAACCGCGACCGGCGGTAGCCGTCCGGGGTGAACGCATCGGCCGAGTCCGGTGAGACGGCGAGATAGTCGTTCAGCCCGCTGGTCTGGCGCAGCAGATCGGCGACCGTGATCCTGCGGCCGTCGTTGCCGTTGCCCCGTACGGCACCGGGCAGCCACCGCTCGACGGTGTCCGTGAGCGCGAGTCGCCCCTCACCCGCCAGTTGGAGGGCGAGCGTGGCCGTGAAGGTCTTGGTGTCGCTGCCGATCCGGTAGTAGGCGTCCCAGGGGACCGGGTGGTGCGGGGCCCGCAGGCAGGCGGATCCGGCACGGGCCGTCGTCCGGCCGTGGGCGCTCTGCACCTCGGCCAGTACGCCGGTGGCGCCGGTGGCCAGGATCGCGTCCGCATCGCTCTGGAGACGGCCGCGGAGGCCGGGGGAGCGGTGGGGCGCGGCGGCCGTCGCCGCGGTTCCGGACGCCCCGGTGAGCAGGGCGGCCGCCGTGGCCGCCAGGCCCGTACGTCTGCTGATCACCGGTCCTCCCCGGTGCGGGGGCAGGTCAGGTCGGCGCCGGGCAGTGTGCCGTCGCGCAGATAGTCGTCGACGGCTTCGTCGGCGCAGGGGACGGGGGTGAGGCCGTCGAGTCCGCGCCCGTACACCCCGTGCGAGCGGATGTCCGCCGTCACCAGCCGTGAACCGGTCAGCCGGTGGTGCAGAGCCAGTGCCCCTTCGTAGGGGACGTTGTTGTCGCGCCGGGCCTGGAGCATCAGCACGGGTACGTCGTTGCCGATCGCCGTGGCGGGTTCACGGGATGTGCTCGTCCAGAACGCGCACGGGGCCATCATGCTGTTGACGAGCGGGCCGAAGACGGGCTGGGTGGCGCGGCTGTGCTCCATGTTCTTCCAGTACGTCTCCGGGCTCTTCGGCCAGCCACCGGCCGGCCAGCCGTTGTCGCCGCACATGAAGAGGGCCCCGCCCAGCATGCTGTCCGCCAGCTCGGGTGACGCGAGCAGTTCGAGCATGGCGGCGAGCTCCGGACGGGGCTCGACCGGCCTGCCCGCGGCGGCATCGGTCAGGGCGCGCACCGTACCGGCGAGCGCCGGGTCGTACTCCTCGTGCTGGATGAGCTGCCGCAGCACCAGCCGCAGCAACTGCGCGTCGAGCCGGACGCCGGAGACGGTGACCGGGCGCTGCTCGGCCCCGTCGAGCAACTGCTGGACATTCGACCGCACTTGGGCGGGTGTCCTGCCGAGCCGGTAGGTGCCGTCGTGCCGTGCGGTCCATCCGGCCCAGGCGTCCAGCGCCTCTTCCAGCGGCCTGCCGGCCCGCTGGAAGAGTTCGTACTGGGTGGCCGTCGGGTCGGTCGAGGAGTCGATGACGATGCGGTCGGCGCGGCGGGGGAACATCTGGGTGTAGACGGCGCCCAGATCGGCGCCGTACGAGACGCCGTAGTACGACAGTCTGCGCTCGCCCAGCGCCGCGCGGATCGCATCCATGTCGCGGGCTACGTTCCTGGACGTGGCGTGCGGGAGGAGCCGTGCGTTGTTCCCGTGCTCCTCGCAGCGGCGTGCGGTGTCGCGGGCGGACCGTACCGACCGCTCGAAGTCCTCGCGGCGGGTCGTGGCCGGGCCGGGCGCGGGCGTCGGGGCGTCGGGGTCGCAGGCGATGGGGGTGGACTCGCCGAGGAAACGGGGATCGAAGCCGATCAGGTCGTAGCGGTCCGCGACGTCCTTCAACGCGGGGCGCAGATAAAGGGTGTTGGCGAGTCCGGTGCCGCCCGGACCGCCCGGATCGGACAGCAGGACGCCCCGCCGCTTCCCGTGCTTCGCGCCGGCCTTGATGCGGGAGATCGCGATCTCGATCGTCGGGCCGCCGGGGTCGGAGTAGTCGAGCGGAACGGTCACCTTCGCGCACTGTGCGCCCGCCTCGTTCAGCTCCTGCTGCTGCGGCGAACAGGGGCCCCAGACGAGCCGCTGGTGGGCGGGTGCGGCGGGTGCGGCGGGGGTGGCCGACGCGGGCACACCGCCCGCGAGTAAGCCGGTCAGGCCGAGACCGGCGGTGAGCAGTGGGGCGACGCGCATCGTGCTCCTCGGATCAGGTGGATGACTCCCGCACGACGCTAGGGGCGTACGCGGTGCGAGAACATCGGGCCACCCGGCCGAAGCGACCTGGGGCCAGCACCACCAACACCCGTCACGGGCGCGGCTGGTCGTCCGGCCAGACCCCGATGTGGTCGTGCTCCAGCTCCAGCATCACCCGGTGCTCCATGCCGAGCGCCTCCGTGTAGTCGGCGGGCAGTTGCAGCCGGCCCGCCCGGTCGAGCATCGCGTACTCCCGGGCCACCTGGGACTCCAGGCCCGTCGCGGCGTCGACCTCGGTGCGGCGCAGCACCTCGGAGGAGGTACGGCCGTCGCGGATGGCGACGGTGCGGCGGACCTCGTCGGCCACCGCCTGGTCGTGCGTGACGATCACGATCGTGGTGCCGAGCTCCTCGTTGGCGCGGCGGAACGCCGCGAAGACCTGCTCGCCGGTGGCCGAGTCGAGCTCGCCGGTCGGTTCGTCGGCGAGCAGCACCGACGGGTTGTTGGCCAGCGCGACCGCTATCGCCACCCGCTGCTGCTGGCCGCCGGAGAGCTGCTGCGGGCGCCGGTCGCGGCAGTCCGCGACCTCCAGGATCCGGAGCAGTTCTTCGGCGCGGGCGGCCCGTTCGGCACCCCGGACCCGGCCCCGGCCGCGCAGCTGCATCGGCAGGGTGACGTTCTGGATGGCGGTGAGGTACGGGAGCAGATTGCGGGCGGTCTGCTGCCAGACGAAGCCGACGACGTCCCGCCGGTAGCGGAGCCGTTCCTTCGGCCCCATCGACAGCAGATCGCAGCCCGCCACCTTCGCCGAACCGGCCGTCGGCACATCGAGGCCCGCCAGGATGTTCATCAGGGTCGACTTGCCGCTGCCCGAAGCGCCGACCAGGGCCATCAACTCGCCCTCGGTGACCAGGAGATCGAGGCCCTGGAGGGCCTGCACCTCCACCCCGTCCGCCGAGAAGATGCGGACCAGCCGGTCGCAGGCGATCAGCGCGTCGTGCCCGTACGAGGGCCGGTCGCGGCGCGTCGCGGCGCGCTGTTCGAGCTCGGCGAGCGTGGTGTCGGGCGACGTCATCGGGGGTCTCCTGCCCTGAGTTCGTTGATCGGTCCGCGGCGGCCGGCCCACCAGGCCTGGACGGTGGCCACCGCGGCGGTGAGGACGACCACGCCGAGCGCCGGGAGCGTCAGCGACCACGGATCGGCCCGCAGCGGAGCGGTGTCGAGTGCGGTGGAGCCGGGCCCGGCGGAGAGCGCCAGGTCCAGCAGATCGACGCCCGGCGCCAGCAGGGCGATCGTCGCCCAGCCGACGAGCACCCCGCCGAAGGCCGCCAGCAGGGCCTGTGGCAGCGATTCGAGGCCGAGCAGCCGTCTGCCCTGCCGGGAGGTGAGGCCCATGGTCCGCAGCCGGGACAGCAGGGCCGTGCGTTCCGGGGCGGTCCGCAGCAGCGACAGCAGCACGGCGATCAGGGCGTAGCCCGCGCCGGCCGTGATCGCCGCCGCGTAGATCGCCCAGGCACCCCGCTGCAGGGGGGTGTCGACGAACGTCGCGCGCTCCTCCGAGCGCAGCCGGACGGAGAAGCCCTCGCCCGCGTGCCGTGCCGCCGCCCGCAGCGCCTTCGCGTCCGGGGAACCGCCGGTGACCAACAGGGCGGTGGTCTGCTTGCGGGGCAGCGACGCGGCGTCGACGATCAGGAAGTCGCTGTCGGGGACGGCGGCGGTGCGCGGGACGACGCCGGCCACCCGGACCGTGAGGTCCCCGGCCGGCGTGGACAGCTCGTGCGGCCGGTCGCCGAGCTCCGCGGCGACGGACGGCGACGCGATCACGGGCAGCACCGCGTCCTTCGACGGGGCGGCCTTCTTCGCCGCCGTGCCGCCCGCGGCCCTCAACCGGTCGGCGGGGAACGGGCCGAGGCCCGTCGACCGGGCCAGCCGGGCGTACGCCGCCGGGTCGACCCCCAGCACGGTGGCGCTCTTCATGCGGCCGTTCCCGTCCTGGTCGGCGGGCAGCGGCACGCCGGACACGACCTGGACCGCCGCCACCTCCCGTACGCCGTCCGCCGCCCGGACCTCACGGATCAGCCGCTCCGGCAGCGGCACGGCGTCGAGCACGCCGCTGATCCGGGCGTCCGCGCCGACCGTGTGCAGGGCCGCCCGGTCCCGCGCGTCCGCGACGCCCGCGAGCACCGAGCCGCCGAACGCGGCCGTGGTCAGCGCGAGCAGCAGCGCCAGCAGCGGCAGCGCGCCGCCCGCCGATCCCCGCCCGGCGCGGGCCAGCGACAGGAAGCCGACCGCACCGCGCCGCCGGGCGACGGCGCGCGAGGCGAGACGCAGCGGCAGCGGAAGGAGCCGTACCAGGACCAGGGCGGCGATCAGCCCGACGAGTACGGGGGCGGCGCTGACCAGCAGGTCGCTGCCGCCGTCGCCGCCCGTGCCGCGTCGGCGCAGGCCGACTACCGCGCCGACGGCCAGCACCAGCAGGGTCAGTTCGGCGACCGTGCGCCGCCGGGACGGGCGGGCGTCCATCAGGTCGTCGCGGGCTCCGGGCAGTCGCGGCCTGCGGTGCGGCAGCACCGAACCCAGCGGCAGGGCGACGCAGATCAGCGCGGCGACGGCGGCCGGCCCGACGACGGAGGGCCACAGCCGGGCCCGGTCGAAGACCGCCACGGCGATCAGCAGACCCAGTGCCGCCGCGGGCACCGCGATCACCACCGTCTCGGCGAACAGCCGGCCGCCGATGCCGCGCAGCGATCCGCCGCGCGCACGCAGCAGCGCCAGTTCGGCGCGGCGCCGCCCGCCGATCAGCCCGGCGATCATCAGCAGCACGACGCCGGCGACGGCCCCGATGCCCACGGCGGCGACCGTGACGACCGGACCGATCGCCGTACGCAGGGTGTCGTACCCGGTGAGGATCTTGTCCAGATCGGTGGTGAAGGTGGCGTTGTCGCCGGCCACCGCGCGCATCCTGACCAGCCCGGGACCGCCCTCCAACGAGGCGATCGACGAGCGCAGTCCCGTTGCGTCGGAGGCGGTGAGGCCGGAGGCGTCCGGCGCGAACCGCCAGAACATCTCCGGCTCGCCCGTCGTGGCGAGCAGCGCGGGCGCGGCGTCCGGCGGCAGCAGGACGGCCGCGGTCCAGTAGTTGCGCGGGGGGTACAGATTCGGTTCGGGGACCAGGGCCGGGGTCCGCAGCAGCGGCTGGGCCGACCAGTAGGCCGTCCGGGGGTGCTTCGGGGCGACGATGCCGGTGATCCGGACGGTCAGCCGCTTCCCGTCCTGGGTCGGTACGGTGATGGCCGCGCCGGGCTTCGCACGCAGCGCCTTCGCCGTCTCCTCGGTGACCGCGCCCTCCACCTCGGGCGTGTTCTCGGTGACCTCGCCGCGGACGGCGGGCCATTTCCCGGCACGCAGGGTGGCGTGGCCCGGGAGGTCCGACAGGGTGGAGTAGCTCAGTTGCGGGTCGACGAGGTCCGGCCGCGGCAGCCAGCGGTCCTGCGCGGCGATCGGCTTGCCGGTGCGGAAGCCGTACGCGGAATCGGCGGTGCCGGGCAGCACCGCGGCGGGCAGCGCGGACCGCACCTTGTGATGGACGGACGCCAGCGCCGTCTCGCGCACGGCCGCCTCGCGCTCGTCCGGGGGGCTCTGGAGTTCGGGCTGCGGATTGTTCAGCTCCAGCACACTGTGCCGGGGGTCCGCGGCGGCGATGTCGTGGCGCAGTCCCTCGTTCGCGTGCTGCTCGACGGCGCGCGGGAAGGCGGCGGCGAGGCACGAGGTCAGCAGTACGAGCAGGCCCAGCGCCCAGGCCGTGCCGGGAGCGGTGCGCAGCCGGGTACGGACCCAGGGCGCACCGGCGGGGGCGCCGCCGTCTCGAACGGAACGCGGAGTCATGTCAGTTGTCCCCCTGGACACGCAGCGAGGCCGCGGGGTCGGCGCCGCGCAGAGCGAGGGACACGACGATCACCAGCGGCAGCGCGGCCACGCCTGCGAGCAGCGCCGCGATCTGCCCGGCCGGCAATTGCACCAGCACCCCGGGCACCGGCGCGGTGGCCTGTCCGGTCAGTACGACGAGCGGTACGACGGCGCGGTTCAGCACCGCCCCGAGCACGGTCCCGACCAGCAGCGCGATGGCGATCAGCACGCCCTGCTCGACGGCGATCATCCTGGTCAGCCGTCGGCGCGGGGTGCCCAGCGCCCGCAGCACGGCGAACTCGGCGGCCCGTTCCCGCTGCGCGCCGACCGCGCTCACCGCGAAGCCGACCGCCGCCAGGGCCGCGGCGACCACCGCCACCGCGGGCAGCGCGGACTGCGGCCCGGCGCCCAGCGGATCACCGACCAGCTCCCGCGCGATCTCGTCCCGCACCAGGACCTGGGCCGGCTCGGTGTCGGGCTGCGCGCGCAGCGCGGCGGCGGCCTTCGCGGCCTGTCCGGGGGCGGTGCTCAGCCACCACTCGTTGGCGGTGAGCACGGCGCCGGGGCGCTGCGCGAAGACCTGGCCGACGGCCCTGAAGTCGAGCAGCAGGGCCCCGCCGTCACGGTCCTTGACGCGCTCGGGAGCGGAGTCGTCCGCGCCGGTGCCGGTGGTCGGCAGCCGGCGCACCACGTCCACGATCCTCACCCGGACCGTCTCGCCGGCCAGCGTGACATCGACACTCTGTCCCTTCTTCGCTCCGGCGGCCTTCAGATACGCGTCGGTGACGACGGCCTTCGGCATCGGCGCCTTCGGGCGGGGCGCGGTGACCCGTACGGAGAAGGCGGGCGTGTAATCCCACATGTTCGGGGCGGAGCCGGTGTCGTACCCGAAGGCCAGCGGGCTCTTCGCGGAGGTCGTCGCGTCCACCGCTTCGCCGGGCCGCGCCTCGGCACCGGATCCGGTGGCGGTCATCTCGGCGTGCCAGCCGAACCCCTCGGGGACCGGGACCGGCCGCTCGGTGCCGTCGGCCGTCACGGTCCGCAGGCCGCTGACGTCGAGCCGGTGCGATTCTCCCGGGCCGGTCGGCCGGTTGCCGTTCAGTTCGAAGCCGGTCACGGCGAGGTCACCCGCGGCCGCCACCGCGAAGCTGACCGGATGCGCCTTGCCGTCCACGGGCACGGCTCCGGCCGACACCCGGTAGGGCAGGCCGTAGCGGTCCTCCAGCAGCACGGCCAGGACCGGATCGTCGCCCTTCCCCGCGTGCGCCCCGGCCGTCGTGATCCGTACGTCGAACCGGAGCCGCTCGCTGTTCTCCGGGAGCGCCAGCCCGGCCCGCGCGGTCCTCGGCGGATCGAGCGGGTCGAACAGCCGCTCGGGCGGCCGGTCGCCGAGGTCGTCGCGGATCAGCATCCGCTCGGTGGCGTGCGCGGTGTCCAGGGCGAGGACCGAGGCGGTGCGGTCGCCCGAGAGTTCCGTGGTCGCGCGGAACGCGGGCGCGGCGTCCCGTACCCCCGGCAGCCGCGCGTACCGGCCCGACTTCACCGGATCGTCGTCGGCACCGGTCAGTACGCGCACCGACGCACCGGCCCTGAAGTCCGCCTGGTCGCCCTGCGAACGGTCCCAGGACGCGCGCTGCCCGATGGCCAGCATGCCCATCGCCACCGCGAGGACCAGCAGCAGCACGGGCCCCGCATTGCGCAGCGGGCGCCGGCTGAACTGCCAGCCGGACAGGGCCGCGATCAGCCCCCGGCCGCCCGCCGCACCGCGCTCCGCGAGCCGGGCCGCGGGCGGCAGCAGCCGCAGCGTCAGTACGGTGCCCGCCAGCAGCAGCAGCGCGGGAGCCGCGACCAGCAGCGGATCGACGCCGAGCCGGCCCTGCCGGTCCCCGCTCAGCGCACCGCCGCCGACATCCGTGGCCCGGCGGTCGAGTTGCCAGTAAGCCACCGCCGCGATCACCAGCAGGCCGAGGTCGGCACCGGCCCGCAGCGGCGCGGGCAGCGATGCGGCACGGCCGCCCCGACGCTCCCCGGCACCCGCCGCCAGCGCGGGCGCCACGACGGCCAGCGCGCAGGCGAACGCGGTGACCACGGCGACCAGCCAGACGGTGGCGGTGGCGCCGCCGTCGAGCCGCAGCCCGATCCGGGACAGCGCGCCGCGCCCCGCGAGCAGCCGGGTCAGCGGCCCGGCGAGCAGCGGGGCGACGAGCGCGGCGGGCAGCGCGAGCAGCAGCGCCTCGATCGCGGCGAGCGCCGTGATACGGCCGCGCGATCCGCCCCGGGCCCGCAGCACACGGGTCTCCCCGTCGCGCTCGCTGCTCAGCAGCCGGGCCACCAGCAGCAGCGCGTACCCCGCGAGCAGCACCAGCTGGACGGCCACGATCATCAGCGTCGAACGGGAGACCAGCAACGCCCGGTCGATCTGCTCCAGCACCCGGGGGAGCGAAGTCCGCGCGGTGGCCCCGCTCTTGAACTCGGGGGCCGAGGTCACCGTCTTCGGCGCGGCCGTGGCGGCGCTGTGCAGCGAGTCGATGCGGCCCGTGGTGACCGTGCGGAAATCGGCGGCGGCCAGCCAGGACATCGTCCCGGAACTGACCCGTCCGGAACCGGTCGTGCCGGGGGCGGTGAGCAGCGGACCGTAGGTCGTGAAGGCGAGTTTGCGGATGCCGCGCCCGCCCAGCTCGTCCAGCTGCCAGTACGGATCGGCCGGGTCGGACACCTCGTACACGCCCGTGACCAGGACGTGCAGCGGCTTGTCGGTCAGCCGGTCGGTGACGGTGATCCGCGCACCGGGCTTCAGCTTCAGCGCCTCGGCGGCCGTCCGCGGCAGGGCGACCTGGACGGGATCGCCGGACTTCCCGCCCCCCGACGCCGGCATGCGGCCCGCGGCGATCCGGACCCGGCTGCGGTCGAGCGAGGCGAAGTGGGTGAGATCGGGCTCGCCGCCCCGGGCCCGGGGGGTCCGCAGATCGCGCGGCAGCGCGTACGCCCCCGAGGTCTCCAGCGTCCGGACGGTCACCGGAAGGCCGTCGAAGGCCTCGCGGGCCGCTCTGCGGGCGATCACGTCGGCCGCGTCCCGCTGCGCGGGCGCCACCTGCGCGGACATCACGAGGGAGGCGGCGGCCGCCGAACGGTGGGTGAGGGCGTGGCGGAGCGCCGCGTCGCCGACGGAGCCGGAGAAGGCGGTGAGTGCGGCCAGCACCGATGTGGTCAGCAGCACGGCGAGGACAGCCGCGGAGAGCAGCAGCCGATGGGCCCGCACCCGGAGAAAGACGAACCCCGTCACTCACGCCCCCCTGGGCCCTCAGCACACACACGCCCCCCGGCGTTGTATGGATGCTTTCAAGCCGCAGGGGTTCTTGGAAACCGCTTGCGTACGTACTTGATGCGATTGTGATCGTTTATCGGTGATGGAAGACCGAATTCCGCGCCGGCGGCGGCGGACGGGTGGGGGTTCAGCCCTGGGTGTTCACCATCGAGGCCGCGGCGTAGGTCAGGTAGTCCCACAACTGCCGCTCGTGCTCCGGCGCGAGCCCGAGCTCGTCGAGGGCCACCCGCATATGGCTCAGCCAGGCGTCGTGCGCCGCCCGGTCCACCCGGAACGGGACGTGCCGCATCCGCAGCCGGGGGTGTCCGCGCTGCTCGCCGTAGGTACGGGGCCCGCCCCAGTACTGGATCAGGAACAGCCTGAACCGCTCCTCGGCCGGGCCCAGATCCTCCTCCGGGTACATCGGCCGGAGCAGCGGGTCGTCGGCGACCCCCTGGTAGAAGCGGTGCACCAGGCGCCGGAAGGTCTCCTCGCCGCCGACCTGCTCGTAGAAGGTCTGCTCCTGCAGCGTGTCGCGCGGAATCTCTGTCACCCGTCCATCGTCGCAGACGCACCGGCCGAGGACCCGGGTCCTAGGACTACCCGACAGTCCCTCGCCCGCCCGGCTTCCTGGCCCCCGGGCCCCCGGCGCAGGAAGGTGGAGACATGGACGCGCACACCGACCGGTTCGCCGCGGCCGCCGCCGAGGAGCGGTGGGCGATGGTACGGGGCATCGTGGCCGGGGGGGCACTGGGCGATCCCGGCTGGCGGGCCGCCTTCGAGGAGGTGCCGCGGCATCTGTTCGTGCCCTACTACTTCGTGGCCGGCGGCTACGACCGCCTGTGGTGCGAGGACCCCGACCCGGCCCGGCGGGCCCGGTGGCTGCGCGGGGCGTACGAGGACGGGCCGCTGGCCACGCGGATCCGGGACGGCGAACTGATCTCGTCGAGCAGCCAGCCGTCGCTGATGGCCCGGATGCTGGAAGAGCTGGACGTACGGGAGGGGCAGCGGGTCCTGGAGATCGGCGCGGGCAGCGGCTACAACGCGGCGCTGCTCGCCCACCGGCTCGGGGACGACGCCGTGACCACCATCGACCTCGACCCGGAGATCACCGAGTCGGCCCGCCGGCACCTGGCCGCGGCCGGATACCACCCCGCGGTGATCACCGGGGACGGGACACGGGGCTGGCCCCTGCGTGGCCCGTACGACCGGATCATCGCGACCTGCACCCTGCCGTGCGTACCGCGGCCCTGGCTGGAGCAGTGCGTGCCGGGCGCCCGGATACTGGCCCCGTTCGCCACCGGACTGATCGCGCTGCGGGTGCGGGAAGGCGCGCACGGGAAGTACGCCGAGGGCCGGTTCCTGCACACGGCCGCCTACTTCGTACCGCTGCGCGGCACACCGGCACAGACCGTACGGCGCCCGCACACCGGCTCGGTGCCGAGGCGGGTCAGCGAGAACGATCTCTTCCGGTTCATGCTGGCGCTGACCGAGGGCTCCCTCGATCCGCGCGAGGCCCACTCCCTCTGGCGGCGCGAGAGGTGCCCCGAGCGGGAGAGATTCGGCATCACGGTCACGGACGGGCGGCAGTGGGCCTGGCTGGACGACCCCGAGGGACCGTACGCCTGGACACTGCCCACCGTGTGACGCGGATCAGCCCCGGCGGATCGTGATCGTCGTCCACGCTCCGACATGCACCCGGTCGCCGTCCTGGAGCGGGACGGGGACATAGGGCTGGATCGGGTCCTCGGCGCCGTTGAGCGTGGTGCCGTTGGTGGAGTTCTGGTCGACCACGGCCCAGCTGCCGTCGGGCTGCTGCACCAGCACCGCGTGCTGGTGCGAGACGCCCGGGTCCTCCGGCGGCACGGACAGATCGATGTCGGGGGACTCGCCGGTGCTCTGCCTGCGGCGACCGATGGTGATCTGGTTGCCGGACAGCGGAAGCTGCTGTTCCGGGGAGTACGCGGGCAGGTTCAGCCCGGTCGCCTCGGGACCGCTGCGCTGCATCATCGCCAGGAAGTACTCACGGTCCGGGGCGATGACCGCGGTCCAGCTCGCGGGCGGCTGGTTCTGGGCCTGCCCCGGGAACGGCGGCTGCTCGTGCTGCGGCGGGCCCGGCTGCTGCTGCGGGGCCTGGGTACGGGACGGCGGCGACAGCATCCAGTCGTCGTCGCTCTGCGGCCCCTGGGCTCCCTGCGGCCCCTGCGGAGCCGGCGGACCGGGCTGTTCGAATACGGGCGGCGCCGACTGCTGCTGGAACGGCGGCGGTGCGGACTGCTGCTGGAACGGCGAGGGCGGCGCGGACTGCTGCTGGAAGGAGGGCGGAGGCGGCGGACCCTGCTGCTGGAACGGCGGCGGGGGCGACTGCGGGCCGGGGGCCGGGTGCGACTGCGGACCCGGACCGGGCGCCGGGGGACCCGGGCGGTTTCCCTGTTCGGAGGAGAGCGGCTCGGCCGGGCGGTTCATCTGCGAGGGCCGCGAGCCCTGGTACTCGAACGGATCGCGCTGCTGCGGCGGAGCCGGCGGCTGCTGCGCCTGGAAGCCGGGCGGCAGGTTGAGTCCGGGCGGCGGGCCGGGAACGCCGTGGGCCGGGGCCAGTGGCGTGTACGACGTCGCGGTGTTCGTGAGGAAGTTCCAGCGGCACTCCTCGCAGAACGGCGCCATCGCCTCGCGGGGCGTCCGGCACTGCGGGCAGAGCTCCGCCTGCTGGGTCGCGTCGGATCCCGGGCCCGGCGGGTAGCCGTAACCGGGAGCGGGCGGCGGAGGCGGCGGGGGGACCGCGCCCGCAGGCGCGCCCGCGCCGGTCATGCGATGGCCGCAGACCTCGCACCAGTCATCGGAACCCGACTGGTGTCCGTTCGGGCAGGTCGGCATGTCGGCGCTTCCCCCTCTCCTGGGCCGGCCCCGGGGCCGGCGATTTTTCTTGCTCTTCGCCTCCCGGTGGATCGCTCCAGGCCGGGCGGCTCGACCGTGTGGCTCTGTGGTTACTTGCTGTACGGCTCTGTGTTCACTTCTTGACGCGAACGGTCTTGGTCGAGCGCGTTTCGAGCGTCATCTCGTCGGCGTCCGCGACCTTGGCCTTCAGTCGCACAGTACCGGTCGCCGCGTCCACGACGTCCACCACCTTCGAAAGCAGTTTCGCAGTGTCCTCGTTCCCGGACGCCGACGCCAGCTGCACCGCGCGGCCCAGTTTCGCGGTCGCGCCGTCGAAGTCTCCCGACTTGCGGGCATCGAGCCCCTGCTGGATGACTTGTGCCAGTTCCGCCTGGCCGGTGTAGTGCGCGACCTGCGGATTGATCGAGGTGGACGCCACCATGTCCTCGGTCCACACGGCTCGGACCAGGCCCTGCGAAAGCGTCTGCGGAGCCCCGCCCGCGGGGTCGGGGAGGACCAGCGAGACCCGGGACGCCAGCATCTCCTGCCCGATCCCGGCCTGGGGCACCTGCACACACACGTGGTAGTCGCGGGACTCGTCGCCCCAGGAGCCCGTGGGGTAGTCCCCGGCGCGGGGGCCCGCCTCGGTGCGTCGGCCGGTCAGGTCGACGACCGTCGGTGCGACCTGTTTCACAAACTTGATCTCGACCCCGACGGGCGTCCAGAGCCGCAGCGCGACATCCGCGACCTCCTTGCCCATCGCGTTCTCCATCATCTGCGTGAAATCGGTGGCCAGCCCCGAGGGGTCGGCGACGATGTCGGCCGTGCCGAGCAGCGCGGAGGCGATGGCTGTGACCTCTTTCACCTCCCAGTCGGTGCCGACACCGCGGGCGTCACAGGTGAAGCGGCCCGCGCAGGATTCGAGCGCGGCCCGCAGGTCCTCCGGCGCCTCGTGCTCGTTGCGGCCGTCGGTGAGCAGGATGCCGTGCCGGATGTTCACATCGGCCGCGCCGAGCAGCCGGTCGGCCAGCCGCAGCCAGGTGCCGATCGCCGTACCGCCACCGGCGCTGAGCGCGCGCAGGGCCTCCTTCGCCTGGGCCTTGGTCCGCGAGTCGGCGACGGCGAGCCTGCCGTTGCCGGGGTAGACCTCCTTGGCGACGTGCGTACCGCCGACGACGGCGAACGAGGTGCCGTCGCGCAGGGTGTCGATGGCCGCGGCCGTCGCGTCGCGGGCGTTGCGCATCTTCGTCGGCGGATAGTCCATCGAGCCCGAGCAGTCGACCATGATCACCACAGCGGCGCCCGGCGCCTGCCCGGGAACGCGCGGGGACGGCACGGCCGCACCGGACAGCGGGACGCCGCCGGTGGTGCCGCCCCCGGTCGAGGTGACCGTGACGATCGCGTTGACCTCGCGACCGCCTTCCGGCAGGTACTCGTTCTGGTACACCTCGACGGAGAACTGCGGCACGTTCGACTTGGAGAAGTTGGCCATCTGGTCGGCTCCTTGGGACTCCAGGTGTCGGATGAAGACAGCTGTGAGCGAAGAAAAACGGGCGAAGGCGGCGGTGGCGGGCTGGGCGGTCAGAACTGGAACCAAGCGTTACGGAACGGGACTCACGTGGTACCGCAGGCCGATCCTGCCCCCTGAGGCTCCACGGCGAACGGCAGCAGAGCCACTGTTACGTTGTCGTGGCCCCCACCGTCGAGTGCGTGACCCACCAACACCTGGGCGCCGTGCAGCGGCCGTTGATGCGCGTCGGCCGGCACCGCCGCGGCCATCTCGGCCGCCGACTCCGCGTAGTTCCACAGGCCGTCCGTGCAGACGACCACGAGACCGGACCGGTCCGGTTTGAAGGACGCGGTGTGCGGTTCCAGCTCGTACGCGTCGGCGCCGAGCCATCCCGTGATGGCGTGGGCGCGCTCGTCCGCGTACGCCTCGGCCTCGTTCATCAGGCCCGCCGCCACCATCTGCGCGGCCCAGGAGTCGTCCTCGGTCAGCCGGGCGGGCGGGTTGGCGCGGTCGTCGGGCACCCAGTAGACGCGGCTGTCGCCGACCCAGCCGACGACCAGCAGGTCGCCCGCCATGATCGAGCCGACCAGGGTGCACGCCGGGGCGTTCTGGTGGCGGTGCCGGTCGTGCTCCATGGCCCGGCCCGGCTCCTGCGCCAGTGCGTTGACCGCCTCGGCGGCCACGAGGATCGCCTCGTGCATCGCCTGCTGCGGATGGGTGCCGCGCGGCAGCGACTCCAGAAGCGCCTCGTTGGCGGCGCTCGCGGCGGCCGCCGACGCCTCGTCGGGGCGGCTGGCCGAGGAGACGCCGTCGCAGACGATCGCGACGACGGCCGGCGAACCGTCGGGCAGGGCGGTGGTCGACACCGCGAACGAGTCCTCGTTGCGGTGATGGCGCAGCCCCCGGTCGCTGACGGCGGCCACCGAACCGAGCTCCTGCTCCATGTGGTCGCGCTCGCGCGGCTGGGCGTGACCGCAGTTCTCGCAGTAGCCGTCGACATCGACACTGCCGGCCCGGCAGGCCACACACAGTCTGGTGCCGGCCGACGGCGTGGCCGCCACCGGTTCCGCGGCGGAGGTACGGGGGTCGGGCGCGGGCGCCGGGACATCGGCGGACGGCGTACCGGCCGGCGCGGGCGCGGCCAGCTCGAAGTCGCCCGAGTCGCCCGAGTCGCCCGGTCCGGCCGATTCGGCCGATCCGTCCGATCCAGCCGGTCCGGCCGATTCGGCCCGCCGGTCGAAGCGGACCTCCGCCGCGCGGCCCGCCGCACCGTTCTCCGCCGGTGCGGCCATGGCGTTCGTCGGGTGGTCCTGCGGAGCGGGGGGCACGGCCGACAGGTCGTACCCGCACGCACCGCAGAACAGGTCCCCCGGCTCCAGCGGCTCCTCGCAGCCGGGGCACTTCGACAGGGCCGTCTCCTGGGGCTTCTGCGACATTTTCACACCCACGTCCGGGGGCGGAAACGGTTGGCCCGCTCCACCAGTTCGATCCTCTCATCGCCTGGCTCCGCAAGCCTGGCGAGCATCCGGTACGAACGCTCGAGCCCGAAGCGCAGGCCCCGCTCGTCCAGCTCACTGCCGAGCAGTGTTCCCGGCCCGGTCGTCCCGGCAGGCGCGGGCGACTGGGCCGAGGACCGGGCCGTGGGGCTACCGGAGAGTACCCAGTCGAGCGCCGTACCCAGCACCTCGGTCGACAACTGTTCCCGGCGCACCGCGTCCAGCCCGAAACCGGCCAGCCCCGAGACCTGGGCCGAGGCGGCCATCAGATCGACGATCAGCGGCTCGTCCGGGGCCCGCTCACGCAGCCGGGCACGCACCGCGGCGACCCGTGCCGCGGTGTAGTGGATCGACGCCTCCGGCACCGACTCCAGCGCACCGACGGCCCCGGCCCGGTCCCCGGCTGCCATCTGCACCCGGGCCAGGCCGAAGGCGGCGCTGACGAAGCTCGGGTCGGTCGTCCACACCAGCCGGTAGTACTCGGCGGCGTTGTCCAGCTGGCCCAGGACCTCCGCGCAGATCCCCAGCGCCAGCTTGGGCGCCGGCTCGCCGGGGAACGCGTCGTACACCGCGTCGAAGGAGAGCGCCGCGTTCTCGTTGTCACCGGTCACCAGCGAGGTGATGCCGCGGTACCAGACGACCCGCCAGTCGTCCGGGTACTGGCCCTCCAGCGCCGTCAGGGTCTGGCCCGCGGCGCCCAGTTCGTTCATCTCCAGGCGGGCCCGCAGCTCACGCAGCCGGGTCTCCAGCGAGGCCACCGGCACGGCGCCCAGCGCGGTGATCAGCTCGGACGGGGCGGTGGTCATCAGCCCGGCGAGGAATCCCGCGTTGGGGTCGCTCGCGTCGACCCGGGGCACGGGCAGCGCGAGCGAGGTGGACCGCACGTCCAGCCTGACCAGCCGGGGGCCCTCCGGGAAGGGGGACCCCGACGGCGCACCGGGGGCACCGGCCGGGACCCGGGGGGCCGGGATCACGGCCTGCGTCTGCGCGTACGCGAGGACCTCGCCGCTCCGGCCGGGCGCGCCGCCGGGCCGGACGTGGGTGGGCGGCGCGGTCAGCGGACCGGCCCCCGGCGCGGCGTACCCGGGAGCGGGCGGGGCACCCGCGGGCAGCGCGCCCGACGTGGGCGCGGCGGCCGTCACCGGCGGCATGGCCGGGGCGGAGCCCCCCGCCGCGCCGCGTCGCCGCCCGAACCGGCCGGACGGAGCCGGAGCGGCTGCGCGGGCCCCCAGCCGCGACACATCGTCCGTCAGCTCGGGGAACAACTGCGTGTCCGTGACCCGTACTTCCGTGCCGAACAGCGTCGACAGCGCCGGGCGCGGCCGTCCCGTCTGCAGCGACACCACCTCGCGCAGCACACCCGTCAGCTGCTCCGCCATCTCCGCCGCCGAGGCGAACCGCCGCGCCGGATCCGGGTCGGTGGCCCGCACCAGCAGCCGGTAGAACGACTCGTAGGTCCGGAACACCTCGATGTTGTCCGGGTCCGGCAGCGAGTCGACGAAGACGTTGGTGTAGCCCTGGAAATCGAAGGTGAGCACCGCGAGCGTCCGCGCGACCGTGTACAGATCGGAGGCGACCGACGGGCCGACCTCCGCGACCTCCGGCGCCTGATACCCCACCGTGCCGTAGATGGCCGACTCGTCGTCGTCCATCCTGCGGACGGCGCCCATGTCGATCAGCTTCAGCTGGTCCTCGGTCTGGATCGCGTTGTCGACCTTGAAGTCGCAGTACAGCAGGTTGCGGCTGTGCAGATGGCCGAGCGCCTCCAGCGCCTCGATGCCGTACGCGCAGGCCTGCTCGACCGGCAGCGGATCGCGCTTCCCGGCGGCGGTGCGTCGCTCGTTGGCGATGTCCTTGAGCGCCTTGCCGCCGACGTACTCCATCACGATGTAGCCGTCGAGCGAGCCGGTGCGCTGGTCGAGATGCTCGACGAAGTTGTAGATCCGGACGATGTTGGAGTGCTCGATCTCGGCGAGGAAGCGGCGCTCGGATATGGCGGCCGCCATGGCGTCCTGGTCACCGGTGTCGAGCAGGCCCTTGAGGACCACCCAGCGGTCGGAGACCGCGCGGTCGACCGCGAGATAGACCCAGCCGAGCCCGCCGTGCGCCAGACAGCCCACGACCTCGTACTGGCCGTGCACGATGTCGCCCCCGTGGAGCTTGGGCACGAACGAGTAGGGGTGACCGCACTTGGTGCAGAACCCCTCCGTGCGGCCCACCCGTTCACCGCGGGACCGGCCGACCGGGGCCCCGCAGTCGGAACGCGAACAGAAACGCTTCCGCTCCGGCACCTCCGGGTTCTCCATCACCGCCGAGCGCGGGTCGGGACGCGGTACGTCCGGCACCTGCACCAGGCCCACACCCAGCCTGCCCCGGGCGGAGGCGCCCGAGGACGAACCGGAGGAACGCACCGAGACAGAGGGGGAGGTGGCGGCGCCGGACAGCGAACGCGAGAGCCGCCCCGACACCGAACGCCGCGAGGTCGACGAACGGGACGAGGCACGCGAGGACGCCCGGGACGAGGACCGCGAACTGCTGTTGCTGCCCCGACTGCCCCTGCTGCCCCGGCTGTTCGCGCCGCCGCCCGCGATCCCGGTCGGCGGCGAGCTCACCATTCCATCCCCAAGTTCTCGGCTGTGCTCGAACAGGGGAGGCCCCACTGGCGACACGACCGGAGCCAGACCGCAGGTGTCGCAGTACAGCTCACCGCCGCCCATGTCCTCGTAACTGCCCTCGCACGCGGGGCGCTGGCACTGCGTACTCATGGTCGGTCCCCCTGATCGCCCCGCCGCCGCAGCGGCCCTTCCACCTTGCGCACACCTGTGATCATCGCCGGTCCTCCGGCCCCGGTGTCCGGCGCTGGGAGAGCAGTTCGGCCGCCGCCTCCTGGTAGCGAAGCACCGCCTGTCCGGCGACCCGCAGATCGCACGGCGCGCTCCACAGCATCCGGCGCGCCGCGTCGTACCGCTCGATCAGCAGCGGGTCCTCGGCCAGACCGTGCCGGGCGACCTTCGCCTTGTACGCGTCGAGCCTGCCGCGCAGCTCCGCCCGTACCGCCAGCGGGGCCGTGACCGCGGTCAACGACTCGCGGGCCCGCAGCAATTCCTCCTCGGCCTCCCGCTCCAGCGTCTCCAGGAGCGGGGACAGCCGGTGCCACTGGGCATGCCTGCGGTACTCCGAAGCGGCGGCCAGCCGCTCCTGGAGCACCGTCGCCGGGCCGCTGACCGCGGGCACCTCGGAGGCCGCGATCTTCGCCAGCACCTCGCCGCGCGCCGACCGGGCCTCGGTCAGGGTGCGGTCCGCGCGGGAGAGCACGTCGCGCAGCTGGACCAGGCGCTGCTCGGCGTCCTGCCGGACCGCGAGCACCGCCTCGATCTCGCGGCGCACATCGTCCAGGGCGCGGGCCGCCCGGTCGTAGCGCGCCGTGTCGGGACGGCCGCCGCCGGGCGCCGAACTGCCCGGTCCCGGCAGCCAGAACGCCAGCGGATCGGAGATCACCTGCACCCGGAGCGTGGTCAGTTCGTGGGTAATCGCCTCCAGGTCGTCGCCCGCCGGGTGCTCACCGGGCCGCACCCCCACGGAGTGCGCCAGCGAGCGGGTGCGGTGCAGCTCGGCGGCGAGCAGATCTATCCGGGCGGGCAGCGCGGACCATACGGAGTCGGAGGCGACGACCATGTCCAGCGAGCGGGCGTACAGCTCGTTCATCCGGGCGACCAGCTCCTCCAGCGTGAACCGCTCGGAGAGCCTGGCCGGACCGGCGATCGACGGATCGGGGCGCGCCGCGGCGTGCGCCACGGTGACGCCCTGGCCGCGCAGCAGCTCGGTGAGGGCCACCAGATCGTCCCGGTTGGGATAGCGGCGGCGGGCCCGCACCGCACGCGCCTGGGCGAGCGCTCCCGCGTAGGCGTCGAAATACCCCCACAGCAGCGTGATCGCCTGATCGGTCGAGGCCCAGCGTTCCTTGGTGACACCGGTCAGATCGGCGCCCTCCAGGAGCCGGCGGCCCGCGTGGTCCTGGAGGGCGAGGAGCGAGGTCTCGATCGCCTCGTGCTCCGCGCCGAGCCGGGCCAGCGCACGGTCCGCCTCGTCCCGGTCCATGACCGGGACGGGGGGCCCGGCCGCATGGCCGGGAAAGGGGCCCGCGACGCCCATCGATCACCTCTCCGCTCTTCCTGCCGGGACGGGTCCCGGCAGGATCAGTGCCACTGTCTCTCCGGCCGGGTCCGCTCCGTCGCGTCCACCCGGCCGGCCCGGCGTCAGTTGCTCCGGTACTTGGGGGCCGGCGGCCCCGTTATCCCCGGCAGACCGTCCTGCAGCCAGTCCCGGTACGACTGCATCCAGCGGCTGTCCTTGCCGCCCGCGCGGTAGTCGACCAGTACCTGGTTGACCCGGGCCACCAGATCGTTCGCGCCGCGCTTCGTCGCGACGCCGTAGTACTCGGTGGTGAACGGCTTGTCGCCCTTGAGCTCGACCGCCGGGTCCTGGGCGGCCTGGCCGGCCGCCAGCGCGTTGTCCGTGACCACGGCGTCGACCTCGCCCAGTTGCAGCCGCACCAGGCAGTCCAGCTGGTTGGGGACGGTGAGCTGGTTCTCGTCCTTGTCGGTGCCGTCGTGCGGGTCCTCGAAGATCGCCCCGAACGACTGCTTCTTCAGCGCGTCGTAGGCGGTCGAGCCGTTGGCGGTGCACACCCGCTTGCCGGCCAGGGACTTGTCGTACCCGGTGATCGTCGATTCCTTCGGCGCGAGGACCTGCTGCCCGGCCTGGAAGTAGGCGGTGGAGAACGAGACCTTCTGCAGCTGCTTGCAGTTGATCGTCATCGTGCGCACGACGACGTCGACCGTGCCGTTCGCCAGGAGCTCGGCCCGCTTGTTGGTAGGAATCGCCCGGAAGATCACCGCGTTCCGATCGTTCAGGATGTTCTCGGCGATGGCCCGCACCAGATCGATGTCGAAGCCTTCGATCCTGCCGCTCTCCGGGTTGCGGTACCCCCAGCTGAAGCTGTTCTGGTCGATGCCCGCGATCAGCTTTCCGCGCGCCTTGATCTTCTCGATGCTCGGACCGCTGTCGGACCGCGGTGGAAGGCTCGCCTCCGGGTCCGTGCACTCGTCGGCCCTGGTCTGGACCGCCTGTGCGGCACCCTGGCCCGCGACATCCCCGCGGAACGCCTCGGCGCCGCCGTGGGAGAGCGGCAGCAGGGTGAGCGAGGCCGTCACCGCGCAGGCCGCGGCCATGGCCGTCACCCCGCCCCAGCCGCGCAGCCTCACCCGGGCGGACCACGCGCCCGTGCGCTTCCTGGTCATCGCTACCCCTCTCACCGGTACTCCGAGAGCCTGCGGTTGACCCCGACGATCGCGGCCACGGCCCCCAGCGCGGCCAGCGCCGCGGCCCCGGCCGGCAGACCCCACAGCGCCCCGCGCCCGTCCTCCGCAGCCCGGGTGAACTCGTCCTGCTCATGGGCGAGCGCCTGCTCCAGGGCCTTGTCCACCCGTTCGAAGGACTCGCCCGTGGAGTCCTTCGCCCCGATGATCTGCGTCCGCGCGCCCTCGTAGTCGCCGCTGTCGTCGGCCGTGCGGGCGGTCCGGTGGCGGCCCTGCCAATCGGAGACGGCATCGACGGCCTTCGCCACCGGTCGGCTCCCCCCGTCGTCGTCACCGGCGAGCTGTCCGGCTCTCCTCAGCTCTTCACCGAGGGCCTTCATGCCCGTGTTGTAGTCGGTCTCGTACTTGTCGTGCTTGCCGTCCGGGGTGAGCACCGCGCCACGGGCGACCAGCGTGAGGTTCTCATTGGCGCGCGCCTTCAGCGAGTCGATCCGCGCGTGGTTGAGCACATCGAGGGACTGCTGCCCGTTCACATCGGCGGCATGCAGCTCGGACCGCGCCACCGTGTGCCCCACGGCCAGCCACAGCAGCACCACGGTGGACGCCGCGGTCGCGACGAGCAGCCCGTGGTTGAACACCCGGTTCGTCCTGCGGTAGTTGCGCCGCTGCGCCCAGAACAGCGCGGCCAGCGTCACGACACCGAGCCCGAACGAGAAGAACGGCCAGGTCCTGGCCGAATCGCTGTCCTCGCCGAGCCGACCGGTCTCCGCCGCGTACAGCCGCTCGGCGGCCGGCAGCAGCACATTGCTCATCTTCTGGTTGGCGTACCGGAGGTAGGCCCCGCCCAGCGGCAGGCCCTGCCGGTTGTTGGCGCGGGCCCGCTCGATCAGGCCCGTGTAGCGGGGGAGTTCCACGTTGAGCGTGGTGATCTCCTGCCCGGACTTCGTCGACGCGTCCGTGTTGGCAGCGGCCCTCACCAGCAGGCGGGACGCCTCCTTGATGTCCTTTTCGTACTGGGCGTGGACATCGGCCGGCTCCTGCGCCCCGGCCAGGAAGCCGCTCGCCGCGGCGGTGTCGGCATCCGCCAGAGAGCGGTAGACGGCCGCCGCGTCGGCGCTCAGCGGCTGGCTGCGGCCCACCACGTCGTCGGCGGCGGACGCCCGGTCGGCGATCTCGAAGGCCGTCACGGCCCCGAACGCCACGACGAGCAGGGCCAGCACGGCCCCGATGATCTGGAGCCTGCCCGGCTCGGTGGTGGCCGCGGCCCGCACCTTGTCGGCCGTCACGGACAGCGCACCGCGCTGCGGCGGAGCGGGTACGGTCGCGGGCACGGGCGGCTGTGCCCGCTCGTGTTCCGGCGCCGTGCGCACATTCGGCGGGTATGTCACTCGACCTCCCCCTCGGTCACTGACGGTGGCCCGACCCCCGGCCGATCGGGGACTGGTGCCCGGCCATGAAGTATGACCGCAGGGACCGACATCCACACCAGGAACGTCTGGATCGTGCATCGGCCCATGGATGCGATCACACGCATTCGATCAAGGCCTGCGCCGCCGATCAAGCCGATCGGCGGACCAGTACCCGATGCGGGCCGATCTCCCCACTCATGAACACGTCCGGGACAACTGAACGGTTCCCGTGCGCAAGGGGCGTTCCGCGGCGCGAGAACGCCGCGGAACGCCCCTTGGCCGGGAACGACCTGTCAGCTGTACTGTGCGCGCAGCCTCTCGTGGACCGCGGCGGGCGCGCCCGTGTGGTCCAGGCCGAGCAGCGCGGCTCCCAGCACCGGCGGTTCCGCCACCACCCGCAGCACCGCCTTCGGGGCGCGCACCGCGAGGAGTTCGGTGATCTTCGCGTCCAACTGCGGGTGGCGGGCCGCCAGCACGCTGCCGCCCAGCACCACCGGCGCCTCCTCGCCCAGCAGGTCCAGCCTGCCCAGCGCGACCGACGCCATCGCGACGACCTCCTCCGCCAGCCGGTCCACCAGCGCGCCCGCCACCGGGTCCCCGGCCGCCGCGGTCGCGAAGAGCACCGGAGCCAGCTCGTGCCGGCGCTCGAACTCGATCCGGCCCAGATGCAGCGCCTCGATCAGCGCGTACATCGAGCCGAGCCCGAAGTGCGCGGGCAAGGTGCGGGCCAGCTCGGTCGGTTCACCGCGGCCGTCCTCCGCCCGCGAGGCGAACCACATGGCCTCCTCGGCCAGCCCGGCGCCGCCGCCCCAGTCACCGGACATCCGGCCTATGGCGGGGAACCGCGCGGTCCGCCCGTCCGGCATCATGCCGACACAGTTGATCCCCGCACCGCAGACCACGGCCACACCGCGCGGCTCGTCCACCCCCGCGCGCAGTATCGCGAAGGTGTCGTTGCGCACCTCGACCGTGCGGCCCCACTCCCTGCGGACCAGGGCCTCGGTCAACTGGGTCTCCTCCACCGGGAGATCGACGTTGGCCAGGCACGCCGACACATGCTCCACGCCGTCGACGGGCCGCTCCGAGCCGGCCAGGGCCTGTGCGAGCAACGGGGCCAGGACGTCCAGTGCCGCCTCCACGCCGACGACCGGCGGCTGGAAACCACCGCCCCGGGCCGTCGACAGCACCGTCCCGTCCGCACCGATCAGCGCCACGTCGGTCTTGCTGTTCCCCGCGTCGATCGCGAGGACCAAAGCGTTCACGCCCACGCCAGGTGCTCCCGGTTGTGCGCGATCAGCTTGTCGGTGAGCGCCTCGGCGTACTCGAACTGGCCGATCAACGGGTGCGCGAGCAGCGCCTTGAACACCCGGTCCCGTCCGCCGCGGAGCGCGGCCTCCAGGGCGAGGTCCTCGTACGCCGTCACGTGGGCGATCAGACCGGCGTACAGCGGGTCCAGCCCGGGAACGGCGAGCGGCGTGGCGCCCGTGCCGTCGACCCGGGCCTGCACCTCGATCACCGCGTCGTCCGGCAGGAACGGCAGCGTTCCCCTGTTGTAGGTGTTGACCACCTGCACCGGGGAGCCGCCCGAGCCGAGCAGCGAGGACGCCAGGTCCACGGCCGCCTCCGAGTAGAAGGCGCCGCCGCGCTTGGCGAGCAGCGCGGGCTTCTCGTCCAGCGCCGGATCGCCGTACATGGCGAGGAGCTCCTTCTCCATCGCGGCGACCTCGGCCGCGCGGGACGGCTTGGTGCCGAGTTCCCGCACGACCGCGTCGTGCGCGTAGAAGTAGCGCAGGTAGTACGAGGGGACGACGCCCAGCCGGTCGGTGATCGCCCGGGGCATGCGGAGATCGTCCGCGATCGTGTCGCCGTGCTCGGCGAGCAGCTTCGGCAGGACGTTCTCGCCCTCGGGGCCGCCGAGGCGCACCCCGAGCTCCCAGGTCAGGTGGTTGAGCCCGACATGGTCGAGGTGGACCTCGGCCGGAGTGACGTCGAGCAGCCGGGCGAACTTCCGCTGGAAGCCGATCGCCACGTTGCACAGGCCGACGGCCTTGTGGCCGGCCTGGAGCAGTGCCCGGGTGACGATGCCCACCGGGTTGGTGAAGTCGATGATCCAGGCGTCCGGGTTGGTCCGGCGGACCCGCTCGGCGATGTCCAGGACGACCGGCACGGTGCGCATCGCCTTGGCGAGGCCGCCGGCGCCGGTGGTCTCCTGGCCGACGCAGCCGCACTCCAGCGGCCAGGTCTCGTCCTGGTTGCGGGCGGCCTGGCCGCCGACGCGCAGCTGCAGCAGGACGGCGTCGGCGTCGGCGACGCCCGCGTCGAGGTCCGAGGTGGTGACGATCCGCCCCGGGTGGCCCTGCTTGGCGAAGATCCGCCGGGCGAGGCCGCCGACGAGCTCCAGGCGGTCGGCCGCCGGGTCGACGAGCACCAGCTCCTCGATGGGCAGCGTGTCCCGCAGCCGGGCGAAGCCGTCGATCAGTTCAGGTGTGTAGGTGGACCCGCCACCAACTACTGCCAGCTTCATAGGTCAGCCCTTTACTCCGGTCAGTGTGACGCCCTCGACGAACGCCTTCTGGGCGAAGAAGAAGACGAGGATCACGGGGGCCATGACCAGTACGGTCGCGGCCATGGTCAGGTTCCAGTCGGTGTGGTGTGCGCTCTTGAAGGACTCCAGGCCGTAGCTGAGCGTCCAGGCGGCCGGGTTCTCCGAGGCGTAGATCTGCGGGCCGAAGTAGTCGTTCCAGGCGTAGAAGAACTGGAAGAGGGCCACGGCGGCGATGCCCGGCTTGGCCATCGGCACGACGACCTTGAGCAGGGTGCGCAGCTCGCCGCAGCCGTCGACCTTCGCCGCGTCGAGGTACTCGTTCGGGATGGTCAGCAGGAACTGCCGCAGCAGGAAGATGGAGAACGCGTCGCCGAAGGCCATCGGGATGATCAGCGGCCAGAGCGTGCCGGACAGGTCCAGCTGCTTCGCCCAGAACAGGTACATCGGGATGACGACGACCTGCGGCGGCAGCATCATCATCGAGATGACCAGCATCAGCGACAGATGCCGGCCGCGGAAGCGGAACTTGGCGAGCGCGTACGCCACGGGCAGCGAGGAGACGACCGTGAGGACGGTGCCGAGCCCCGCGTACAGCAGGGTGTTCTTCCACCAGGTCAGAAAGCCGTCGGTGTCGAACACCCGCTGGTAGTTGCTCCACTCGAAGGGGTGCGGCCACAGATCGCGGGTCAGCGCCTGCTGGCCGTTCATCAGCGAGGTGAGCACCAGGAAGACGAACGGCAGCACGAAGAAGAGCGCGGCGGCGACCCCGAGCGAGTGCACGGCGATCCAGTTCAGCAGCGACTTGCGGCGCGCCCTGTGTTCGGCCGGGGTGACCGGGCCGGTCGCGGGGTCGGCTTCCTTGACGGCGTCGAGTACCTGCGCCACGTCACTCACCTTCCTGGATCAGTCCGCTGCGGCGTCGCATCAGCAGTGCGGTGAACGCCATGGCGAGTACGAAGAGAACGAGCGCGACCACGCAGGCGGAGCCGTAGTCGAAGCGCTGGAAACCGAGGTTGTAGACGACCTGCGGAAGCGTCAGTGTCGACTTGTCGGGATAGCCCGGTTCGAACTGCTGCCCGGAGCCGCCCATCACACCCGAGGCGACCTTCCCGGCCACGAATGGCTGGGTGTAGTACTGCATCGTCTGGATGATCCCGGTGACCACCGCGAACATGATGATCGGCGAGATGTTCGGCAGGGTGACGAAGCGGAACCGCTGGAACGAGGTCGCCCCGTCCAGCTCCGCCGCCTCGTACTGTTCCTTCGGTACGTCCAGCAGGGCGGCCATGAAGATCACCATCAGGTCGCCCACCCCCCACACCGCGAGCGCGGTCAGGGCCGGCTTGGACCAGGCGGCGTCGGTGAACCAGCCGGGCGTGGGGAGCCCCAGCTCGCCGAGGATCGAATTGACCGGCCCGGTCCCGGGGTTGAGCAGGAAGACGAAGCCGAGCGTCGCCGCGACCGGCGGGGCCAGGTACGGCAGGTAGAACAGGGTGCGGAAGACCCCGGCGCCCGTCTTGATCCTGGTGATCAGCAGTCCGATGCCGAGGCCGAACACCACCCGGCAGGTGACCATCACCACGACCAGCCAGAGCGTGTTGCGCAGCGCCGGCCAGAACAGCGGGTAGTCGTTGAAGACGAAGGACCAGTTCTTCAGCCCGCTGAACTCGGGGGCTGAGAACCCGTCGTAGTCGGTGAAGGAGAAATAGAGCGTGGAGATCAGCGGGTAGGCGAAGAAGACACAGAACCCGATCAGCCACGGCGACATGAAGGCCGCTGTCCGCAGCGCCGACCGGCGGCGCTTCGAACGGAGTGTGTAGGTGGTCATCGCGGTTCTACTTCGCCTGTGCGATTGCCGCGTCGATTTCCTTGGCGGTGTTCTCCAGACCCGCCTTGACGTCCTTCTGCCTGCCCTTCTCGATGTCGAATCCGAGGTTCTGCAGGGACACCAGGTACGCGCCGCCGTTCACCGAGGGCGGGGTGGTGGTGCTGTTCGGGTTCGCGGCGATGTCCAGGAAGGTCTTGAACCGCGGGTCGTACTTCAGCTTGGGCGACTTCAGCGCCGCCAGGGTGGACGGCACGTTGTGGATGGCGTTGGCGAAGTTCACCACGGCGTCGGTGTCGGTCGTCATGAACTTCACCAGCTCCCAGGAAGCGTTCTGCTTCTTCGAGGTGGCGGCGATCCCGGCGATGGTGCCGGTCAGATAGCCCTTGCCCCAGGTGTCGGCCTGGTCGTCGGCGACGGGCATCGGGGCGACGCCGATCTCGAACTTCGGCTTGGTCTCCTCGGCCATCCCGAGCCGCCACTCGCCGTCCAGCTGCATCGCCACCTGGCCGGTGTGGAATGGGTGCTTGGCACCCCACTCGTCACCGAAGGACGTGCGGTACTTCTCCAGCTTCTCGTAGCCGCCCAGGTCGTCGACCAGCTTCTTCTGGGTCGTGAGCATGGCGGCGAACGACGGGTCCTTGGCGATGTTCGACTTGCCGTCCGCGTCGAAGTACTTCGGGTCCCAGGCGCCGAGGTAGCGCTCGGTCGTCGTCTCGTAGCCGTGGTAGTTCGGCATGAAACCGAGCCGCTCGTACGAGTCGCCCTTGGTCTTCGTCAGCTTCTTGGCGTCCTCGGCCAGCTCCGACCAGGTCCTTGGCGGCCGCGTGATCCCGGCCTTCTCGAACGCGTCCTTGTTGTAGTAGAGGCCGTACGCGTCACCGAGCAGCGGCACGGTGCAGCGCACCCCGTCGAACTGGGTGTAGTCGTTCATCGCCTTCGGGAAGGTCTTGTCCGGGTCGATCCCGTCCTTCTTCAGGAAGGGGTTGAGATCGACGAACGCCTTCGACGAACAGAACTTGCCGACATTGTTCGTGGTGAACGACGAGATGACGTCCGGGGCGTTCGAACCGCCCGCCCGCAGTGCCTGGTTGACCTTGTCGTCGGTCATGTTGCCGACGACCTTCACATGGATGTTGGGATGCGCCTTCTCGAAGGCGTCGACCGTCGCCTGGATTCCCTTGACCTCGTTCGGGGAGATCCAGCCGTGCCAGAAGTTGATGGTCGTCTCCTTGGACGGGTCATCACTGGCACCGGAGTTGCTCTGGCCCATACAGGCCGAGGCGAGCAGAGATATGGCGGCGGTCGCGGCGAGCGCGGCGGCCGTCTTCCGGCGGTTTCCGGACATGGCGGTCTCCCGGTGAAGGATGGGGGCGGAGGTACGGAGGAAGAGGGCGGGCCGAGAAGGGGTCAGCGGGACGTGTCGAAGACTTCGTCGCGGGTGGTGGCGAGTGCGCTCTCCAGCGCGCCGCGCAGTACGGGGCGGCGCTTCACGTCCCCGGCGATCAGCCGGGGCCGGGAGGCCGCCAGCTCGGTGAGCTCGGACGCCACCCGGCAGCGCAGCGGCTCCCCGCCGGCCGCGATCACCTCGCCGGACAGCACGACGACTTCCGGATCGAGCACGGCGATCATGGAGGCGAGACCGGTCGCGAGGCCGGTGGCGAACAGATCGAGCAGCCGGGGGTACGGGCCGTCCTCGCCCGCCTCCGCGGCCTCGGCGGCGCGGGCGAGCAGCCGGGCGGCGACCTCGTGGTGGGTACCGGGGGCGCGGATCAGCTCGTCGTCGATGCCGAGCTCCCGGCCCAGCCGGGACAGCACCTGCGCGCCCGCCAGCTCCTGGAAGCCGCCCGCGTTCACCTTGGTGACCTGACGGACCAGCGGGGTACCCGGCACCGGCAGGAAACCGACCTCGCCCGCGCCACCGGTGAAGCCGCGGTGCAGCCGTCCGTTGATGACGAGGGCGGCACCGAGCCCTTCCTCGTTCCACAGCAGGACGAAGTCCTCGTGCCCGCGCGCCGCGCCCGCCCGCTGCTCGGCCACCGCGACCAGGTTCACGTCGTTCTCGTACTCCACCGGCATCGGCAGGAAGGCGGCCAGCTCCTCCAGCAGCGTGGGGGAGTGCCAGCCCGGCAGGTGCGAGGCGTACCGCAGCCGCCCGGTACCGGGGTCGAAGGCGCCCGGGGTGCCGATGACGACCCGGTGCACATCGGAACGGGTGAGTCCGGCGTCCTTCACCGCCCCGTCCAGCGCCTCCGCCACCTGCCGCACCACGCTGTCGGCGCGCCGTCCGGGGGTGCGCAGCTCGAAGTGCCCGACCGTCTCCCCGGTCACATCGGCGACGGCGGCGACGATCCGGCGGGCGTTCACATCGAGTCCCGCGACATGGGCGGCCCGCGCGTTCACCCCGTACAGCTGGGCGTTGGGCCCCGGCCGCCCGGCCACGGTCCCGGTCGCGACGACCAGTCCGGCCGCCTCCAGCCGTGCCAGCAACTGTGAAGCGGTGGGCTTGGAGAGCCCGGTCAGCTTCCCGATCCTGGTCCGCGAGAGGGGACCGTGCTCCAGCAGCAGATCGAGGGCGGCCCGGTCGTTCATGGCCCGCAGAACGCGGGGGGTACCCGGTGTGGTTCCGGCCATGAGCGCTGCACCTGCCCTCTGTTAGGAAAGTTTCCTATTCGGTGAGAGGACGGTATGCGCGCGTCACCTGGCCGTCAATGGGAAGCGCCGCGGTGGCAACCAAAGCGTTACCTGGAACACTTCCGGAATGTCCGGGTCCATGGTGACGCATGCCCAACCGGGTCGTCGGCGAACCGAGTTGAGATCCCATCGGCCCGCCGGACGCCCGCACGGCGCGTACTACTTCGAGATGTTCGGCGGGGCGATCGGGGCCGTGGCCAGGGACTGGGGGGAAGTGGCGGAGGCGTAGGCCGAGGGGGCGGCCATGCCGGCCGCCGGGTCGGCCGCGGAGGGCTCGTCCGCCTGGGCCGGGACGCCGCCGACGATGCGGATGCCCGCCTCGTCGAAGGCCCGCTTGATCCGCCAGCGCAGTTCGCGCTCCACGCCCAGCGCCTTGCCCGGCATCGTCTTCGCACTCAGCCGGACCGTCATCGAGTCCAGGAGCACGGCGTCCAGGCCCAGGACCTCCACCGGGCCCCACAGACGCTCGTTCCAGGGGTCCTCCTTGGCCATCGCCGCGGCGGCCTCGGTGATGACCGTACGTACCTTGTCGAGGTCCTCCGTGGGACGCACCGTCACATCGATGCCGGCCGTCGACCAGCCCTGGCTGAGGTTGCCGATCCGCTTCACCTCGCCGTTGCGGACGTACCAGATCTCGCCGTGGTCGCCGCGCAGCTTCGTGACCCGCAGGCCGACCTCGATGACCTCGCCGGAGGCGACGCCCGCGTCGATGGTGTCGCCCACGCCGTACTGGTCCTCCAGGATCATGAAGACACCGGAGAGGAAGTCGGTGACCAGGTTGCGCGCACCGAAACCGAGTGCCACACCGGCCACACCGGCGGAGGCCAGCAGCGGGGCCAGGTTGATCTGGAACGCGCCCAGGATCATCAGGGCGGCCGTGCCGAGGATCAGGAACGACGCGACCGAGCGGAGTACCGAACCGATCGCCTCCGAGCGCTGACGGCGGCGTTCCGCGTTGACCAGCAGCCCGCCGAGCGCGGTGCCCTCCACCGCCTGGGCGCTGCGGTTCATCCGTTCTATGAGCTTGGTGAGAGCACGCCGGATCGCGATCCGCAACACGATCGCGATGGTTGCGATGAGGATGATGCGCAGACCGGTGTTCAGCCAGGTGGACCAGTTCTCCTCCACCCAGCCCGCGGCGTCGCCGGCCTGCTTGGCGGCTTCGTCCAACGAGCTGCCGGGCTCGGGTGACGGGGCTGCGGCCAACAGGGCGGACAGGGACACGGTGGGACCTCCAGATGGGCGACGGCGGCCCGACCACACTAACGGGGCATCGGGAGTACTCCGTTGTCGCGACCGAGGGGAGAGACGCGTCTCACGGGTGGATGCCGGGGGCCGGCAGCGGTCTTCTGCGGCCGATCGCACACCGGCCACGGGCCGCTGCGACAGCGGGCCCGAAGCGCCCGTTCCGCCTGTGGCCGCGGCGCGGGCGGCGGGGGACCGGGGCAAAAATCCTTCCGGCCCGTTACCCGCACGTGGTGGCGCTTCCACCAGGCAGGAGTAGAGACTGAGATCGGATCGTCCCGGCGCGAGCCACGCGCCGCCGGCGTACAAGGAGGCATCCACCGTGCCGCATGTCCTGGTTCTCAACGCGTCGTACGAGCCACTCGGCGTCGTACCGCTCCGCCGCGCGCTCGTCCTCGTCCTCGAAAACAAGGCCATCTGTCTCGAGGAGTCCGGCGCCTTCATGCACAGTGCCACCCGGGCCGTCCCGGCCCCCAGCGTCGTCCGCCTGAAGCGGTTCGTCCGCGTTCCCTACCGGGGACCCGTACCGCTGACCCGCAGGGCGCTGTTCGCCCGGGACGGGGGCCGCTGCATGTACTGCGGCGCCGCCGCGACCAGCGTCGACCACGTGATTCCGCGCAGCCGCGGCGGACAGCACGTCTGGGACAACGTCGTCGCGGCCTGCCGCCGCTGCAACCACGTCAAGGCGGACCGGCACCTGCCGGAGCTCGGCTGGCGGCTGCACCAGCAACCCGCCCCGCCGACGGGCCTGGCCTGGCGGATCATCGGCACGGGACATCGCGACCCGCGCTGGTTGCCGTACTTGCAACCGTTCGGCGCGGACGACGCCATGGCCCGGACCGACGGCATTTCTGCCTGAGGATCCGGGCCTTCGTCGTCCCGGGGCGGCAACGGCCCGGATCGCTACTCCGTCGCGGCGACGGCGTACGCCTCCACCGACCAGAGCGAGTAGCCGAACTCGGTGCCCCGGGCATCGCCCTGGACCCGGAGGTAGCGGGCGTCCTTCGCGTCCATGCGGACCGACTCGCGCCCGCCCCTGCCGTCCCGGACGGTCGCCGCCGTGCGCCAGCTGCGGCCGTCCGAGGAGACCTGGACGCGGTAGCGGGTGGCGTACGCGTCCTGCCAGTGCAGCACCACCTGGCCGATCCGGGCGGGCCGCGGCAGTTCCGCCTGCCACCAGGCGCCGTCCTCGGCCGGTGAGGACCAGCGGGTCCCCGGATCGCCGTCGGAGGCGGCCGCCGCCGGGAAGTCCGGGGTCTCGTCGCCGGACGAGGACGCGGTGGCGGTGCCCAGCAGATCGGGGCCCGCGGTGCGCGGGAACGCCCGGACGGTGAGCGTGCTGCGTTCGTCGCCGAAGCTGAACGGCACCTCGTACTCCCCGGCCGGGGTGCCCGCCGGGACCGTGATGTCGACGGGGACGTCGGTACGGGAACCGCGCGGCACCCTGGTCTGCTTCGGGACGTCCACCTTGATGCCCTTGGGCGCCTTCGCGGTGAGCGCGCCCCGTACCTCCGCCGGGCGGCGGGCGGCGAGGCGCGCCTCGACCCGCTGCGGCCCGCCGCCGATCTCGGCGTCCGTCTCGCCGCGCGCGAGATCGAGCCGGGCCGCGGGCTCGTCGCCGAACCAGGGCACGAGCGCGTGCACCCGCGGAGCCGGTACCCGGGCGCTCCCGGAGACATCGCCGCCCGGGGCCATCGGCGCCAGGGTGCGGGAGAGGACCGGGGGCAACGACGGACCGCCCGTGGGCCAGCTGATCCGGATCGCGTCGGCCCGCAGCCCCTTCGCCGCCGTGTGGGTCCAGCCGGTCGCCGACAACGCGCCCAGGCGGCGCCAGCCCTCGCCGGGCACCCGGGCCTCCAGCGCAGCGCCGGCCAAGGTGCCGCCGCCGGGCAGGGTCATCGCCGTCACGGCCTCCACCGGGCGGGCCCGGTCCAGCCGGACCGTGTAGCTGCCCGGAGCCTTCGTCACCGTACCGTCGCCGCGGTCCACGCCCGTCCAGGCATCGGCCTCCCGGCGCACCCGGTCCAGGAACGGGCCCAGGACCCCCTTGCCGACCGTGGCGCCGTCCGCCTTCGCGGCCTTGCGCACCGGTTCCAGGGCCAGCGAAGCCTGCCAGGCGGCGGCGCCGTCGCCGCGCGACTGGGCCTGGAGCAGATCGACGGCCAGCTCGCCCGCCCGGCCGTACCGGGACAACCGCTCCGACCACGGCCGCACTTCGTCGTCCAGACGCCCGTCCGCCAGGCCCTTCAGCCGCTGCGGGGCCTGCCGCATCACGGTGAACGCCTCCCGCAGCCTGCGTGCCGCGTCGGTCCGCGCCGTTGCGTCGTGCGCCGCGCGGGACTTCCAGAACGCGGCCAGCAACGGCCGCAGATACGCGGACTCGTCACCGCCCAGCACGGACGTCGCACTGTTCCCGGCCAGCGCGCGCAGCGCGTCCCTGGTGCGTGCGTCACCGCCCGCCAGATCGTCGATCGCCGCCTGCCAGGACTCCTGCGGCCGGTAACCCTTCGGGTTCCAGGCGAAGTCGGCGGCGGTGAAGAGCGGAATGCGGGACGCGGACGGTTGCTCCATCGCATTGGCGAGGAGCGCCGCGGAACCCGTGGCCACCGCGGGGTCCCGGCCGGTGTACGGGCCGAGGAAGATCCGGTCCTGGGCGTAGTCGTTGACCGGGTAGTTGTCCATCGTGACCAGCGGATGCCCGAACGCGGCGCGGGCACCGGCCAGCTCCCCGCCGGTGATGGTCCTCGGCACGACCCCGACACCGGTCCAGGCGATCTGGACCCGGTCGTCCAGTTCCTCGGCGAGCGCCTCGCGGTAGTCGGTGGAGCCGTCCTGGTAGAACTCCGTCGGCATCACCGACAGCGGCTGCGAACCCGGATACCGCTCCGCGAGGTGCCGCGCCACCTCGCCGGCCACCCGCGCCTGCGCCCTGGCCGCCGCCTGCGGGCCGCTGCCGAAGGTGTCGGCGTCGCTGTCGCAGTGCCATTCGCTGTAGCTGACGTCCTGGAACTGCAGCTGGAAGGCGCGCACACCCAGCGCCCACATCGCGTCGAGCTTCTTCGTCAGCGCCTTCACGTCGCCGGCCGAGGACATGCACATGGCCTGGCCGGGGGCGACGGCCCAGCCGAGCGTCACATGCTCGGCGCGGGCCCGCTCGGCCAGCGCCCGGAAGCCGGCGCGCCGGTCGGCCGGGTACGGGTCGCGCCAACGGGCCTGCCGGTACGGATCGTCGCCCGCCGCGTACAGATACCTGTTCTGCTTCGTACGCCCCATGAAGCCGATCTGGGCCAGCCGCTCCTGGAGGGTCCACGGCTGCCCGTAGAAGCCCTCGGTCGTTCCGCGTACGGCGGTGCCCGGCCAGTCCCTGACGGTGACCCCGGCGACGCCTCCGTCCCGGATCAGCTGACGCAGTGTCTGCACGCCGTGGAAGAGGCCGTCCTCGCCGACACCGTCCAGGGCGACGGTGTCCCGCCCCGCGACCCGGCCGACCGCGATCCGGTAGCCCCCGGAGGGCAGATCGCCGCGCTCGGGGGCGTGCAGCGTGCGCAGCGCGTCCCGGGCGCCGTCGCCGCCGAGCCGGATCACCGGGCCGCGGCCGGGCAGGGCCTCGTGGACGGTCCGCACGCCCGCGTCCCGCAGGACCTTCCGGAGCGCGTCGACCGCGTACGGATCGGCGTGCGAGCCGGCGACGAGGGTGACCTCGGCGGAGAGCGGTACGGACGCCCCGGCGGCCTCGATGGACTGCGGCCGGGGCCACACGGCGGGCAGCGCGGCATCGTCCGCGCGGTCGGGGGTGGCGACGGCGGTGGAGCCGGGATCGGAAGGGGCCGCGACGGCGGCCGGGGCTCCCGTGGAGAGCAGTCCGCCGAGCACGGCGACCGCGATGGCCGTTGCCTGCTTTCCGCGCCTGAGCCGCATCGCTCGTCTCCCTCGTCACCGCCGGTGGGCTCCGAGCCCACCACCCGGGCGCGAGGGTGTCAATGCGCGTGGGTGGTGTGCCGGAAATGCCCGATGCGGCAGGTGGGGCAGGGGGCGGCGGGCCGGGGCGGCGGACGCCAAAGATGACGCCGGATGGCCGAAAACAGCGGACAACTTACGGAGAACAGGCCTGCGGGGAACGGAATGTGACCCAGAGCACGTTGAATTCGTTGTGATAACGCCTACGTCTGTGGTCGAGCCCGCCGGGTAGGCCTGCTGTGTCCTGCTTTCCCCACGGCCAGGAGGCCGCCATGCCCGCCGCCGCGAAGCTTCTGCTCCCCGCCCTCCCCGCACAGGTACCCGGCCCCGCCGCCCCGTGGCCCGACGCGTTCCCGGCTCCCGCGCCCGGCCCGCTGACGAGCGAGCCGCCGCTCGCCGATGCGATACCCCTCACCAGCGAGCCGCCGCTCGCCGACGCCACACCTCTGACCAGCGAACCCCCGCTCGCCGTAAATGCCCCGCTGACCAGCGAGCCGGCCACGTCCGGCGGCGCGTGGGGCACGGAGTTCCCAGGAGTCTGAATGGGCTTGTCCCGGCTCGCCGCACTGCACGGCGTCGCCACCTCCTACTCCCCGTCCGCCGATGTGACGGTGTCCGTCCCCGACGAGACGGTCGTCGCCGTGCTCGCCGCGCTCGGTGTGGACGCCGGCACGCCCCGAGCGGTACGGGAATCGCTCGCCGCCGCCGAGTCCGCGGCCCGCTCCCGGCTGCTTCCGCCGACGGTGGTGGTGTGGTCCGGTGAGCCGCTGCCCGATGCCCTGACCGCCCTGCCGCCCGGCACCACGCTGGACATCGGCCCCGAGGACCCCGGTTCGGCCCCGCCCCCGCGGATGCGCATTCCGGCCGACCGACCGGATCCGGCCGTTTCGGTACGGGGCGCCGTCGACGGGCCTGCGGATCCGGCGGACGCGGCGGGGGCGGGAGCGCCCGCGGTCCCCGCCTGGTGGGCCGAGCCGCCGTTCGGGGTGCACCGGCTGGCCGTACGGGCCCCCGGCGGCCGGAGCGCGACCGGCACGCTCGTCGTCGCCCCGCCCCGGGCGCCCCGCCCGCCCGCCCGCGGTCACGGCTTCCTCGTCCAGCTCTACTCCCTGCTCTCCGCCCGCTCCTGGGGCATGGGCGACCTCGGGGATCTCGCCGACCTCGCCGCCTGGTCCGGGCGGGTCCTCGGCGCCGGATTCGTCCAGGTCAACCCGCTCCACGCCGCCGTGCCCGGCCGCCCCACCGACCCCTCCCCGTACCGCCCGTCGTCGCGGCGCTTCCCCGACCCCGTGCATCTGCACCTGGAGTCCATCCCCGAGTACGGGCACATGACCGACCGGGGCACCCTCGACGACCTGCGCCAGGACGCCGCGACGCTCAGCGACACCGTCCTCAACAAGGGCGCCCTGATCGACCGTGACGCCGTCTGGGAGCTCAAGCGCCAGGCTCTCGAACTCGTGCATCGGGTGCCCCTCACCCCGGGCCGTCGCGCCGCGTACTGCGACTTCCTGGCCGGGCAGGGGCAGGCCCTGGAGGACCACGCCCTGTGGTGCGCCCTCGCCGAGGTGCACGGCTCCGACTGGCACGGCTGGCCCGCCGAGCTGCGCGACCCCGGCTCCAAGGAGACCGCCCGAGCCCGCGGCGAACTGCTGGACCGGGTCGACTTCCACTGCCGGCTCGCCTGGCTGACCGACGGTCAGCTCGCCGATGCCCAGCGCGCCGCCCTCGACGCGGGCATGGCCGTAGGCATCGTCCACGACCTCGCCGTCGGTGTGCACCCCGGCGGCGCCGACGCCTGGGCCCAGCAGGACGCCTTCGCGCACGGCATGTCCGTCGGGGCGCCCCCGGACGCCTTCAACGCCCGGGGCCAGGACTGGGGCCTGCCCCCGTGGCGCCCGGACGTCCTCGCCGCCTCCGGCTACGCCCCGTACCGCGGACTGCTGCGCGGGCTCCTCGCCCACGCGGGCGCCCTGCGCATCGACCACGTCATGGGCCTGTTCCGGCTCTGGTGGGTGCCCGAGGGGCGCCCGCCCACCGAGGGCACCTATGTCGCCCACGACGCCGAGGCGATGCTCGCCGTCCTCGTCCTGGAGGCGCACCGGGCCGGCGCGGCAGTGATGGGGGAGGACCTGGGCACCGTCGAGCCGGGGGTCCGCGAGGCGCTGGCCCGGCGCGGTGTGCTCGGCACCTCCGTCCTCTGGTTCGAACGGGACTGGGCCGGCACCGGCCGCCCACTGGCCCCCGAGGAGTGGCGCGAGGGCTGCCTCGCCACCGTCACCACGCACGATCTGCCGTCCACCGCGGCCCGGCTGACCGGCGACCACGTGACGCTCCGCCACCGCCTGGGCCTGCTCACCCGCCCCCTGGACCAGGAGCTGACGGCGGACGCGGCCGACACCGCCGAATGGCTGGGGTATCTCGCCAGGCTCGGGCTGCTCCCCGAGGGCGAGGGCGACGAGGAGGGCGCCGTCCGTGCCGTGCACCGCTTCCTGCTGCGCACCCCCGCCCGTCTGACCGGCGTCTGGCTGCCCGACGCGCTCGGCGACCGCCGCCCGCAGAACCTCCCCGGCACCTGGGACCAGTACCCCAACTGGCGCCTGCCCGTCGCCGACGCGGAGGGTCACTCGGTCACCCTGGAGGAGCTGGCCGCCGCACCCCGCCTGCACCGGCTGATGGAGGTCTTCCGCCCGAGCGGGGACCGCCCGGAAGGCCACCCGGAAGTCCGCCCGCACCCCCGCCCGTGATCCGTCCCCGACCCCGTACGGCACCCCCGGGCGCGCGCCCCTCGCGGGCGTTCGCTACGTTTGCACCGTGGACAAGAAGAACGCTATGCGCGCCGGCGCCGTCGCGGCCGGAACGACGCTGATGATGCTGCTCATGTCGTCCCCCGCGCTCGCGCTCACCCGCGACGACGGTGACGACCCGGGGCCCGGCCTGAGCGCGATGGAGACCATCGGCCTCTACGTCGTGGCACCCATCGTCCTGTTCCTGGTCATCACGGGCCTGGTCATGGTCCTGGACAAGTCCAAGAAGCAGGCCTAGTACCCACACGCTCGTCCCGGGTGCGCCGCAGGTACTCCGTGAGTACCGCGCGGCGCACACGCGTGTCCGCGGCCGGGCACCCCGCCCTCGGCGCCGGGTAGGTTGCGGCCATGATCGAGTGGGACGTCAAGAAGCTCCGCATCCTCCGCACCCTGCGCGACCGGGGCACGGTCACCGCGACCGCGCAGGCCCTGCTGATGACGCCCTCCGCGGTCTCGCAGCAACTGTCCAGCCTCTCCAGGCAGCTCGGTGTGCCGCTCCTGGAGGCCCAGGGCCGACGCGTCCGGCTCACCGACGCCGCGCATCTCGTGCTGCGCCACGCCGAGGCCGTCTTCGCCCAACTGGAGCGCGCCGACGCCGAACTGACCGGCTATCTGCGCGGCGAGGCCGGCGAGGTGCGGATCGCCGCGTTCTCCACGGCCGTGCCCGTCCTCGTGGTACCGGCGATCCAGCGGCTGCGCGCCGAGGAGCGCCCGGGGCCCGATGTGCGGGTGCGGGAGGCGGAGGCCGCGCAGGCGTACGAACTCCTGGTCGCCGGTGACGTCGACCTCGCCCTGTCCCTCGCCGCGCACGCCCCGACGGCCCGCGACCCCCGGTTCGCGGTGCTGCCCCTGCTCGCCGACCCGCTGGACGTGGCCCTGCCCGCGGACCACCGCCTCGCCGCCGCGCCCGCCCTCCGCCTGGCGGACCTCTCCGGCGACCCGTGGATCTTCGGCGGTTCGGGCCCCTGGTCGCAGATCACCACGGCGGCGTGCGAGGCCGCCGGATTCGTGCCCGAGCAGGCGCACAGCGCCTCCGGCTGGACGGCGATCCTGGCCATGGTCGAGGCGAGTCTGGGGGTGGCGCTGATCCCGCGGATGGCGTCGGCGGAACGGCACAGCCGGGGCGGCGTGGTGATGCGCGCGCTCGACGCCGACCAGCCGCGCCGTCATGTGGTGGCGGCGGTGCGCCAGGGCGCCGAACGGGGCCCCGCGGTGGCCAGGGTGCTCGCGGCGCTCACCGCGACCGCCGAATCGTTCACTTCGACTGAATAGACGATGCAAAAACTTTCGATGGACCTGATGGGTCATGGGCCGTGACAGTAGGTGCATGACCTTCGACCAGAATGAGAACCACCACGACGACCCCCACGCCAACGACGCGGCCCCGTACGGCGGTGGTGACCCGTACGCCGACTACCGCGGCACCGACCTGCCCTTCACCGAACTCGTCGACCTCGCCGACCGCCGCCTTGGCGCGGGCGTGATCGCCGCCAACGACGAGTTCTTCGCCCAGCGCGAGAACCTCCTGGTCCGGGAGCGCGCGGCCTTCGACCCCGAGCACTTCGGCCACAAGGGCAAGATCATGGACGGCTGGGAGACCCGCCGCCGGCGCGGCGCGGACGCGGACCACCCGTTCCCGGCCCCCGACGAGCACGACTGGGCCCTGATCCGGCTCGGCGCCCCCGGCATCATCCGCGGCATCGTCGTCGACACGGCCCACTTCCGCGGCAACTACCCGCAGCGCGTCTCGATCCAGGCCACCGCGGTCGAGGGCTCGCCCAGCCCCGCCCAACTCCTCGCCGACGAAGTGAAGTGGGAGGAGATCGTCCCGCCGACCCCCGTACGCGGCCACGCCGCCAACGGCTTCGAGATCACCGGCGGCCGCCGCTGCACCCACGTACGCCTGTGCCAGCACCCCGACGGCGGCATCGCCCGCCTCCGCGTCCACGGCGAGGTCCTCCCCGACCCGTCCTGGCTCGCCACGCTCGGCACGTTCGACCTGATCTCGGTGCTGAACGGCGGCAGTTACGAGGACGCCTCGGACCGCTTCTACTCCTCGCCGACCCAGATCATCCTGCCCGGCACCTCCCGGAAGATGGACGACGGCTGGGAGAACCGCCGCCGCCGGGTCCGCGACACCAACGACTGGGTCCGCTTCCGCCTCCCCGCCCAGGGCGCGGTCCGCGCGGTCGAGATCGACACCGCGTACCTCAAGGGCAACGCGGCCGGCTGGATCGCACTCCAGGGCCGCAACGGCGAGACCGGCGAGTGGTTCGAGATCATCCCCCGCACCAGGCTCCAGCCCGACACCCCGCACCGCTTCCCGCTCCGCGCCCAGGCGGTCGTCACCCACGTCCGCCTCGACGCCTTCCCGGACGGCGGCGTCGCCCGCATGCGCCTGTACGGCAGCCTGACGGAGTCCGGCGCGGCCGAACTGGCCCGCCGCTACGAGGAGTCCGGCGCGTAACCCCCCCGGCTCCGGGCCCCCTGCTCCCGCCCGTCGGACGGCTGCGCGACCGCGCCCGTCCGACGGGCGGGTTTCCAGCACCAGGCCGTCCGGGGCACGAACGAAGGGGCGCCCCCACCACGGGAGGCGCCCCTCACTGTCTCACCGGTCAGCGCGTCACGCCGTGGCCGCCGCCGCGTCCGCGGCCTGGGCCCTCAGGGCGCGCTCGACGCCCGAGCGGGACTCCGACATCAGCCGGCGCAGGGCCGCGCTCGGGTCCGTCGAGGAGAGCCAGGCGTCCGTGGCGTCCAGCGTGGCCTGCGAGACCTGGAGGGTCGGGTAGAGGCCGATGGCGACCTGCTGTGCCATCTCGTGGCTGCGCGAGTCCCAGACGTCCTTGACCGTGGCGAAGAACTTCTCCGTGTACGGAGCCAGCAGTTCGCGCTGGTCGGTCTGGACGAAGCCGGCGATGACCGCCTCCTGGAGGGAGTTCGGCAGCTTGTCGGACTCGATGACCGAGGCCCACGCCTCCGCCTTCGCCTCCTCGGTGGGGCGTGCCGCGCGGGCGGTCGCCGCGTGGCGCTCGCCCGCCGCCGTCCTGTCGCGCTCGTACTCGGCGGCGATCTCGTCCTCTTCGAGGAGACCGGTCGCGGCGAGCCGCTCGACGAACGCCCAGCGCAGCTCCGTGTCGACGGCCAGGCCCTCGACCGTCTCCTTGCCGTCGAGCAGCGACTGCAGCAGGTCCGTCTGCTGCGGGGTGCGGGCCGTCTCCGCGAAGGCGCGGGCCCAGGCCAGCTGGTGGTCGCTGCCCGGCTCCGCCCCGCGCAGGTGCGCGAGGGTGGCCTCGGTCCACTGCGTCAGCCCGGCCTCGCGCCACTCCGGCGCCGCGTACAGGTCCAGCGCCAGCTTCACCTGGCGGTGCAGCGACTGGACGACGCCGATGTCCGACTCCTTGCCGATGCCGGAGAGCACCAGGGCGAGGTAGTCGCGGGTCGCCAGCTCGCCGTCGCGGGTCATGTCCCAGGCGGAGGCCCAGCACAGGGCGCGGGGGAGGGACTCCGTGAAGTCGCCGAGGTGCTCGGTGACGACGCGCAGCGACTCCTCGTCGAGCCGGACCTTCGCGTACGAGAGGTCGTCGTCGTTGAGCAGGATCACGGCGGGGCGGGCGGTACCGGCCGGGAACGGCACGGTCGTGCGCGCACCGTCGACGTCCAGCTCGATGCGGTCCGTACGGACCAGCTTGCCGGAGCCGTCGAGGTCGTAGCAGCCGATGGCGATGCGGTGCGGGCGCAGCGTCGGCTCGCCCTTCGCACCGGCGGGGAGGGCCGGGGCCTCCTGGAGCACGGTGAACGAGGTGACGTGACCGTTCCCGTCCGTGGTGATCTCCGGGCGCAGGATGTTGATGCCCGCCGTCTCCAGCCACGCCTTCGACCAGGTCTTCAGGTCGCGGCCGGAGGTCTCCTCCAGGGCGCCCAGCAGGTCGGACAGCCGGGTGTTGCCGAACGCGTGCGCCTTGAAGTACGCCTGGACGCCCTTGAAGAACTCGTCCATGCCGACGTACGCCACCAGCTGCTTCAGGACCGAGGCGCCCTTGGCGTAGGTGATTCCGTCGAAGTTGACCAGCACGTCGTCCAGATCACGGATGTCCGCCATGATCGGGTGCGTGGACGGCAGCTGGTCCTGGCGGTAGGCCCAGGTCTTCTCGGAGTTGGCGAACGTGGTCCAGGAGTTCGGCCACTTCGAGCCCTGCGCGTACGCCTGGCAGGCGACCGAGGTGTACGTGGCGAACGACTCGTTCAGCCACAGGTCGTTCCACCACTCCATGGTGACGAGGTCGCCGAACCACATGTGCGCCAGCTCGTGCAGGATGGTCTCCGCACGCCGCTCGTACGCCGCGTCCGTCACCTTCGAACGGAACACGTACTGGTCGCGGATGGTGACCGCGCCCGCGTTCTCCATCGCGCCGGCGTTGAACTCCGGGACGAAGAGCTGGTCGTACTTGGCGAACGGGTAGTCGTAGTCGAACTTCTCCTGGAACCAGTCGAAGCCCTGCCGCGTGACGTCGAAGATCTCGTCCGCGTCGAGGAACTCGGCCAGCGACGGACGGCAGTAGATGCCGAGCGGGACGGACTGGCCGTCCTTCTCGTAGCTGCTGTGCACCGAGTGGTACGGGCCGACGATCAGGGCCGTGATGTACGACGAGATGCGCGGCGTCGGCTCGAAGGACCAGACGTTGTCCCGCGGCTCGGGCGTCGGCGAGTTCGAGATGACCGTCCAGCCCTCCGGCGCCGTCACGGTGAACCGGAACGTCGCCTTCAGGTCAGGCTGCTCGAAGCTCGCGAAGACCCGGCGCGCGTCCGGCACCTCGAACTGGGTGTAGAGGTACGCCTGCTGGTCGACCGGGTCGACGAAGCGGTGCAGGCCCTCGCCCGTGTTGGTGTACGAGCAGTCGGCGACGACCTTCAGCTCGTTGGAGCCCGCGACCAGGTGCGGGAGCGCGATGCGCGAGTCGCGGAACACGGCCGCGACGTCCAGCGCCTTGCCGTTCAGCTCGACCTCGTGCACGGCCGGGGCGACCAGGTCGATGAAGGTCTCCGCACCGGCTTCGGCGGAGTCGAAGCGCACGGTGGTCACGGACCGGTAGGTGCCGCCCTCCTGCGCTCCGGAGAGGTCGAGATCGATCTCGTACGCGTCCACGGTCAGCAGGCGCGCCCGCTCCTGTGCCTCTTCGCGGGTCAGATTGGTGCCAGGCACGCGGTCATCTCCTTGGTATGTGACGTTTCCGGTCATCCTTCCACGTCGCGCGCTCCGGCGGGGGCCCGGTCCGCGGTGGGTGCGCGCATACGAAAGGGCGGCCACCGCACACCGGTGGCCGCCCTTTCCCGCATGCCTCAGACGTCAGCCGTTCAGCTCCGCCGCGACCAGCTCCGCGATCTGCACCGCGTTCAGCGCCGCGCCCTTGCGCAGGTTGTCGTTGGAGACGAAGAGCGCGAGGCCGTTCTCCACGGTCTCGTCGGCCCGGATCCGGCCGACGAACGAGGCGTCCTTGCCGGCCGCCTGGAGCGGGGTGGGGATCTCCGAGATCTCGACGCCCGGCGCGTCCTTCAGCAGCTCGTACGCGCGCTCCACGCTGATCGGACGGGCGAAACGGGCGTTGACCTGGAGCGAGTGACCGGAGAAGACCGGGACCCGGACACAGGTGCCGGACACCTTCAGCTCCGGGATCTCCAGGATCTTGCGGGACTCGTTGCGGAGCTTCTGCTCCTCGTCGGTCTCGAAGGAGCCGTCGTCCACGATCGAACCGGCCAGCGGCAGCACGTTGAAGGCGATCGGACGCTTGTAGACGCCCGGCTCGGGGAACTCGACGGCCTCGCCGTCGTGGGTGAGCTTGTCGGCGTCGGCGACGACCTTGGACGCCTGGCCGTGCAGCTCGGCGACGCCGGCCAGACCGGAACCGGACACCGCCTGGTAGGTGGCGACGGTCAGCGCCTGCAGACCGCCCTCGTCGTGCAGCGGGCGCAGCACGGGCATGGCGGCCATCGTGGTGCAGTTCGGGTTGGCGATGATCCCCTTGGGCCGGTCGGTGATCGCGTGCGCGTTGACCTCGGAGACGACGAGCGGGACCTCGGGGTCCTTGCGCCAGGCGGAGGAGTTGTCGATCACGACGGCGCCCTGCGAGGCGACCTTCTCGGCGAGCGCCTTCGACGTCGCGCCACCGGCCGAGAACAGCACGATGTCCAGTCCGGTGTAGTCGGCCGTCGAGGCGTCCTCGACGGTGATCTCCCGGCCCTGCCACTCGATCGTCGAGCCCGCGGAGCGCGCGGAGGCGAAGAGCCGCAGTTCGTCGGCGGGGAACTTCCGCTCGGCCAGGATGCTGCGCATGACTGTGCCGACCTGACCGGTGGCGCCGACGATTCCGACCTTCACAGGGACTCCTTCGAACGTACGAACTGAGACGGTTGCCGCTCCATGATGCGTATGTCCACGGCTTTCTTGTCCAATCCATTGTCCGCGGTACGGACGGTGCCCGCCCGGCCGGGCACACGGCAGTGGGGCGGGAGCTCCACCGAGCGCCCGCCCCACTGCTGTACATGTTGTACGGATCACACGGTGGCCGTTACGGCGTGACCTTCTCGATCACGACGCTGGCAGTGCCCGCGGCGGTGCCGCGGCCGTTCACCAGGTGGACCTCGCCGAAGAACTGCCGGCCCTCGGGGGCCGCCCCGGCGACCGCGACCTCGGCGGTGATCTGGGCGGAGGCGCCGTTGGCCAGGTTCACGGCCTTCGACTCGTCGACCTTGATCGTGCCGAGCGACGGTGCGTAGTACACGTCGCGGTAGTCGTACGTGGTGGTGCCGGCCGGGACGTCGTAGCCGTCGATCACGACGGTGTACGTGCCGGCGGCGGGCTTCGCCAGGCTGACCGCCTCCTCGGAGCCGGCCGTGGTGGACTTGCCGACCGTGGCGCTGCCCCGGTAGACGTACAGGTCCAGGTCGGCGTTGGCGTCCGCCGTGCCGCCGATGGCGACGTCCAGCTTCTCGACGCCCTCACCGATGGTGACCGTGTACTCCTGGCGGTCGCCCGTCTTGATCGACGGCTTCGCGACCTTGGCCGAGCCCAGCGAGCCGCCCTTGAGCGCGCCCTCCAGGTCACCCGCGTTGTTGGTGACCTTCCAGTTCACCGCGGCCGGCGTGCCGATCTTCGCCTCGGCGATGGTCTGCACCGCCGGGTCGAAGGTGGCACCGAGCAGCGAGACGTCCAGCTTGTACGGGTTGTCCAGCAGCGGCGACGTACGCCGTGCCTCGACCTCGATCTCCCAGACGCCCGGCTGCGGGTCCTTGTACGAGCGCACGTCCGGACGGCAGGTGTTGGCCGGGTTCTCGTAGTTCGGGTAGCAGAACGGCGTACCGCTGTCCTCCATCTGCACCCCGTACGGGTGGATGGAGATGAAGCGGGTCTGGCTGCCCGAGCGCAGGGCGCCCATGGCGACCTCAAGGGTCTTGGCGCCCTCCGGCACGGTCACGAAGTACGACGTGGTGCTGTTGCGCTGCACCGAGCCGGACGCCTTGAACGCGTAGGCGGGCTTCACGAGCTTCGTGGAGACGACCACCGTGGTGAGGATCTGCTGGTCCACACCGACGGTCTTGCTGTCGTCCACCTTCAGGATCGCGCTGTGCACGCCCGCGCTGCCCGGCTTCGCCTGCACCTTGACGGTGACGGGCTTGCCCAGCGGCAGCGAGACCGTGCTCGAACCGCTCAGCTTGAAGGTGCCGTCGTTGTTCTTCCACGACAGCTTGTGCTTGACGGCCTTGTCCGGGCCCGTGGTGCGGGTGATCGTGACGTCGTACGACTTCGTCTGGCCGGCCTTCAGGCCGCCCTCGCGGTCGTACAGACCGGTCCCGAAGCCGGGGGGCTTCAGCGCGAAGTCGATCGCGGTGTCGACGGGGGCCTTCACCGAGTACTCGTGCGCCGGGGCGCCCTGCTTCTCGATCTGCTTCCAGGCGCCGACGATGTCGATCAGACCGGAGCCCTGGGCGTGCGCGGGCACACCCTTGATGTGGGTGGCGGTGCTGGTCAGCGCGGTCCGCAGATCGGCCGGGGGCAGCTCGATGTGCTTCTGCTTCGCGGCGGACAGCAGCAGCGCGGTCGCGCCCGCGGCCTGCGGAGAGGCCATTGAGGTGCCCTGCAGCATGGAGTAGCCGGCCGGGAGCGAGTAGCCCGACTCCTTGACCGGGCCGCCGGGCAGCCAGGTCTGGGTGGTGTTGATGGACGCGCCCGGGGCCGTCAGGATCGGCGCGAAGCCGCCGTCCTCACGCGGACCGCGCGAGGAGAAGGGCAGCATGTCGTACTTCTTGGTGACGTTCGAGCCGTAGTTGGCGGCCCAGGTCTCCTTGGAGATCGACGCGCCGACGGAGATGACGTGGTCGGCGAGGCCGGGGTCACCGATGGTGTTGACGCCCGGACCGTCGTTGCCGGCCGAGATGACCAGCTGGACGCCGTAGATGTCGATGAGCCGCTTGTAGATCTCCGCGCGGGCGTTGTTGCCGTCGTTGAGCGGCGGCAGGCCGCCGATCGACATGTTGACGACGTCGACACCGCGGTTCACGACGAGGTCGGTCATGCCCTCGGTGAGCGCGATGTTGGTGCAGCCGCCGTCCCAGGTGCAGGCCCGCGAGGAGACGATCTTCGCGCCCGGCGCGGCACCGTTCATCTTGCCGCCGAACAGGCCGTTCGCGGCGGTGATGCCCGCGACGTGGGTGCCGTGCTCGCTCTCGATGACGCCGATGCTGACGTAGTCGGAGGTGTCGCCGGCGGCGTTGTAGACGACGTCCTTGCGGGTCTCGACGACGAACGGGATCCGCTCGACGACATCGGTCCGCGGGTCGTCCTTGCCGAAGTAGGAGACCTGGTGCTTCTCCTTGTACGGCTTCAGGACGGCGTCGTCGGAGAAGTCCGCGTTGTTGTTCAGGTCGACGCGGGTGGTGCCGGTGACCGGGTCGTAGAGCACGGCCCACACATCGGTGGTGTCGCCGTCCCGGTTCAGGTCGCCCTTCATGTCGCCGCCCTTGGTGGCGGCCTCGGCGAACAGCTTGATCCGGTAGTCGCCCTTGGGCGCCTTGTACGTACGGCCCTCGTACGTGAACGTCGGGCCGGACACGCCGTCCGTCATCCGCAGCCAGGTGCCGTCGTCGTCACTGACCGGGTCGGTCGCGGTCACCCAGTCGACGATCTTGCGCTCGCCGGTGGTGGTCTTCTGCAGCGCCGGGTGGCCGAGGTCGACACCCGAGTCGAGGACACCGATGGTCACCCCGCGGCCGTCGGCCTTCGGGTGCTGCTGGACGAAGTCGACCGCGCCCGTCTCGAAGGACGGGTTGTACGGGTTCTTCGCCGGGGTCTTCTTGCCGGGCGCCGGGTAGGAACCGGTCGACCTGGTGGCGGCCTTGGCCCCGGTCGCCCGGTCGCCGGTGGGCGTCGGGTCGTCCAGCTTGATCTCCTGCTCGAGATCGATGCCGTGGACGGACGGCAGCTTGGCGGCCGCCTTGATGGTCGCCTCGGCGGACGCGGTGGGCACGGTGACCCGTACGTAGCCGAGCTTGTCGTACGCACGTCCCGGCACGGAGCCCTTGACGGCGTCCAGCTGCTTGGTGACCTGCTCGGTCGCACCGGGAGCGGTGGCGACCATCATCGTGACGTTCTTCTGGCCCTTGGCCTTCGCCTTGGCCAGAAGCTGCTCGTCGTTGGTACCGAGCTTGTCGGCCGTGGCACCCTCGGCGGCGGACTTGACCGGAGCCGGGGCAGGAGCGTCGGCGGCGAAGACGGGGGCAGCGCCGGTGGCGGCCAGCGCGGCCACCAGGCCGGCGGCAGCCGCGACTCGGGCCGCGCGTCTCGCCCCGGGTATGGAACTGGGGGACTCGGTGGTCATCAGCATCCCTGGATATGAAAGAGAGAGTCCGGAATTCGGTACCGGATGACCGCTCACCCTTTCGTAAATGACAGGGGTTTGTGGAGAGTTGGAGGGGGTGAGATGGGGACATGGCGGGCTTCCGCCACCGGGGCTGATGCGCCATCAGGGACGAAGTGACAGATAAGTGACGCCTGTGATTCACTCCACCGTTCTCAGCGGGGCAGGATCACCACATATGCCGCCGGTTCGCGGTCGGCCGCCGCCATCAGTGCCGTACGCACCACGACCGCCTGCTGCTCGCTCGCGTCGCGGAGCTTCCTCGGTGCGAGACGGACGAAGGTGACGCCGAGCCGCTCCAGATGCTCCCGCTCCGCGGCGTGCCCGGAGCACTCGGTCCCGTGCTCCCGCTCCTCCCGGCACCGCCCGTCGTCGGGCCCGCCGCGCCTCGGCGCCCTGATGTCCAGCTCCACGGCGACCGCCTGCTCGGGCCAGTAGGCGTCCACGCCGCCGAGGCAGGGGCCGCCGGGCAGCCGCAGGTCCACGTTCCACAGCGGCTCCGGCAGGTCGTACGTCCGCACCATGTCGTACAGTCGGGCCTCCGCCAGCGCCCGCCCCTCGGCGAGGAACGAGTCGACGGCCTGCACCACCTGCGGCCGGCCCAGCAGCTTCGCGCGGCTCAACTCGCGTACGACCGCGGCCGGTTCGCAGTGCCCGCCGCGCACCGCCTCGATCAGCAGCCCGCGCACGGCCAGGGGGTCACCGAGTCCGGCGACCGCGTCCGCGAGCGCCCGCTCCACGGGGGTCACGGGCAGACCGCGCACCTGCTCCGCGCGGGGCGTTCCGGAGGAGCGCACCAGATGGACGTACCCGACCGAGCGCAGCCGCCGGGTGCGCGGCACCAGGACGTCGATCCCGGCCGCCGACGCGGGCGGCGGCGCGGCGGCGAACCCGTGCAGGGTGAGCGCGGTGAGCCCGGTGAGCATGGCCTCGCCGTAACCGGACTCCGGTTCGCCCTCCCGCCCCGGCTGCGCCGGTACGCCCCGGCGGCCGGAGGCCGGTGGCCGGCCGGCGTACAGCAGGGCGGAACGCAGCCTTTCCTCATCGGTGGGCGGCTCCGGGTGCAGGACGTACACGCCGGGCAGTGGCTGCTGCCACGGCCCACCGGCCCGGCAGTGCGCGGCGGCCTCCGCGGCGGACACCCCCTGCGCCCTCAACTGCGCCGCAGACAGCACGCGTTGGCGGACATCGTCGGCGATGCGGGGGTGGCAGGGGGAGAGCGGGGTGTTCTGGGTCATGTTCCGGGGTATCCCGCATGCCGTGGCGGCGCTAACCCCTGTTACACGCTCGTCGACAATTCAGGACAACGCCGTCCTAAAGTACGCACGTTCGACGACCGAAAGGCCCGACCCGGCCTCTTCCGGCCGCTCACTCCGGTCACTCCGGTCGAGGACGGCGCCGGGACCACCCGGCCCCGGCGCCGTCCGCCGGACGTCAGATCCCGGCCCCGGCCTCCGCCGCGCCCGCGTCGCACGCCTGCGCCCGCAACGCCCGCGCCAGATCGTCCCGGGCCTCCAGCACCAGCCTCCGCAGCGCCGGCGCCGCGTCCTCGTGGGCGGCCAGCCACGCGTCCGTCGCGGCCAGCGTCGACGGGTCGTCCTGAAGCGCCGGGAACAGGCCCTTGACCACGATCACCCCGATCTGGATCGACCGCTCGGCCCAGACCCGCTCGATCGCGTCGAAGTACTTGCCCGCGTACGGCGCGAGCAGCTCCCGCTGCGACGACTGCATGAAGCCCGAGATCGTCGCCTCCACCAAGGCGTTGGACAGCGCGTCCGACTCCACGACGCCCGCCCAGGCCTGCGCCTTCACCGCGGCGGAGGGCCGCGAGGCCAGGCACCGCACCTGATGCCGCTTGCCGGACGCCGTGTCGTCGCGGGCCAGCTCGGCATCGATCACCGACTCGTCGGCCACCCCGTGCGAGGCCAACGGGGACAGGAACGCCCACCGCAGCTCCTGGTCGACGTCGAGCCCGTCGATCCGGGCCGAGCCGTCCAGCAGCCCGGACAGCAGCTGGAAGTCCGCCTCCGAGTCGGCGACCGACGCGAAGAACCGCGCCCACGCCAGCTGGTGCTCGCTGCCCGGCTCGGCGATCCGCAGCTCCCGCAGCGCACCCTCGGACAGCGCCCGGCCACCCTCCTCGCGCCACCCGGGCGCCGCGTACTGCACCAGCGAGGTCCGGGTCCAGGTGTGCAGCATCTGCAGCACGCCGATGTCGGACTCCCGGCCCGCGAAGGCCAGCACCAGGGAGACGAAGTCGCGGGCCGGCATCAGCCCGTCCCGGGTCAGGTTCCACAGCGCCGACCAGCACAGCGCCCGCGCCAGCGGGTCCGTGATGTCGCCGAGGTGGGCCCGCAGCGTGGCCAGCGACACCTCGTCGAAGCGGACCTTGCAGTACGTGAGGTCGTCGTCGTTGACCAGGATCAGCTCGGGCCGCTCGGCCCCCGCCAGCTCCCCGACCACCGTGCGCGGCCCCGCCACGTCCACCTCGGCGCGCGCGTACCGCACCAGGTCGCCGTCGGCCGTCCGCCGGTACAGCCCGACCGCGACCCGGTGCGGCCGCAGCTCCGGGTGGGAGTCGGCCGCCTCCTGGAGGACCGCCAGTTCCGTGATCCGGTCCGCCGCGTCGTACGTCGCCACCGGCGTCAGCGAGTTGACGCCCGCGGTCTGCAGCCACGACCGCGACCAGGAGGCCATGTCACGCCCGGACGTCTCGGCCAGCACGGACAGCAGATCGCCCAGCTGCGTATTGCCGTAGGCGTGCTTCTTGAAGTAGCGCCGGGCGCCCTCCAGGAACGCCTCCCGCCCCACGTACGCCACCAGCTGTTTCAGGACCGAGGCGCCCTTGGCGTAGGTGATGCCGTCGAAGTTCAGCTTGGCGTCCTCCAGGTCACGGATGTCGGCCGTGATCGGGTGCGTGGACGGCAGCTGGTCGGCGCGGTACGCCCAGGACTTGCGGTTGTTGGCGAAGGTGATCCAGCCGTCCTCGAAACGGGTCGCCCCGACCATCGCGAAGACGCCCATGAAGTCGGCGAAGGACTCCTTCAGCCACAGGTCGTCCCACCACTGCATGGTGACGAGGTCCCCGAACCACATGTGTGCCATCTCGTGCAGGATGACGTTGGCGCGGCTCTCGTACGCGGCCTGCGTCACCTTGCCGCGGAAGATGTACTCCTCGCGGAACGTGACACAGCCCGGGTTCTCCATCGCGCCGAGGTTGTACTCGGGCACGAACGCCTGGTCGTACTTCCCGAACGGATACGGGTAGTCGAAGTTGTCGTGGAAGAAGTCCAGGCCCTGCTTGGTGATCAGGAAGACGTCGTCCGCGTCGAAGTGCCGGGCGAGCCCCTTGCGGCACATCGCGCCGAGCGGGATCTCCAGCGTCGTACCGTCCTCGAACGTACGGCTGTATGAATCCGTGACGTAGTGGTACGGACCGGCGACGACCGCCGTGATGTACGTGGCGATCGGCTTCGTCTCGGCGAACCGCCAGGTCCCGCCGTCCCGCGACTCCTCCGCCCCGTTGCTCCGGACCGTCCAGCCCTCCGGCGCCGTCACCTGGAAGCGGAAGGGGGCCTTCAGGTCGGGCTGCTCGAAGTTCGCGAAGACGCGCCGCGCGTCGGCGGGCTCGTACTGCGTGTAGAGGTAGACCTCGCCGTCCTCGGGGTCGACGAACCGGTGCATGCCCTCGCCGGTCCGGCTGTACGCGCACTGCGCGTCGACCACCAGGACGTTCTCGCCCTCCGGCAGCTCGTCCAGCGCCACCCGTGCGCCGTCGAAGACGACGGCGGGGTCGAGCGACCGCCCGTTCAGCGTCACCGCGTCCACGGACGGCGCCACCAGGTCCGCGAAGGTCGACGCCCCCGCCCGCGCGTTGCGGAACCGGATCGTGGTCACCGAGCGGAAGGTCCGCGGACCGGCGGCGGCGTCCCCGTCACCGTCGGGCCCGTCCACGGCGGAACGCAGATCGAGTTCGACCTCGTAACCGTCGACGGTCAGCAGCTCGGCCCGTACTCGGGCCTCGTCACGGGACAGGTTCTCACCGGGCACGGGCACACTCCTTTGTGTCACGTTCGAATGGTTTTGATCCTCCCATGCCGCCGCTCGGCCCGGAACTGGGGAATGACGGGCGCCTCCGGGGACGTTCTGCGCACAGATGCGATCACCCTTATGAGGAGAGACGATGCCCGACAACAGCACGGCGACCGGCAAGACCCCTGTCGATTTCTGGTTCGACCCGCTCTGCCCCTGGGCCTGGATGACCTCCCGCTGGATGCTGGAGGTGGAGAAGGTCCGCGACGTCGAGGTCCGCTGGCACGTGATGAGCCTGTCCGTCCTCAACGAGGACAAGATCGACGAGCTGCCCGAGGAGTACCACGAGCTGCTGGAGAAGGGCTGGGGCCCGGTCCGTGTGGTGATCGCCGCCCGGCAGAAGCACGGCGACGAGATCGTCGGCCCGTTGTACACCGCGCTCGGCACCCGCTTCCACAACCAGGGCGAGGGCCCCACCCGCGAGGCGGTCGTGGGGGCGCTCCAGGACGTCGGCCTGCCGGCCGAGCTGGCGGACTTCGCGGACTCGGACGTGTACGACGCCGAGCTGCGCGCCTCCCACAAGGAGGGCATCGACAAGGTCGGCCAGGACGTCGGCACCCCGGTCATCGCCGTCCCGGGCGCGGACGGCGAGCAGATCGCCTTCTTCGGCCCGGTCGTCACCCCCGCCCCGAAGGGCGAGGAGGCGGCGAAGCTGTGGGACGGCACGCTGCTGGTGGCGTCGATCCCCGGCTTCTACGAGATCAAGCGGACCCGGACCCAGGGCCCGATCTTCGACTGACCTGCCGGGTGCGGTGCGGGTCCCGGCAGCCGCCCGGCCCCGCGTCGTCCTCGACCCCGCCGCCGACGGTGAACCACCAGCGGGCACCGTCCCGCCGCGGGTCCCTGCCGCACAACAGCAGCAGCCGGTCATGCCCGTCGATCAGCAGAACCCGTGACGTCCACCGCTGCCGAGGCTCCTTGTTCCGTAGTCCCATGGGGCGCAACGCTATCCACCGCTCCCGCGGCCCGGCGCCCGGCCGCGGTGAGGGCCAGGGTGACCGCGATCGAGGCCGCCGCCATCACGGTCATCGCCGTCGCGGGGGAGGTCCACTGGGCGACGGTGCCGGCCAGCGCCGCCGCGACGCCCTGCATGGTGAGCATCCCGGAGGAGTGCAGGCCGAGCGCCTGGCCGGTGAACTCGTCCGGGGTCAGGGCCATCAGCCGCTCCTGGAACAGCAGACTCGCCGAGAACCCGACCGAGGCGAGCACCGCCAGGGCGAGCGCCAGGGGGAGCGCCGGGCGCGCGGCGAAGAGCAGATACGGGACGGCCAGGAGCAGTTGCAGGGGAGTGGCCAGCCGCCCCCGCCACTGCCGTGCGACGAACCGGCCCGCCACGGTGTCCCCGATGAGCATCCCCAGCGCGGCGAAGGCGAAGAGGAGCCCGGCCTGCTCGGGGGCGTACGGGACGAAGAGCGACTCGCAGCCGACGATCAGACCGTTCGGCACCCAGAGCGCGAGATAGACCCGGCGGCGCGGGCCCGAGGACCACAGCACGGCGTTGACCCGCCAGGTCTCGGCGGCCGACGGCCGCCCGGAGGCGCGCGGCGCCCTGCGCACCAGCCCGAACCGGGCGACGATCGCACCCGTCAGATACAGGGCGGCGGCGACCAGCAGCGTGCCGCGCGCGGACAGCGTCGCCACCAGGAGCCCGCCGAGCGCGAACCCGCCGATCTGCATCAGGCCGGAGCACATGTTCAGTACGGAACGCCCCAGCAGATAACCGTCCTTGGGCAGCACCTCGGTGAGCAGTCCGTACCGCACACCGCCGCCCACGGCCGCGACCACCCCCTGGGCCAGGATGATCGCGAAGACCACCGGCAGCGGCAGCCCGGGGACGGCGAGGACGGCGGTGGCCAGTCCGAAGGCGAGCGCCATGCCGGTCATCGCGGCCCGGGGCGGCAGCCGGTCCGCCGCCGACATCAGCAGGGTCGCCCCGATCATCTGGGCGAGCGAGGAGCCGAACATGGACAGGGCGGCGAGCAGCGGCGAGTCGGTCGCGGCGTAGACGAGGGTGCCGAGAGCCAGCCCGCTCGTCGTCGACGCGGCGACCTGGACGGCACTGGTCGCGAAGAGCGGTCCGAACTGCGGCGTACGGAAGAGTTCCCGGTAGGTGCGCATGCGGGGAGTCTCGGCGGCGGTCCGGGACGACCGTTACAGTTTCGCGTGTCGGCGAAACGTGGAGGCATGACGTCGTGGGCCTGTGGCAGATCAACACGGACACGCTGGCCGGGAGCCGGTTCGTCGTCTCACCGCTCGCCGAGACCCTCTCCGCCCTGAACTCCCTGGAGCGGGGCCGGCCCGAGCACCCTGGCCAACGGGCCTGGCTCGACGCCCATCTGCCCGCCTACCGTGCCCGGCAGGCCGCCGACCCGGTCGCGGCCCTTCTCGTACCGGCGGCGCTCGGCGGCAGCTGGAACGCGGACTTCATCACCCCGACACCGACGGGCGAGGGCGCCCCGTCCTTCGAGGAGGAGCTGGCCCCCGTCCGGGCGACCACCCCCGAGCGCGCCCGAGCGGACCTGGCGGTGTCGCTCGGTGGCGGCCCCCTCCCGGCGCTCCTGGACCGCGACGACCTGGCCCGGCGGGCCGCCGACGTCCTGCACTGGGTCTGGCTGCACACCGTCCTGCCGGACTGGCCGCGCCGCCGCCGGATCATCGAGGCGGACATCGTCGCGCGGACCGGCCAGCTGAGCCAGGGCGGCTGGGCGGCCGCCCTGAGCGGTCTGCGCCCGGGGATGCGGTGGCTGGGCGACAGCCGGCTCCAGATCAACGCGCACGACTACCCGCCGAAGCAGCTGTCCGGCGTACGGCTACTGTTCGTCCCGGTCACCCAGCGCTCGGGCTGGGTCTCCTGGGACGACGAAGCCCGGCGCTACGCGGTCGTCTACCCCTGCTCCGGCACCCTGGCCGACGCGGACCGGGCCCGGGTCCCGGACAGCCTGTCCCGCCTCCTCGGCCCCGCACGAGCGGCCGTCCTCGTCCTCCTCGCCGACCCGAAGAGCACCACCCAACTGGTCGCCCTGACCGACCAGGCCCTGGGCTCGGTCGGCCGCCACCTCAAGATCCTCCTCGACGCGGGCCTGGCAGACCGCCGCCGAACCGGCCGTTCTGTCCTGTACTTCCGCACGGAGGCGGGCGACGTACTGGTGGGGGCTCAGGGGGGCGGGTGAGGAGTCCGGCCGTTCACCCCTTCAAAGCGGCACCGGCGCTCGTCGACGGAGCGAGCCCCCTCACCGACCGCGAACGCGACGTGCTGCGCACGGCGGCGGACTGCTCCACCAACGCGGAGATCGCCGCCGCGCTCCACCTCTCCCGGGGAATGGTCCGCAACTACTTCTCCGTGGCCATCCAGAAACTGGCGGCCCGCAACCGCGCGGAGGCAGGGCTGATGCATTCTCAGCTGGCGAGATGAGCTGATTGCTTGCGTACGCGCCGGTGCGTGCGGTTTGCCCGGTTCGGCAACGAGAGAAGCGACCCCTGATGATCAAGGTTGTCGAAGCCTTTGATCACGAACAGGGGTCGCGTTCGCGTGTCATCCTCCCTGATCGGTGTCCTGCAGCGCCACTGCGAGGACATCGGCTCCGCCTGCCCGGATCCGGAACCGCAGAGGTTTACCTCCCTGGCCGAGGTGCTGGGGCGGCTACCCGATCCCCGCCGGGTCCGGGGCCGCCGCTACCGCATGGGGTCCCTGCTCGCGCTGTGCCTGGTCGCCGTCCTGGGCGAAGCCATGTCCCTGGCCGCCATCGCCCGCTTCGCCGCCGATGCCGACGCCAGCCTGCTCGAACAAATCGGGCTGACCTCCAGTACGCCGAACGCCTCCACACTGGGACGACTCCTCGCCCGCCCGAACGGCGACGCGCTCGACGACGCCGTGGGCGCTTGGCTCGCCCGGTACGCCACCGATCCGGTCGACGAAGCCGATGACACGCTGGCCGGCCTGGCCGTCGACGGCAAGACTGTGCGCGGATTCCGCACCGACGGCGCAGCCGTCCACCTGCTGGCCGCCGCGCTCCACGCCTGCCAGACCGTGATCGCCCAGCGCCAGGTCGCCGCGAAGAGCAACGAAATCCCCGCCTTCGCCCCGCTGCTGGACCGGATCGACCTGCGTGGCGTCGTCGTCACCGCCGATGCGATGCACACCCAGCGCGCTCACACCGAGCACGTCATCGCCGCCGGCGGCCACTACCTCCTGGTGGTCAAGGGGAACCAGAAGAAGCTGCGCAAGCAGTTGCGGCGCCTGCCCTGGCGCCAGATCCCGCTGCAGGCCCGCACCACCGGGGCCGGGCACGGCCGCCGCGAGGTCCGCCGTCTGAAGGTCTGCACCGTCCGTCCCGGCCTGCTCTTCCCGCACGCCGTCCAGGCCATGGAGGTCAAGCGCCGCCGCACCGACCGCAAGACCGGTAAGGTCGAGACGAAGACCGTCTACGCGGTCACCAGCCTCCCGCCTGAACAGGCCAGCCCGGCGCAACTCGCCGAACTCGTCCAGGATCACTGGACAGTTGAAGCCCTTCACCACGTCAGAGACGTGACGTTCGGTGAAGACGCCTCGCGAGTACGCACCGGCACCGCACCGCGCGCCATGGCCACCCTGCGCAACCTCGCCATCGGACTCATGCGCCAAGCAGGCTGGACCAACATCGCCGCCGCAACCGATCACTACCGGTCACGCCCCCAGCACGCGACAGCCATGCTCCGACTCACAGCCTGAAAACGCATCACCCCTGGTCATCGTGGTGGATGAACTTCCCGGAAGCCAAACTGGCGTATTCCGGTCTCCATGCCTCGCGGTACTCGGGGTCACCGGCGAACGGCAGCGCCAGGGACCGGACAGCCTGACAGGGCCACTCCTCGGCGGCGTAGTAGAGCCAGCCGGGCGGGAGTTGGGAACAGGTGGCGCAGCCGGTGAACGATCGCGCTCGCTGCTCCGCCCGGCCACCAGCCGTCTCGATATAGGGGGCCCGCATCGCCCTGGGCTCATGAGCCACGAGGTATTCAAAGCCGGTCTCGTCCAGCCGCATCAGCAGGAAGCCGAGCAGGTCCTCTACCCACAGCGCATGACGGGCCACCGCTCGATGATCCACTCTTCAGCGCCCTGACACAACGGTCAGGGGAGGATGACACGCGAACAAGACCCCTGTTCGTGATCAAAGGCTTCGACAACCTCGATCATCAAAGGACGCGTCTCTCATGAGCCAGGCAAACCATCAACAGAGGCACGCAGTCACGCGTTCGTCCCATCTCACCAGATGAGAACGCATCAACCCTGCGCGCGGAGGCGGTTCGCATCGCGCGGGAATAGGGCTGGCTTTAGTGCGCTCCGCTGGGATCAGGCCGGGCTCAGGTGGGGAATTCGCCGAGCCAGGTGTGCTGGAGAAGGTGCTTGGGCAGGTAATCGGACTCGACACCGATGGGGAATTTTCCATCGTAGGCGAGGCAGGCGATGGCGAGTGGCCCGAGGGCGATGCTGCCGTTGATGTCGGTGGTGCGTTCCTCGGTCAGGGTCCAGTAGGCCTGGTGCAGTTTCAGCGTTTCGATCAGGGCGGGTGTGAAGCCTTCGGTATCCCTGGTGACGAAGTGGTAGAAGAGGTTGATCGGCGGATAGAGCTGTCCCTGCAGCAGATCGGGCGGGGCGATCCGGGCCACCGAGGGCTCTGACATCTCGATCGCGGCGGTGAGCTTCTCCACCAGCCCGGGGCGTCGCAGCCAGTAGGTCTGGAGTGCGTCGACCCAGTGATAGATGTACTCGTCGTACGCCCCTTCCGGAGCGCGCAGTCGCTCCAGCGGGATCTCGCACAGTTGCGTCATCCGCTGCTGCTCCCGACAGATGACGGCAAGCCAGAACGCGGAGAGCCAGTTGCCTGCGTCGGCGGACGACCGTGGCTTCACGGCTGCGGGCAGGGTCCGTAGCTTTCGATTGATCCGGCACTCGACGGTTTCTTCGCTCATCCCTGTCACGGTGAAAAACGCCGAGCCCAACTGCATGGCATTGACCGCGGCTTCCCACGTCTCCGCTGCCGCAGCCCGCGGGTCGACGACACAGTGGGCGCGCAACGACAGGACAGCAGCGTCGAACGTGGACTGGATCACCTCTGTTGTCTCCTCGAGGCGGTCGATGCCCCTGCCCAGGTGGTCGTCCAGCCGCTCCGCGAACTGCTCGGCATCGGGTCCGGCCGGCAGATCATGCCGGGCGAAGATGATGGTCACAGAAGTGTCCCCTTGCTGATGTCGAACCGTCGGTATTGATACCCGGTGTATGTTCCCATATTTTTATTTCCTCTGACGGCGACATACTCCAACTTTTCGTCGCCAAGCGCCCTTTCCAGAGCTTCCACGGTCTCAAATTCTCCTCGCTCTCTCATTTTTCTGATAATATCGAGGAAATACTCTTGGCTTCCCTGAGATACCTGTCTACCGTTCGGGAGGGTTCTTCTCCCGAGTTCGGTTTTTGGACTGCTCTTGGCTTCAATGACGATGACCCGGCCGTCCTTATGCTTCCAGACCTGGTCGAATTGGTCGTTGCCGCTCTTGGGGCCGAGTAGGGGTTGCTTCTCGAAGTCTGGGTAATTATCGGCCATGTAATGGAGTTCAGCCGCCTTCTCGCCAAGAGATTCTGCGGCATCTCCCATTTCGGTGTGAGCGGTTCTGTAATCTTCTTTCGCCTTTTCCAGGATTTCGGCCGACTCGGGCGTCCCTAGCGCCTTGTGGTTCTCGCCTGCCTCTGTTTTCAGCTTTTCCGTCAAGTTGTCCCATTGGACGGCTTCGAAGCGTCTTCTGGCGATCTCGTTCAGCTTCCCGAGCCTGGACTTACTCTTGACGGTTTCCTCTCCGGCGGATATGTACTTCTCGTCCAGGTAATGCGGAGTCGGTGGCTCTGGGGCGTCCTTGGCCCGGATCCACGGGTCGTTTTCGGACAGGCGAGTAAGTTGAGGTGGAGTGAATCCGCTTGCGTCGTGCCGCTCCACCCTTATGCGCGTTCCATCCTTTGCGTAGTAACGCTCGAAGTAACCCGGCTCTTCGTTGGCGCGGTAGACCTGGATTTCCTCGATCTGCTCCATGGTGAGTGGTTTGCGGGATCGATAGGGGTTAGGCCCGTCGTGCATGAAGTGGGGGCGTGGTACGGGCTGGCGTCGTGGCGGGTTCAGGCTGTCGCCGAGGAGGGAGCCCGTGCCTGGACCGCCGGTGGGCGGAGTGTTGGGGTGGCCGGTGACGTTGTCCGCTGTGGAACCCGTGGGCAGGTTGTGGCCAGCGGTGGAGCCTGTGCCTGGTGTTCCGGTGTGGTCGGCGGGTCCGCTGCCGCCGGATCTTCCGCTGGGGGCGCTGTTGTCCAGGTGGTTGCTGGGTGCGTTGTGGCCGGGGCCGCCGCCGGGAGAGTGGTTGGCGGTGTGGGGGGTGGCGCCGGTCAGGGCGGGTTCGTGTTCCAGGTCCGGGGTGTGGGGTTCTCGGTGGGCTTGATGGGTGTGTTGGGCGAGGGTGCCGTCTTCGTTGTAGAGATTCCCGTGGCGGTCGAGGTACGGAGCGCCTTCGTCGAAGGGGGATCTGACCGTCCCTTCGGGTAGTGCTACGGCTCCGTCGGGGAGTTTGACGGTCCCGTTGGGGAGGGTGGTCGCGCCTTCGGGGACGGCGGCGCCTTCGGGGAGGTGGAGCGTGCCGTCGGGGAGTCCGAGGGTGCCTTCGGGGAGGGTGATGACGTGGTCGGGGAGGGGCGGGAACTCGACGTGGCCCAGGCCCTTGAGGCCGGCCATGACGTCGCCGATCCTCCTCAGCCCGACGCCTGCGCCCTTGAAGACGTAGGTCATGGGGTCCACGGCGCGGGCGGTCTTGCTGGTGAGGGAGAGGGCCTTGGCTGCCAGGCCGGCTTTGCCGGCGCCTGCTGCTGCGCCTCCGGAGCCGCCGGTGAAGACGGTGGTCAGGACGTTGAAGGTGACCGCTCCGGCGGCGCGGGAGGGGTTGCTGCCCCACTGGTCCCAGGCGATCAGGGCCTTGCCGGTCTCCTTCACCGCGGTCTGCGAGTCGCGTATCCAGGCGGAGTGGTCGCCGGGCAGGGCGTGCAGGACGAGCATCGCGGCGGGGGAGAGCCCGGTGGCGAGTTTGGCCAGGCCGGTCCATGCCTCCTGCGCGGCGTCCCCGCCCTCGAAGCCGACCAGGGTGCCCAGGCCCTTGAGAGTGCCCCAGACCCCGTCGACGAGGAAGCCCTTGCCGAAGTCGTAGGCGTGCTCCCAGACCTGCCACCAGGGCGTCGACTCTTCGACCGCCTCTCCCCAGGGCAGGCTCTTGGCCTGTTTGAGGGCCTCGGCGTCGTACCCGTAGGTGCCCTTCTTGCCGGAGCCGTCATCGATCTTCAGCGCCTTGCCGCCGACCAGGGCGACGATCTTGGCGTGACAGGTCCGTTCCACCTCCTGGAAGGCGGTCCAGACCTCGGCTATCTCGCCACGGCGCCGGTTGTTCTCCTCGACCAGGTCACCGTCCTCGCGCCACTTGTCGTCGCCTTCGGCCTTGACCCGGAAGGCGACCGCGTCCCGCTTGAGCTCCTTGAGCTTCTCCACCAGCGGGAACGCATCGTCCGAGTACGTACTGAGCGCACCGGCGATGACGCACAGGTCCGAACTCAGAGACAGCCCGGTCTCCGCCACCGGCCTGGTCGTCGCGAACAACTGCTCCGCCTCGGGCGCCTTGTAGAAGGAAGGCGCTCAGCCCGCCGAAGCTGCTGTGCACATCACCGGCAGCCGTCGCGATCGCGGCCCCGTGGCCCGACAGAGCCGTCACCTTCGTGTCGAGCAGGGCCAGGTCACCGGTGAAGACCGGTATCCCCACCGGGTCGACCGGCTCGGTGTCACTCACCGGTGCCCCTGCATGCCCTTGAGGACGTCCAGGCGCACGGCCTTCGCCGCGTCCTGCGCGTGCCTGGCCGTCTCCAGATCACCCTCGCAGTACGTGTTGGTCGCCTCGACCGCACCCAGCACGGACGCCTCGATCCGCTCGGCCGCCGCCTTCAGGTCCTTCTTGCGCTCACCCAGATACTCACCCAGCGCCGCGGCCACCGGCCCCATCGCCTGACGGGACAACGGCGCCTGACCCGCAGCCACCGGACCCTGAAGGTGCGTGACCGCCTGCGCTCCCGGCACCGCCGTACCCGCCGCCTGAGCCGCCTCCGACACCGTCGCCATCAAAGCCGTCAGAGCCTTCTCCAGATCACCGGCATGCACACCGACAACCCTCAACTGCCCCTGCACACCCTGCGGCCTGATGTCCCACGCCACCATGGAGAGCCCCCCTCGTGCCGGTTGCCCTCGACGTCAGGGACTTCCGGAGGTTTGAACAACCGTTCGCACGCTCTTCTCTATCAACTCGAACATCGCTGATGCAATCAGCAAATCAACAATCGGCCAACTGTGGCCAGTGCGTGATGGGGAGACCAGGATCGTGTGTCCACATGGGCTTGGTGTGAGGGCTGGGGGGCGGCTCCGTGAGTCCGTATCTGCGTGGCGGATTTGCTGGCGGAGGTATGGCGCCAGGGCGGAGCGGGTTACGGGGCCTGTATTCCGGTCGTAGATCACGACCTTGGGGTTGGGGGGCATCCCCGAATGCCTCGTCTGGCAGGGTTGGCGGATGGTCGAGCGCGAAGAATCCGACCCGGACGACCGGTCGGCACAGGCACTCCAGTTGTTCCTCGGCACGCTGTGGAGCATGGTCGTCGATGAGGACAATTACGCCGACGGTTATCCGTCCTGGCTCGAACCCGGGCTCAGGGGCCACCAGCAGGGCAACGGTCCCGCCGACGCGGGGGCGAGCGCGCTCCAGCGGGTGCTGGCGTGCGGTGTGGACCCGGACGATCTGACCGACCTGGTACGGGAGATGCAGCACGAAGTCCTCTACAATGTCTGCCAGTTGATCGACGATCCCGGACTGCTGGGAATCGGGCTCGACCACGAGGGGGCCCGGCCCGCGGATTTCCGCTGGGAGCTCGTGGCGGTACGCGACGAGGAGCCGGCCGGGCGAGCGCCGGTCCACGGGCTGCACTCCTCGCTCGACGAACTCGACCCCAGCGGCCGCCACGGTGAGCCGCGCGGCCGCCCGATTCCCGCCCGGCTGCCCGGCCACCCGCTCCACGCGAGGCTCGCCCTCGCCCACGCACGGACGGGCGACCGCATCCAGGCGATCAAAACCTGGCGCAAGGCGACCGGTGCGACCGTGACGGAGGCGAAGGCGGCCATCGATCTCCTGCTCGACCGGGCGGGGGAGGGGCCGGGAAGCGCGCACTGAGCCCACTCGGGGTGAACAGGAGGTGGGCGCCGCGGTATTCGCACCGCCACCGCCACCAACGCGACCGCCGACCCGGTGATCCTTCTCGGCGGGCATCGAAGTCACCCGAACCCGCCGGCCACAGACCTGAACCGACCGCGAAGTACCGGGTCCAGGGGAAAGAGCCTGTTTCCACGGGTCAGGGCATGACCAGCGTGACGCGATAGATGTGGCATGCCGACTCACTGGTCATGCGCTGTGCTTCCTCTCATGAGGCGAAGGCCGCGGAGAGGATCTGGTTGACCAGGGCGAGATCACTTCCTCCGCCGTTGGTGGGGTTGAAGGAGTACACCAGGCGGCGACGCAGGTCACGGGTCGTGAACATGCCGTCGGTGTAGCCGAAGGTGCTGCCGGTCTTGCCCCATACGGTCACTCCGTTGGACAGGGTCGCGCGCATCAGTCCGGCGCTGTAGTAGGCGCGGCCGTGACCCGGGTCGTGGGCGTTGCCGTCGAGGTAGGAGACATTGGGGACGGCGAAGAGTTCCGCTTGCTCGGTCGGTGGCAGGAGTCGCCCTCGGAAGAGGGCGGTCAGGAAGTGGTCGAGGTCAGCCGTGGTGGAGATCATGCCCCCGGCGCCCGGGTTCTGTTCGGTGATGTCGACCAGTTGCGTCCCGCCGTCCGGCTGGGGCACGGCAATGTAGCCGTGGGAGTGAGGGCCCGGAATCGTGGGGTCGGTCTCCGGGGCGGTGGTGTCGCGCAGGTGCAGCGGCCGCAGGATCCGGTTGGTGATCTCCTGCTGGTAGGTGTGTCCCGTGAGGTTCTCGATGAGCAGTGCGGCGACGTAGTAGCCGGTAGCTCCGTACGCCTGTATGGAGCCGGGCACGGCGAACGGTCGCTCATGCTGAACGGCCTTGGCGATCAGTTCCGCGAGCGGGTGGTCGTCGAAGCGGTGCTCGACGATGCCGTCCGGGGTGGTGGGGATGTCGTCCGGTGTCAGTTCGGGAAGGCTGCTGGTGAAGTTGAGCAGGGTGCGAACCGGGATCGGCGGGTAGCTGTCAGGCAGTACGTTCGGCAGGTACCGCTGGACGGGCTGATCGAGGCCGACGCGGTCTTCGGAGGCAAGCTGCAGCACCACGGTGGCGATGAAGGTCTTGGTGACGCTGCCGAGGCGGAACCTGCCGTCGGCCGGAACCGGCGCCCCGGTCGCAACGTCGGCAGTCCCGTACGTGCCGACCCAGTGACCGTCCGGGCCACTCACCCGCGCAAGCACTCCTGTGACCCGGTCAGGCGCACTCGAGAGCGCCCGTTGTAAGACCTGCGGGTCCAAACCCGGCAACTGGCCACTGGCGCGCTCGACCGCCACCGTGGGCCGCTCAGCAGGAGTCGCTGCCGCAGGGAGGGCCGTGCCCAGCGCCACCGCGGCAAGAACCGCGCAGGCAAGCGCCGCCATTGGTACCCGCCTGCGCCGGACCGTCGTCGTAGTTGCCTCGGTATCGGAAAGACATGGCTTGGAAGTCATGCCTACGACGGTGTCGCACAACCGCTGTGCGACTCATCAGGGAACACCCCCGAGAGGACCCGCATTAACCCCTGAGACCGCTTCAGCTTGATTCGGTGGGTGGTCAGGGCCGACACGGGCCGGTACTGATGGGATGCTCGCGCCGATCGGGTTGGGAGACCGCCGATCCAGTCACCCGATCCACACGAATCAACGACCCGCGAAGTACGGGGCTGGCGTCATTCGTTGGGATCAGGCCAGACCCCTGCGCCGCGAGCACGCCCGCCACCAGAGCGCCGAGCTCAGTGGTCCAGCAGACCGGCCGCGTCGATCCGGTGCAGATGGATGAGCACATCGTGCGAGGGCAGCAGCGATACGGGGTACACCGCGTGATCCGGGTACGAGGTGCCGATGCTGCGGGTCGGTCGGGCGACCGCCAGCCAGTTGCGGGCCGCCGTCGGCGCGGTGCGCAGGTCCACCATGTAGTCCCGGTAGCGCACCGCGTCCAGGGTGCGCTCGTTGCTGCCCCGCTCGGCGGGACCGACGGTGTACCGGGTCAGCGCGCCGTTCGGCCCGTCGGCGTTGAACGAGCCCTGGTCGAAGGTGAACCCCACGCTCAGATAGGACGAGCCGATCTTGTCGCGGATGAACGCGCCCTGCATCCTCGGGTACTCCTTCGGGGAGTAGGTGTCGTAGGCGACATGGGCGTTGTGCGCGGAGAGCAGCACCCGGTCCCCGGTGTGCCGTTGCCACCACACCGTGTTGTCCGCCATCACCTGGTCGCGGTAGCGCATGGCCGCGGCGCCCTGGGTGGGCTTGGTGAAGTCGTAGCTGTACCCGGTGGCGGTCTGGTCGATGGCACGAGCACGCTGCACCGCCCAGGTGTACGCCTCCTGCTCGGCCTTCCCGCCGCCCGGCCGTTGGCCCTGCAACAGTGCCAGCGCCTGCCCGGTGCGCTGCGCCATCTCCTTCCGCTCGGCGATCGGCTTGGCCAGATAGGCGTGGACATAGGTGTCCACGTCGGTGGTCGGGCGCAGCCCCTGGTACAGAGCGGTGAACTGGGGCAGTAGTGCGGGGAAGCGCTGCCCGACGTACGAGGCTACTTGGTCGTACAGGTCGGGCCCGGCGTAGCCGAAGTCGTTGCCCATGAACTGCACCGGGTCGCCGGGGTGCGCCACGTTCCACGAGCGCATCCACTCGATCAGCCGCAGGTATTCCTGGTTCTGCCAGACCTGGTAGGAGTTGCGGAACTCGTCCCGCATGATCTGCCGCGGGTCGCCCTTGCCGTACCGCACATAGTCGTTGAGTCGCTGACCGGTGCTCCAGGGCGCCTCCAGCGCGAAGGTGCGGAAGCCCTTCTCCTGGACCAGATAGCGGAACGCGCGGTGCTTGAAGGAGAAGAACTCGTGTGAACTGTGGGTGGCCTCGCCGATGCCCACGATGGTGGCGTTCCCCACCATCCGCCCGAACGGGCGCAGATCGCGGAAGCCGCCGGTGGGTTCGGTGGACAGCAGCGGATGCGCGGCGCGCTCGATGGCGCGTACCGCGTCCTTCTCCTGCGGATCGCCGGGGGTGGCCGGGCCGCGGAGGTGAGCCGCGGAGGTGGTGGCGGGGGCGTACGTCGGTGCCGGCCCCATCGCCTGGCCCGGGGCGGCGGCCACCACCAGTGCGCTGGTGCACAGGGCCGCGGAGACCAGGAGCCTGTTCTGCTTTCGCGTTGGTCGTGTCATGGTTTCCAGCGTGGCGAGCGGCCCGGTGACGATCCATCCGCCCCACTCCCGGATCCGGGGTGGGGCTGGGTCCACCGGGGGGTGGAGGCAGCCCCACCCCGCTGCTTGCTGTGCGCCTGGACGAGTAGTTCCGATGTAATCAGTGGTCATAGGCGATCAGTGAGCGGGTGACTGCTGCGCCGATCAGATTGTTGTGCCAGATATTGACGGCCATCGCGAGCACACGCTGGGTCACTCGGATGGCCACGCCCTCGAAGGTCCGTCCGCCGTGTTGCTCCAGGTCAAGCTGCCCTTTGAGGGTGTCGTTGACCGACTCGATCAGCTGGCGGACCTTCTTGAGCATTGGACGCGAATCCCTTGTCCGTGATGAGCAGGATGCCCTGAGCAGCGGCGGTCTACCGAGGCGCCGGGTTCCTCCAATTTCGTCGTCAATCGTCACGTAGAGTGCGGTCAGGAGGGTGTTCAGTTCTGTGGTCACACACGGGTCTTGGGCGCCCTCTGCCCGCTCCGGAGGCCAAACGCAGAGCCACGCGTCGTTGCGCTCGGCGGGACTGCGTAGCCATTTCAGGATCGAGGTCGGCACCAGGTGGAGGCCGCAGTGAAGTGCCCTGACATGTCGCGCGGTGCGCGTCTGACCGCCCATAGTGCCGTGTCCACATCCCTGGCCTTGTGCAGTGATCGCGCCCTGCGCGAGCTCGTGGACACGGCCGTGTCGATCGGATCCGGCATCGGCGGGAAGTCGGCCCTGCTGGAGGTCGCCGGAACGCCGGTCTTCGTGAAGCGGGTGCCCCTCACCGATCCGGAGAGGCAACCTGAGCACGTCCGGTCCACGGCGAATCTGTTCGAGCTGCCCGTCTTCTGCCAGTACGGCATTGGGAGCATCGGCGGGCCGGGCTGGGGGGCCTGGCGAGAGCTCGCCGTGCACACTATGACGACGAACCGGGTGCTCGCGGCGGAATACGAGGGCTTCCCCCTGATGTACCACTGGCGGGTGCTGCCGGACTCAACGCCCCTGCCCGAAGAACTGGCCGACATCGAACGGGCCGTCGCCTACTGGGGCGGCGGATCGCAGGTGCGCCGCCGGATCGAGGCTCTCCAGCAGTCCTCGGCGAGCGTCGCGCTGTTCCTGGAGTACATCCCGCAGAACCTGCACCAGTGGCTGGGCACCCAGGTCGAAGCAGGAGACGAGACCGCCAACCGAGCCTGCGCCATGGTGGAGAGGGACCTGGCAGCCGGCACCTCGTTCATGAACAGCCGCGGGCTCCTGCACTTCGACGCGCACTTCGAGAACATCCTGACCGACGGCCAGCGCCTCTACTTCGCGGACTACGGCCTCGCTATTTCCTCCGGGTTCGAGCTGTCGCAGGACGAAGCCGATTTCTTCGACCGGCATCAGACCTACGACCGCTGTTACACCGCCACGTATCTGGTGAACTGGCTGGTCACTGGTCTGTACGGATACCAGAAGGAGGACCGGGAGGGCCGCTACGCGCTGGTGCGCGCATACGCAGAGGGCAAGCGCCCTGCAGGAATCCCAGAGGTGGCCGCGGCGATCCTCGCCCGGCACGCGCCGATTGCCGCACTGATGTCTGACTTCAACCTCAAGTTCCAGCGCCAGAGCAGGCAGACCCCATACCCGCTGGAGGAGATCCGTCAACTTGGCGGGCTGTACAGCTCCTCCATTTACTGACGGGCGCCTGGAGGCCAGCACTCGACATGGATCAGTCACCCTACGTCGGCCTCCAGCAGCGCCCCAGAGCGCGACGCTGGCCCGACCACGCGCGCATTCAACAGCAACCCTGCGCAACAGCTCGAACAATGGAACTACTCGTCTAGCGGCAATACCGGTGCTTTAGTGCTTAATTCGTGGGGTTGGGGATGTTTTGGTGGGTTCGACGAGGGTGACGGCGGGGGTGGCCGGGCGAGGTGGGTTGTTGTGTTCGGCGCGTTTGAGTGCCCAGTTGGACATTTTGCGTTTGATCACTCGCGGGTTGGACCGTAACCGCCGTGGTTCCAGGAGGCGTTCGGTGATTTCACGCAGGGTCTGCTTCAGTGCCCGGGTGAGCCGGGAGGGGGGAAAATCCCGCCTGGCTGGTGGTCTGCCGGCGGACGACGCGCAAGGTGCGGGTGAAGGACATCCGGTCCGGATCCTCCCTCTCCTGCCGGGCGGCCTGGTGCATGAGGTCGCGCAGGGCGTGGTGCACCAGGAGGAACCCGAAGATCTCCTGCTCGGCCCCGACCGGATACTGGGAGCGCAGGACGAATCCGGGTCCGCCCAGGTGGATCTTGATCTCGTCGAAGGTCGTCTCGATCTCCCAGCGCTCGGCGTAGAGCGCAGCGAGCTCCACGGCCGGTGCGGTGGCCGGGTCCAGGAGCGTGGTGACCAGCCGGTAAACGGCGCCCTCCCCACCTGGGCCCAAGGCGTATTCGATGACGCGAACCTGTGCCGGGTCGGCCCGCCGGTTCTTGTCCCGGGCGGCAACGATCTCCGACAGATACGAGCCATCGGGCAGCGCGGCCACCACGGGCAGGACCGCGTTGCTCCGGACCCGCCACAACAGGTCCGCGCCGGTCGACGCGGCGGCCCGCCACAGATCGAAGCCGAGGAAGCCCCGATCCGCCAGGAGCAGCATTCCTCTGGTCAGCGAGGGGAACAGACGGTGGGCCAGGGCCGTCTCATGCACCGCCAGTGGCGCGACGTCGGCGGCGAACACGGCGTGGGTACCGCACTCGACCAGGGCCACGGCCCTGGCCTGCGGATACGCGCTCCTGCCCTGGCCACGCCCCGTTCCCGGCCGTCCGAAGAAGGCGGCGTTGGCCTGCGTATCGGGAAGGTCGAAGGTCGTCCCGTCCACCGACACCAACCGCAGACCCCGAAACCACGCTCCCGTCGTCGCCGGGAGCGCCACGGGCCGACAGACCCTGGCGAACAACGCCTTCATCGGTTCCGCCCCCAGCCGCAACCGGGCCCGTCCGATCGCCCCGCTGGTGGGCACCCGCCACGTCTTCGACCAGCGGCGTTCGCGTTCCAGGCCCTGGGTGAGGAGCCGTCCGACCTCCTCATACCCCTGCCCCGAGAACAGGCACATCGCCAGCACGAAATACATCACCACCCGAGCGGGAAGCAGACGCTGACGTTCCTCGGTGCGTCCGCACTCCGCCACCACCTCATCCACCAACTCCGGCGGAAACGCACGCGTGAGCACTCCAAGGGCGATGCGATCCGAAAACCGATCGCCCTCAACTACCTTCAACTGTCCGGGCCTTGGCACACCAACTCAACGAGCCAGCACTATCAAAGTCACCGGTATTGCGTCTAGCGGTGGAACTACCGGGTCGGCGCGGACAACACCCTTTACATCGAGGACAAGGGCCTGAGCAACTGCCGGAAGGCGATCATCTGGTCCGTCATGTCCCACATCGCGGAATCCATCGACGCGGAACCGCGGTGACCGTGGCCACGGGCAGGACCCGCACGGGGCGCGCGGACCAGTCGACGACGCGTCCGCCCGCGCGAGCGGTGTAGGCGTACGGCTCGCCGGCCCTGAGCCGTATGACGGCCTCCCACTGACCGTGGTCGAGCCAGCGGAAGGTGCGGTCGCGGTGCTCCGCGTCGAACCCGGAGAGCAGGGTCCGTACGGAGACCCGCATCCAGATCAGTGCCTGTGTGGGGGTGGCGGCGTGCTCGGCCCGTACGAGCAGTCCGTCGGCGGTGACCTCGCACCGCCAGGCGGTCCTGAGGGGTCGCCTCACGTCAACTCCGTTTGACCGATGGTCAGATGGACCCAGACGGTTTTGCCGGGGTCGCGCGGCCGTACGCCCCACTTCGCGGCGACCGCGTCCACGATGACCAGGCCACGGCCGGAGAGGTCGTCGAGCGTGGGGGTGCGGAGCGTGGGCATCCGCCACTGGTACGAGTCGGAAACCTCCAGTACGAGCGTGCCGTTGCGACGGCGTAAGCCCAGCTCGAAGCAGTCGCCGGTCCCCTTGGCGTGATTGACCACGTTGGTGCTCAACTCGCTTGCGATGAGGGTTGTTTCGTCGATGAGCCCGCCGAGTTTCCACTCGGTCAGGATGCTCTCGACGTGGCGTCGAGCGGCGGGGACGGAGTCCCTGCGGGCCCGGAATCTCTTGATGTGCGTGCGCCCGGACATGGGTCCCCCAAGGTCGTGGGTGGGCAGGCGGATTCATGGTCACGGAACGCTTCCATTCGGCAGCGCAGTGTGACGCAAGCCACGCTAGAGGTAGGTTCTGACGGAAGGCAAGTGAATCGTGAATGCAAGCTTGCATTCACTCGCCAGGGTCAAGTTGCTGGCGCCTGCGAACAGTTGATGGGCACACTGGCTTGGAGAGTGAGGGGGACGTATGCCCGCAGGTGGGAAGTCCACGGTGCGCAGTCGCCGGTTGGGGGCGGCGCTGAAGCGCCTGCGCTTGAACGCGCTTCTGGACCAGGAACATGCCGCCGAGGCGGTGGCGTGCTCAACAGCCAAGATCAGTCGGATCGAATCCGGGGCGGTCGGTGCACGTGTGGGTGACGTGCGCGTGCTGCTCGACCTGTACGAGGTCGAGGACGCGGCGGAGCGCAAACTGCTGGAGCAGCTGGCTCGGAACAGCAACAAGCGTGGCTGGTGGCTCGACTTCGAAACCGGTCATCCCATGCGTGAAATCTTGGGTGACTTCCTGTCTCTGGAGTCCGATGCGACGTATATCCGTACCTGGCACCCTCTGCTCGTGCCGGCGCTGCTCCAGACCCCTGAGTACACGCGAGCCCTGACCGATGCCAGCCCTGATGTCGTCGAGGAGGCGGCGGCCGATCTGGTCGTCAAGGTGCGCCAGGAGCGGCGTCGGATCTTCGAAGAGAACAGCCGACGGTTCGCGGCAGTCATCTGGGAGCCTGTGGTCACGGGTCCGATGCCCGATCTCGCCGTTCATCGGGCGCAGTTGGGGCATCTCATCAAGATGGCCAAGCAGCCGAACGTGACGATTCAGGTGCTCCCCCTCAGCGAGTGGGCCGCCGCCAGGGTCTCACCGGCGTTCGTCGGCTTCTCCTATGCGAGCGAGACGTCCCCGGAAGTCGTTGTTCACGATACGGTTTCCAACTGCGTCATTCTGGAAGACCCCGACGCCATGGCTGGTTACGTGCACGCGTTTGACGCACTTCGGTCGGCGGCCCTCACGCCGAACAAGAGTGTGTCGTTCATCCGCGAGATCATGGACGGCCTCACCATCGAGAATGAGGAAATGTGAACAGCCCGGAGATCACCACCCACTTCATAAAGTCGTCCTACTCCGGCGGCGGGCAGGCCAACGACTGCGTCGAGGTAGCCCACACCGCCGACGGCGGCCGCGCCGTCCGGGACAGCAAGAACCGGGACGGCGGGCTCCAGTTCTACGCCCCCGAGGGGTGGGCCGCGTTCCTCGACGGGGTGAAAGACGGGGCCTTCGGGGGCTGACGCACCCCGGGGAACCGGGCGAGCTGCGCTAAACGTGCGTGAGCAGGCGCTCCAGCGGCCCGGGTACGTGCTTGAGGTCGAGGTGTGCGATCAGCGCCTGCGCGTACAGCGCCTTGCGGCCGCTGTGTGTACCCATGAACCGGCGCAACTGGTGTTCCACGGGGCGCTCCCGCTGTGCCGGCTGGCCCTGGAACGTATGGAAGGGGCGCATCTCGCCCTGGTCCTCGATGACCTGCTGTACGCCCTCGGCCCCGAGGGCGCGGATCAGCTCGTCCTCCAGGTCGGCGACGCACACCTGGAACCCGAGTGCCTCCAGCCCGGCGTGTGTGAGACCGGACCCGAGCCCGACCCGCTCCAGATGGCGCCGGAAGTGCCGCTCCTCGCCGATGTCGCAGAGACCCGCCAGTGGGAGGCCGAGCCCCGGCGGGCCGCACACGTCCAGGAAGCGCCCGATGCTCATCGCGCCGCCGAGCGGCACCACCGCGACGCCCTCCGCGCCGAGGTCGCGGCCGTAGCGCGTGGCCAGGGCTTCGAGGGCGACCTGGTCGCTGCTTCCCTCGACGAGCACGACCGTCCGCACACCGCCGGCCAGCTCCCGCGCCTCCGCGGCTGCCGCATCCGACCCCGCTCCGCCTGCCGCCCATACGACCGCCGCCTGGCTGAATCGCCTCAACTCGTCCACGAGACCTCGCCTCCCCGGCGCCATCCTGCACGGCGGGGATCCCGTACGCATACACGTTTTCCCGGCCCATGTCGTCCAGGGCCACTCGGCTTGGGACCGCCGACCGGATCACCGGGCGACAGTCCCCGGCGGGAACGAACGTGGGCCCACGCGCACCACGCGTGGGCCCACAGTCGTCGGTGTCCGGGATCAGCTCGGCTGGTCTCCGGTGTATCGGTAGATTCCGCCTGCTGAGTTGACGTGCCATACGGTGCCGTCGGCTGCCACGCCGATGTCGACGGCGTTACCGGGGATGCCGACCCAGGGGTTGGAGTCGTGGCCGGTGTACCGGTACATCTGGCCCAGGGAGTTCACGCCCCAGACGTGGGTCCTGGACCCGACCGAAATGCGGGTCAGGCCGCCTGAGACGGGGACCCAGTCCGTGGAGCCCTGGTCTCCGGTGTATCGGTAGATTCCGCCTGCTGAGTTGACGTGCCATACGGTGCCGTCGGCTGCCACGCCGATGTCGACCGCCTTGCCGGGGATGCCGACCCAGGGGTTGGAGTCGTGGCCGGTGTACCGGTACATCTGGCCCAGGGAGTTCACGCCCCAGACGTGGGTCCTGGACCCGACCGAAATGCGGGTCAGGCCGCCTGAGACGGGGACCCAGTCCGTGGAGCCCTGGTCTCCGGTGTATCGGTAGATTCCGCCTGCTGAGTTGACGTGCCATACGGTGCCGTCGGCTGCCACGCCGATGTCGACCGCCTTGCCGGGGATGCCGACCCACGGGTTGGAGTCGTGGCCCGTGTACCGGTACATCTGGCCCAGGGAGTTCACACCCCAGACATGAGTCCTGGACCCGACCGAGATCGAAGTGAGACCACCGGAGACGTTCTTCCAGTCAGCCATGTTCCTGTCCCCTTACCTCGAACCTTGCGAGGGGAATCTTGCTGCTCGGAGGGGTCACCCAAACAGCCTGATATGCCGATTGGCTACAGAGATAAACCCAAAATCGCCGTTTGGCCGTCTTCGCTCCACTGCCTGCTGGGCGGGCGGCCCACTCGCCTCACGACGAGGAGGCTGAATCTGCCGTAACCCACAAGGGAACGAGAGCGGCGCCAGGACTCCGGTCTGCCGGACGATCCGAGCGAAACGACTCAGCCCAGGGTGCGGGCCCGTTCGAGGACTTCGGCCGGGGCCTTGGCCACCGAGCCGGTGTCGAAGGGGGGCTGCGGGTCGTACTCGGTGTAGAGCTGGATCGCCTGGGCGGTCACGTCGTCGGTGAGCAGGGCGGCCAGCCGGACGGCCATGTCGATGCCGGAGGAGACCCCGGCCGAGGTGATCACCCGGTCGTGCCGTACGACCCGCTCGGGGGTGTACACGGCACCGTACGACTCCAGGTCGGCGGCGGCGTCCCAGTGGGTGGTGGCGGTCAGGCCGTTCAGCAGGCCGACCGCGCCGAGTACCAGGGAACCGGTGCAGACCGAGGTGGTGAAGCGGGTGCCGGTGTGGATCCGGCGCACCCAGTCGAGGAACGCGGGGTCGTCCACCATGGTCCGGAAGCTGCCCCCGCCCGGGACCAGCAGGACGTCGCAGCGTTCCACGTCGGAGTACCTGGTCGGGACGTGCACCGGCAGAGAGCCCGACACGTCCTGGACCAGGCCGGGTTCGGCTGTCACGAAGCGGACGGTGGCGCCGGGCACGTACGCGAGGATCTCGTACGGGCCGATCGCGTCGAGCGGTTCGAAGCGGTCGAAGAGCGGGATCACGATGTCCATGCCCGGCAGCCTAGCCATCGCGCGGCGCGGTGACGTCCGGGGCCTTCACACGCCGAGCCACTCCGCGACCTCGACCACGTCCCCGACGCTCACCGTGCCCTCGCAGACCACGGCGTTCTTCGCGCCGAAGCTGACCTTGTTCCCGTACTCCGGCTCGCGCCGGTACGTCGACAGGGTGCGGATCGGTTCCGGGCCCGCGCGGTGGCCGGTGGTCTGGTCGACCATGGGGACGGCGCACCGCATCGCCCTTACGGAGTGGGCGAGTTCGACGGAGCCGATGGTCATCCGGCGTACCCGGTCCTCGAAGTGGGGTTCGTCGTTGCCGGTCAGGACGATGTTGGGGCGGAAGCGGTTCATGGGGACGGGCTTCGCGTCGCCCCGGGCGGTGATGCGGGCGTTGAGGTCGTCCAGGGAGGCCGTCGAGGCGACCAGCACCGCGTGCGCGTCGGCGAAGTTGACCTTGCCCGGGGTGTCGCCCCAGCCGTCCCGGTCGAAGCCGGGAGCCACGCGTACCAGGCGGGACTTCACGCCGAGCGCGTCGGAGAACCACTCCGCGACCGCGTCCCCCTGGTCGATGGCCGCGCCGAGCGGGCGGTCGAACATGCTGACGTCGAGGCGCGGGCCGTGTGGGTCGACGTCGAGGTGGAGTGGTTCGATGCCGGCGGTCGTCAGGGCCAACGTCGCGCCCGCGGCCAGGACGTCGACGCTGATCGCGGCCATCGCGGGGTGGGTGCGCTGGCTGCGGAAGGCGCCGTCCGCCGCGTCCACCACCATGAACGTACGGTCGTGTCCGAGGCCGGTGCCGAGGACCTGCGCGGAGTCGACCGTGGTCCCGGCGCAGCCCTTGACCGGGTAATAGGCCAGCTCGCGGACGGTGATCGTCATGGTGTCCCCTCCGGGGCGGCCGCTTCGAGGGCGTCGACGCTGCCGGACATGATGGTGCGTATGTGGCGGGTGAGGTGGTCGGTGGGCCAGTCCCACCAGGCGACGGCGAGGAGCCGGGCGATGGTCTCCTCGTCGTACCGGGTGCGGATCAGCCTGGCCGGGTTGCCGCCGACGATGCCGTAGTCGGGTACGTCGGAGGTGACGACGGAGCCGGCGCCGATGATCGCGCCGTGCCCGATCCGTACGCCCGGCATCACCATGGAGTTGTAGCCGAACCAGACGTCGTTGCCCACGACCGTGTCGCCCCGGCCCGGCAGCCCGGTCAGCAGGTCGAAGTGGTCGGCCCAGGAGCCGCCCATGGAGGGGAACGGGAAGGTGGACGGGCCGTCCATCCGGTGGTTGGCGCCGTTCATGATGAACCGCACCCCGGTCCCGAGCGCGCAGAACTTCCCGATGACGAGCTTCTCCGGACCGTAGTGGTACAGCACGTTGCGGGACTCGAACGCGGTCGCGTCGTCGGGGTCGTCGTAGTACGTGAAGTCCCCGACCTCGATCAGCTCGGACTTCACCAGGGGCTTCAGCAGGACGACCCGGGGCTGGCCCGGCATCGGGTGCAGGGCGGTGGGGTCGGCGGGGGTCGGGCTCGTGGCGTTCATGGGGCTCATCATCGCATTCGCCTCGCATGATGTAAGTTCCCTTTGGGAACCCATTGGGATCGAGAGAGGAACATGCCGTGACGCTGGCACGATGGACCGAGGTCGACGACTACTTCAACGGTCTGCTGGTGGGCCCGGACGAGGCCCTGGACGCGGCCGTGGAGGCCAGTGAGGCGGCGGGACTCCCGGCGATCCAGGTCGCCGCCAACCAGGGCAAGCTGCTGAACCTGCTGGCCAGGCTCCAGGGCGCGCGCACCGTGCTGGAGATCGGCACCCTGGGCGGCTACAGCACCATCTGGCTGGCCCGCGCGCTCCCCGAGGGCGGCAAGGTCGTGACGCTGGAGGCCGATCCGGAGTGTGCCGAGGTGGCGCGCGGAAACATCGAGCGGGCGGGGCTCGCGGATGTCGTCGAGATCCGGGTCGGCCGGGCCCTCGACACGCTGCCGGGGCTCGCGGCGGAGGGGTACGGACCGTTCGACGTCGTGTTCATCGACGCCGACAAGCCGAGCAACCCCGACTACCTGGCCTGGTCCCTGAAGCTGACCCGGCCCGGCAGTCTGATCGTCGCCGACAATGTCGTACGCGACGGAGAGGTGGTCGACGGCGCCAGCGAGGACCCGAAGGTGCAGGGGGTGCGCCGGTTCACCGAACTCGTCGCGGCCGAGCCGACGTTGACCGCGACCGCGCTGCAGACCGTGGGGAGCAAGGGGTACGACGGGCTGATGATGGCGCTGGTCACCGGCTGACATCCGTCGGCATCGACCGGGAAGCCCGCGGCGAGTGGTGCCGAGCGGGGCGCCCGCCGGGCGGGGCCCCCGCATCCGCGCAACGTGACAGGGAGACCCCCACCTGTCACGTTCGGGCAAGAGGCCCCTCATCCCACCTGCCCGGCGCCCTCCTCCGTACCCCCTCGACGTCCCGACCGGGGACGCGGGCAGTCCGAAGCGCGCCCCGAGCGGGCCGGGCGCCGGCGTTTCCGCGCCGGCCGAAATGGTGGAAAGCCTCCAAGGACTGGTGAGTATTACTGTGTCCGGCGAAGTGACCACCTGTGTTCGTACGGTCGCAGACTTGCGGGGTGCGGTGCATGCCCTCGCGGTCGCCGCTTTCTCGTCCGTGACGAACCGAAGGACCCGAGCCCGTGAGCGAACGCGTCATCGCCCCGAAGAACCGCGGCTTCCTCTTCCTCGACTCCCACCCGGCCGGCTGCGAGCGCCTGGTGGAGGACATGTGGCAGGCCGTCCCCGCCCCTTCCCGCGTGCCCGACCGGGCACCCGTGGCGCTGGTCATCGGCTCCTCCGCCGGGTACGGGCTGGCCGCGACGATCGCGGGTCTCGCCCGTGCCGGGATCCGTGGGATCGGGGTCTGCTTCGAGAAGGCCCCCGGACGGCGCACGGGTACGGCCGGTTGGTACCGCACGGCCGCGACCGCCGAACTCGCCCGTCGGCACGGTCACGACATGGTGTTCCTCAACGGAGACGCGTTCTCCGACGAGATGAAGAACCAGGTCGCGCAGGTGCTGGTGGAGCGCTTCGGGGGCCGTCTGGACTACCTGATCTACTCGGTGGCCGCCCCACGCCGTACCGACCCCGACACCGGGACCACCTACGCGTCCGTCCTCAAGCCCATCGGTGAGGCGTACAGCACCAAGACCCTCGTCTTCGACGACGGGGGCACCGGCGAGGTGCGGGAGGTCGGGACGCAGCCGGCCGACGGCGACGACATCGAGCAGACCGTCGCCGTCATGGGCGGAACCGACTGGGAACGGTGGATCGACCACCTCGCCGACCGCGGACTGCTCGCCGAGGGATTCACCACCGCCGCCCTCTCCTACATCGGCTCCGCCCTGACGGCCGCGATCTACCGGCAGGGCACCATCGGCGCTGCCAAGTCCCACCTCGAACAGACCGCCCGCACCCTCGACGAACGGCTCGGCAAGCTGGTCGAGGGGCGCGCGGTCACCTCGGTCAACGCGGCTGCCGTCACCCAGTCCTCGACCGCGATCCCCGGCATCGCCCTGTACGTCGGGCTGCTGCGCGGCGTCCTCGGTGATGCCATGGTCCCGCCGATCGGGCAGCTCACCGACCTGTGGGACCAGCTCACCGGTGTCCGCCCGCTCGACCTCGACGACGAAGGGCGGGTGCGCCTGGACACCTGGGAACTCGCCCCCACCGTCCAGACGGCCGTCACCGAGCGGTGGCAGGCCGCCACCACCGAGAACATCACCGAACTCGCCGACCTCGACTGGTTCCACACCGAAGTGCAGCGCCTGTACGGATTCGCCGTGCCCGGCATCGACTATGCCGCGCCGGTCGAGACCGACGTCTCCTGGCCGGACACCGCCGCCCCCTGAGGCGGTCCGGTCCGGGCTCCGGGGAAAATCCTTCGACGCGGGCAGCGGATCCGGCCATGATCGGGTGCATGTCTTTGAGTGTGATCGACCCGGTTCGTATCGGTACGGAACAGCTCCCGGGAGGGCGGTCGCTGGGCTGGGCCGAGTGGGGGCCGGGGGACGGGGTGCCGGTGCTGTTCTCGCCCGGTGCGGCCACCAGCAGGCATCTCGGGTTCGGCGCCGATGTGCTGGACGGGCTCGGGGTGCGGCTGATCTCCGTGGACCGCCCCGGTCTGGGGGTCTCCTCGCCCGCGCCGGGGCGTACGTTCGGTGACTTCGTCGACGACGTCCGCGCGTTCGCCGGTCTGCGCGGCCTGGGACTTCCCCTGATGGTCGGCAACTCGCAGGGGGCGCCCTTCGCGCTGGCGTGCGCCGCCGCCGGAGCGGTCCGGGCGCTCGCGGTGGTCTCCGGTGCGGACGAGGTCGCCGAGCCGGGCTTCGCGGACGCGCTTCCGGAGGAACTGCGGGGCCTCGTCGACCTGGCCGTGGCCGACCCGGCCGCCGCCGAGCAGGTCTTCGCCGGGTTCAGCTCGCAGGGGATGTGGGACATGGTCATGTCCGGCAGCCCGGAGTGCGATCTCGCCGTCTATCAGCAGCCCGCGTTCGCCGCCGCCTACCGGCGTGCCCTCGACGAGGCCTTCGCACAGGGGGCGGCCGGCTACGCCCGGGACACGGTCCTGGCCATGGGGCAGTGGGGGATCGGGCTGTCGGACATCGCCGTACCCGTCGACCTCTGGTACGGGGAGAAGGACACCGGTCACTCGCCCGACCAGGGGGTCCGGCTGGCCTCGCGCATCCCGGGCGCGGTACGGCACCTGGTGCCGGAGGCCGGCGGGGCGGTGCTCTGGACCCATGCCGAGCAGGTCCTGAGCACACTTCTGGCCCGCCCCACAGCCCCCTGAGTCCTCGAACATGACAGAAGGGCCCTCACCTGTCACGTCCAGGCGAGGGCCCTCCCTTCATCCGCCTGCCCGGTGAAGGTTGAGAAGACGATCACGAGGCAGGACGTATCTGCGCCTCCCGGTCAGGGGGCGAGCAGCAGCACGTCGGCGCGCTCCTTGGCGGCCGCGTAACGCTTCGCCACGTCCTGCCAGTTGACGACGGCCCACATCGCCTCGATGAAGTCGACCTTCTGGTTCTTGTACTGGAGGTAGAAGGCGTGCTCCCAGGCGTCGAAGACCAGGACCGGGACGGAACCCTGGCCGACATTGCCCTGGTGGTCGTAGACCTGCTCGACGATCAGCTTGCCGCTGACCGGCTCGTACGCCAGGACGCCCCAGCCGGAGCCCTGCGTGGTGGCCGCGGCCTTCGTCAGCTGGGACTTGAAACCGGCGAAGGAGCCGAACGACTCGGTGATCGCGTCCGCCAGGTCACCGACACCGTCCGCCGCGAGCGGCTCGCCGCCGCCGTCGCCGGTCATGTTGTGCCAGTAGATCGAGTGCAGGATGTGGCCGGAGAGGTGGAACGCGAGGTTCTTCTGGAGCCCGTTGATCGCTCCCCAGGCCTCCTTGTCGCGCGCCTCCGCCAGCTGCTCCAGGGTGTCGTTCGCACCCTTCACATAGGCGGCGTGGTGCTTGTCGTGGTGGAGCTCGATGATCTGCGGATTGATGACCGGTTCGAGCGCCGCGTAGTCGTACGGGAGTTCCGGGAGCGTGTACGTGGCCATGTGGTCGAACCCTCCAGCTGCTGTCCTGTTGTTATTGCAACCTGTATGCAGGAGCAGGCTAACAGCAGGAAGGGGAGATAGTGATCAGTCCTTCGACGTAGGACCGGGCGCGCCCTCACGCACGGGCGCACGTGCGGGCCTCCGCCAGTCGGTTCAGGTGGTCCTCGTACGCCTTCGCGTAGTGCGCCGCGTGCGCCGGGTCCGGTTCGACGACTGCGGTCGGGGCCGTCCACGCGGCCGTGTCCAGCTCCTCGCCGAAGCGCCGGGCCGCCGCGAGCACCGCGCCGCGCGCACCCACCTCGCCCTCCACGATCCGGACCGGCCGGCCCAGTACATCGGCGAACAGCCGCATCCAGGCGGGGGAGCGGGTGCCGCCGCCGCACAGGGCGAGGGTGCCGGTGAGGCCCGCGGCCTCCAGGCAGTGCCGGGCGGCGAAGCCGATGCCCTCGCAGACGGCGCGGATCAGATCGGCGGGGGTCGTCTCCAGGGACACGCCGGTGAACTCGGCGCGCAGCCTCGGTTCGACGAACGGGGCGCGTTCGCCGGACGGGGCGAAGTAGGGGAGCACCCGGACACCGTTCGCGCCGGGCGGGGTGGCGGCGAGCAGCGCGTCGACCTCGGTGTGGCGTACGCCGGTGGTGGTCAGGACCCAGTCCAGGGCCGCGGTGCCGACCATGGCGGGCATGGCGCGCAGCCAGTGGCCGGGGCGGTCGGTGGAGATGTGCAGCCCGGCCGGTTCGCCGTCCAGGTCGAGTCGTTCCGTGGCCACCAGCGCGGCCAGACAGGTGCCGACGATCAGCAGTCCGTCGCCGGGACGGGTGACGCCCGCGCCGAGCGCGCTGGCCGGCAGGTCGTACGGGCCGTTGGAAATCCGTAACCCGCAGGGGAGTTCGGCGGTGGCGACCGGGTCGCTGACCGGGGCGAGGAGCGGGGACCGGTGGGCGAGGCCGAGCGCGGCCACGACATCGGGGGCGTACGCACGGGTCATCGGGTCCAGGAACGGCATCGACGCATCGGAGACATCCGTGGCCCGGACCCCCGTCAGCCGCTGGAACACCATGTCCTTGCAGTACAGGGCGGTCGTCGCGGCGTCGAGCGCGGCGGGTTCGTGCCGGTCGAGCCAGGCCAGTACCGGGCCCGGACAGCCCGGGAACATCGCGCTGCCGGTGCGCCGGTAGACCGTCTCGAAGACGCCGGACGCCAGCCAGGTGTCGACCAGTTCATGGGCCCGGCCGTCCATCCAGGAGATCGCCTTGCGGACCGGCCGGCCCGCCGCGTCGACCAGCCAGACGCCGTCGCCCTGTCCGGTGAGTCCGGCGAACGCGACCCCGTCGGAGCCGAGCGCGTCCAGCACCTCGCGGACGGCCCCGTACACCTCGTCCATGTCCTGCTCCACGAACCCGTCGTGGATCGCCAGCCCCACCGGGCGGGACTCGACGGCCAGCGTGCGGCCGAGCGGGTCGAAGGCCGCGGCCTTCACCACGGACGTACCGACGTCGATGCCGATGTATCTCGTCGAGCCTCCGGTCATCGTCACAGCTCCCCTCACAGCGCGTGGGCGAGCGGCTCGCCCTGTACGTAGCGCGCCACCTCGGCCGCCGCGATCCGGGCCGCCTTCTCCGCGACGGCCCGGCTGGCCCCCGCCACATGCGGGGTCATCAGCAGATGCGGGGTACGGAAGAGCCGCGACGAGGCCGGGGGCGGCTCCTGCTCGTACGTGTCGAGCGCCGCGGCCCGCAGCTGCCCCGAGTCCAGGGCGTCGCACAGCGCGTCCGTGTCCAGCAGCCCGCCCCGGGCCGCGTTCACCAGCACCGCACCGCGCGGCAGCAGCGCCAGCTCACGGGCGCCGATCAGATGCCGGGACTCCGGGGTGAGCCTGGCGTGCAGGGTGAGGACGCGCGAGCGGGCCAGCAGCGCCTCCAGCGAACCGGCCCGCATCCCGAGGACGTCGCCGCGCACATACGGGTCGTACACCTCGACCTCGGCGCCGAACGCGGAGAGCACCCGGGCCACCCGGCTGCCCACCGCGCCGTAGCCGATCAGGCCGACCGGGGTGTCCTCCAGTTCCAGCCCGCAGTTCTCGTACGTGTAGTGGGAGGCGTCCCAGCGGCCGTCGGAGGCGAGGGAGCGGTGCGCGTCGGGAATGCGGCGCAGGGCGGAGAGGATCAGCCCGACGGTGAACTCGGCGGTGGCCGCCGCGTTGCGTCCCGGTGCGAAGCACACCCGCACGCCCCGGGCCCGTGCCGCGGCCGCGTTCACATTGACCGGGCCTCCCCGGCAGACCACGATCAGCCGCAGATCGGGCGCGGCGGCCAGCACCCGCTCCGTGAACGGGCCCATCTGCGTCACGCACACCTCCACCCCGTCCAGGGCGGCGATCAGCGCGTCCTCGGCGTCGCTCGCCTCGTCGACCTCGGCGACCTTGCCGAAGGGTTCCAGGGGCCAGGGCAGGGTGAGTTCGCCGAGCTGCGGCTCCGTGCCGAGCGGGTCGAGCACGTGGTGCAGGGCCTCGGCGAGCAGGGAGTTAAGGACGAAGTGGTCACCGGCGAGCAGAATCCTCGTCGCGGGGCGGACCGTCTCGGGGCGGGTCATCGCAGAGCGTCTCCTGTCTGGGCGTCGAAGACATGGACGTGCCGGGGATCGGCGGTGATGCGTACGGTGTCGTCCCGGTCGAGCCGTACCTCCGGACCGGTCACGACGACCAGCGGCTTCGCCACCCCGTCGAGCGACAGCGTGGCGATGCCGGATTCCAGCAGGGGTTCATGGGCGGCGACCCGGGCCCGTGCACCAGTGTCGTCCAGGCGCAGGTCCTCCGGGCGGATGCCGAGCACCACCGCGCGTCCCGCCGCGATCCGGTGCGGGACGGGGACGCGCACGGAGTCCGAGAGGCGCACCCCGCCCGATCCGTCGGCCGTGCCCGGCAGCAGATTGACCGCCGGCTCCCCGACGAAGTCGGCGACGAACAGATTCGCCGGGGCGTCGTAGATCTCCTCGGGCGTGCCGAGCTGCTGGATCTCGCCGTCCCGCATCACCGCGATCCGGTCGGCGAGCGACAGCGCCTCCTCCTGGTCGTGCGTGACGAGGATGGTGGTGTGGCCGCTGTCGCGCTGGATGCGTTTCAACTCCCGCCGGGTGGTGTCCCGCTGGGCGGCGTCGAGATGGGAGAGCGGTTCGTCCAGAAGGAGGACGTCGGGGACCCGGATCAGCGCGCGGGCCAGCGCGACGCGCTGCTTCTGGCCGCTGGAGAGCCCGGCCGGGCGGGCGCCCAGGAGGTCGGTGATCCCGATGCGTTCGGCCATCCCGGTGACCCGGCGGCGGATCTCGGCCCAGCCGCACCCGCCCCGGGCGGCGAGCCCGAAACCGAGGTTCTCCGCGACCGTCAGCGGCGGATAGAGCGCGTAGTTCTCGAACGCCACCCCGATATTGCGCTGCCGGGCCGGGAGGCGGACCACCGACGAACCGCCGATGAGGATGTCGCCGCCGGTGACCGTCTCCAGGCCGGCGATCATCCGCAGGGTCGTGGACTTGCCGCAGCCGGACGGGCCGAGCAGCCCCAGCAGCTCGCCGGAGCGCAGCTCGACGTCGATGGACCGGACGGCCTCGACGGCGGCCCGGCCCCGCCCGGTGTAGGTCTTGCGCAGTGCGCGCAGGGCCAGTTCAGTCATCCGTCATCGCCGCCTCGCCCTCACCCGTCATCGCCGTCCCCCGCTCCGGAGTCCCGGCCGGTGGAGCAGACCTCGTAGGGCACCTTGTGCTCGTCGAGCTCGCGCAGTGCCTGGGGGGACGCCCCGTCGTCGACCAGCAGCAGATCGAAGCGGGACAGCGGGGCGAGGCGGTGCAGAGCGACCCGGCCGAGCTTCGAGTGGTCGAGCAGCAGCACATTGCGGCTCGCCGAGTCGAGCATCGCGCGCTTCACGGAGATGATGTGCTGCTCCTGGTGGTAGGCGAAGCCGCCGGACGCGGCGGAGGTGGAGGTGAAGCAGATGTCGACCTGGAGCGACTGCACCGCCTCCACGCACGAGACGCCGAGGAACGAGGAGTGCAGCGGGTCGAAGTCCCCGCCGAGGCCCATCAGATGGATGCCGCGCTCCTGCGACAGCAGGTTGATCGCCTCCAGGAAGTTGGTGACGACGGTCAGCGGGGTGATGGAGCGCAGCCTGCGCGCGATCTCCAGCGTGGACGTCGAGTCGTCGAGCATCACCGCCATGCCCGGCTCTATGAGCTTCAGGGCCCGTTCGGCGACGGCGGCCTTCTCGGCCCGCATCGTCTTCAGCCGGTAGGAGACGTTCGACTCGAAGACGCCGGACGGCTGGGCGGTGACGCCGCCGCGGAACTTGCGGACGATGCCCTGCCGTTCCAGCTCGTCCAGATCACGGTGGATGGTCATCAGGCTGACGTCGAAACGCTCCGCCAGTTCGGCGGCGCTCACCTCGCCCTGCGCGAGGACGTACTCGGCTATGGATGCCTGGCGCGGGGCGGGACCCCGCTGCGGAACGTTGCTCACGTGCTGATCCTTCGTCCTGGACGTGCCGGCCGGTCGGCCTCGAACAGCAGCAGACTCTCAGGCGGTACGGAGAGCCGGACCGGATGGTCGGGGCTCAGGCCGGCCGCCTCGGCGCGCGGGACGACGAGGGACAGCTGCTGCCCGCCGATCCGGACGGTGACTTCGGTGGCCCGGCCCAGCAGCTCGGTGACATGGACGGCGCCGGTCAGCTCCAGGACCGGGCCCCCGCCGGCGGTCTCCGCCGGTCCCCGGAGCCCGATGTCCCGTGGCCGTACACCCAGTTGGACGGCGGCGCCGGGCGGTGCGGGCACCGTCAGCGGCAGCTCGTAGGCCCCGTCGGGCGACCGGAAGTGCCCCTCGGGCGTCACCGTCCCCGGCAGCAGATTGATCCGCGGCCGGCCGAAGGACCGGGCCACGAAGGTGTCGTACGGGCGGTGCCACAGCTCCTCGCGGGTGCCGGTCTGCACCATGCGGCCGTCCCTGATCACCCCGATCCGGTCACCGAGCGCCAGCGCCTCCACCGAGTCGTGGGTGACGTACAGCGTGGTGGTGCGCCGGACCGCGCCGATCGCCCGCAGCTCCGCGCGCATCGCCTGCCGCAGCTTCGCGTCGAGGTGCGACAGCGGCTCGTCGAGCAGGAACGCCCTGGCCGGCCGCACCAGCACCCGGCCGAGCGCCACCCGCTGCCGCTGGCCGTTGGAGAGCCGTCCCACCTGGCGGTCCAGCAGGGCGCCGATGCCCAGGAGTTCGGCGATCTCCCCGATCCGCTCGCGCGCCTCGTGCGCGGGGAGGCGGTGGCGCGGCGAGCGGAGCGGGGAAGCGAGATTGTCGTACGCGGTGCGGTGCGGGTAGAGCGCGTACGACTCGAAGCACATGGCCACGCCCCGGTCGTAGGGCTCCACGCCCGCCATGTCCGCCCCGTCCAGCGCGACCGTCCCGGCCTGCGGCTGCTCCAGGCCCGCGATCGTCTTGAGCGTGGTCGTCTTCCCGGCGCCGGACGGGCCGAGCAGACAGAAGAACTCGCCCTCCGCCACCTCCAGGTCCAGGCCGTCGAGCGCGGTGTTCTTCCCGTACCGCTTACTGACACCGCGCAGCGCGATGGCTGCCGGGCCGGTCATGACTTCACCGCCCCGAACGACAGTCCGCGCACCAGATACCGCTGGATGGTGAGCGCCAGCAGCAGCGGCGGGATCACCGAGACCAGGGCCGCCGCGGCCGTCAGGTTGTACTTGGGCCGGTCGCCGCCGAGGAAGGACAGCGCGCCGACCGTCACCGTCTGCGCGTTCGACGAGGTGAGGATCAGCGGGAAGACGAAGTTGTTCCACGCGAAGATGAAAGCCAGCAGCGAGACGGCCGCGATCCCCGGCTTCACCAGCGGCAGCGCGACCTTGAAGAACGCCTGCTTGCGGGTGTAGCCGTCCAGCAGCGCCGCCTGCTCCAGCTCGGGGGAGAGATCGGAGAAGTACGACCGCATGATCCAGACGATCAGCGGGAGCGTCACCAGTTGCAGCACCCACACCATGCCGACGTAGGTGTCGAAGAGCCCGAGCTGCTGGTAGAGCACGAACAGCGGGATGATCACGGTGAGTTCGGGCGCGAAGCGGAACGAGAGCAGGGTGAACATCAGGTTCTCCGAGCCGCGGAACCGCCACCGCGCGGCGGCGTACGCGGCGGGCAGCCCGATCACCAGCGACAGCGCGACGGCGCCCAGCGACACGACGAGGCTGTTCACGAAGAACCGGAGGAACGGCACGCCCTGGTCGTCCCCGGCGCCCAGCACCGTGCGGTACGAGTCGAGCGTCGGGGTGAACGAGAAGTACGTGCTGAACAGCTCGTTGGTGGGCTTCAGCGACAGGACCACCATCCAGGCGACCGGGAACAGCGCGAAGACGAAGTAGGCGATCAGCGCCAGGTCGGCGACGACGGAGAGCAGCCCGCGCTTCATCGCGCCACCTCCGCGGCCCGGTTCTGGATCCGGCCCAGATAACGCACCAGCACCATCGTGACCAGGTAGACCACGGCCCACAGCACGATCATGTAGCTGATCCCGAACGAGTAGCGCTGGAAGCGGATCGCCTCCAGGTAGGCGCGGATCTGGAGCACCATCGTCGAGTCGCCGGGGCCGCCCTCGGTCAGCGCGTAGATGATGTCGAAGACCTTCAGCGAGTCCATGAACCGGAAGATCACGGCGACCAGGACGTACGGCCAGAGCATCGGCAGCGTCAGGCGCCGGAAGGTGAACCACCAGCCCGCCCCGTCGACCGCCGCCGCCTCGAACGGCGAGGCGGGCAGCGAGCGCAGACCGGCCAGCGCGAGGATCGCGACGAACGGCGTGTAGACCCACACGTCCACGGCGATCGACGAGAGCAGCGCGCCCGTCGGGGTGTCCGTCCACTGCACCCCGCCGAGGCCGAACGGCTCCAGGAGGTGGTTGATGACGCCGACCGAGGGCTGGAGCATCAGCTTCCACATGATCGCGGCGATCACCGGCGCGATCATCAGCGGCAGGATCAGCACCTTCTCCAGCACCCGCCCGACGAGGCTCGACCGGTGCAGCAGCAGTGCCACGGCCACTCCGAGCACCGTCTCGACGGCCGCCGCGCCGACCGCGTACGCCACCGTCACCCGCGCCGAGTCCCAGAACGCGGGCTGGGTGAAGATCCGCCGGTAGTTCCCGAGGCCCACCAGGTCGGGCTGTGGCTTGCTCGCCGCGAAGTCGAACAGCGTGTAGTAGAGGCCGAGGCCGAACGGGTAGAGGATGCCGCCGGTCAGCAGCAGCGCGGGCACGATCAGCAGATACGGCCGCAGCGAGCGGCGCCAGGCCGGCACCGCCCGCGCCGCACGCTTCCCGGTCCCGGCGCCGGAGGCCGCCCCGTGGTCGGCCACCGGCACGGGGGCCGCGCGTCCCGGCACCGGTCAGCCGACCTTCGACGCCAGATCGCCGGCCAGGCCGTTCAGCACGGACGAGGCGTTCTTCCCGCCGTAGATCTCCTGGAGCGCGGCGGCCCAGCTGGTCGTCGCGTCGAAGAACTGCTCCTGCGGGGTGAACTGGATCCGCGTCCGGTCGACGACCGTCTCGAAGGTCTCGATGAAGCCGGGGATGGCCCGCATCTTGTCCTTGTACGCGGCGTCCTGGCCGACCGACTTCCGTACCGGGTCGATGTGGTTGTGCTCGATCGCGCCCTTGCGCAGATGCTCCTTGCCGGTCGCCCACTGGAGGAACAGCCAGGCGGCGGACTTGTTGCGGCTCCTGGCGTTCATGCCGAGCGACCAGATCCACATGTTGGTGGCGAGCGAGCCGCCGGGGCCCTTCGGCCCGGGGTGGAAGGCGATCTTCCCGGAGGCGGGGGAGGCCCCCTTCACCGCCTGGAAGTAGGCGGCGGTGTCCGCGTCGAAGAGCATCCCCGCCTTCTTCGCCCCGAGGTCGCTGGAGCACTGGTACCAGGTGTACGAGGTCCAGGACGGCGGCCCGCCCTTCCGGACCATCTCCGCCCAGTCCCGGGTGAACGCGATCGCCTCCGGGGAGTTCATCGCGGGCTTCACCTTCCCGCCCTCGACGGTGAAGTCCTTCAGGCCGTTGCGGGCGTACATCGTCATGAAGCCGGGATGGATCGTCGCCCAGCTGCGCGAGCCGCGCACCGCGACCCCGTACATCCCGTCGAAGCCCGCCCCCGGCGCCCGGCGGGTGATCGCCCCGGCGACCTCGCGCAGCTCGTCGAAGGTCTCGGCGGGCTTCAGGCCGAGCTTCTTGAACACCTCGGTGTTGTACGCGACGACATTGGTCTCCCAGCCCCACGGCAGCGCGTACTGCCCGCCCCGCCCGAGCGGCGCGCCCGCCTTCAGCGACCACTGGTCGGCCGAGAGGAGGTTGGGGAAGAAGTCCTCCTGGTCCCATTCGGCCCCGGTGGCCGAGGAATTGCGCATCCACGGGCCGAGGTCCTCCAGCCACCCCGGCGGTCCGTACTGCCACACCATGTACGCGCCGAGCATGAACACGTCGTAGGAGGCGCGTCCGCTGGAGAGGTCGACGGTGAGCTTGTCGAAGTAGTTGTCCTCCGGGAAGACGTCGTACTCGACCTCGATCCCGGTCTTCTCGGTGAACGCCTTCAGATCGGCGATCAGCGCATCGGTGTACGGATGCTTGTTGAGCAGCGCCTTGACTGTCTTGCCCTTGGCCCGCTTCCAGTCGAAGGAGCCGGTGATGTCGTCGGCCGCGGAGCCGTCGTTCTTGGCCCTGTCGCCGCCGAAGCCCGCGCCGCAGGCGGTGAGCAGCGGGGCGGCGGACGCGGCCGTGGCCGCGCCGATGGCGAGGAACCGTCGCCGGTCGTGCGCGTGCATGTCCATCCGTGACCTCCACGGTCCGGCCGGAGATGGGTGGGGGGCCCGTTCACACGTTGAATCGACTGGTTAACAGAGCTTGGAACAACGGAAGTTGGCCGTCAATCCCTCGCGCAACGGAAATTCTCGGTGCAGAGTGAGAAGTTCACAGAGGGGACCGATATGTGGATGGGCATCGATCTCGGCACGCAGAGCGTCCGGGCGGTGGTGGCAGGAGACCGCGGTGAGATCCTCGGCAGCGGTTCGGCCCCGCTCACGGGCAGACGTGACGGCGTACGGCATGAGCAGCGGCCTCTCGACTGGTGGACGGCCGTGTGCGCGGCGGCCCGTCAGGCGCTGCGCGACTGCCCCGCCCCGCGTGCGCTCGCCGTCTGCGCCACCTCCGGCACCGTGCTGCTCGCCGACCGGGAGGGCCGGCCGCTGACCCCCGGGGTGATGTACGACGACGGGCGGGCCGTCGCGGAGGCGGCCAGGGCCAAGGCCCCGCCGAGCTGGGCCCTGCCCAAGGTGATGTGGCTGCTGCGGGAGTACGGGGGAGCGGCGGACGGTGCCGTACGGGTCATGCACCAGGCCGATCTGGTCCTGGCGCGGCTCGCCGGAACGCCGTTGCCCACCGACTCCAGCCACGCCCTGAAGACCGGCTACGACCTGGCACGGGACGACTGGCCGCGGCGGAGATTCGGCAAGCTGGGCCTGCCCGACGGGCTGTTCCCGGACGTGGTGCGGCCCGGCACGAGGATCGGTGAGGTGGGGCGGGCGGCGGCCGAGGAGACCGGGATTCCGGAGGGCACGCCCATCGTGGCCGGGATGACGGACGGGTGCGCGGCGCAGCTCGCCTCCGGTTCGCTCACCGTCGGCTCCTGGAACTCGGTGCTCGGCACGACGCTGGTCCTCAAGGGGGTCACCTCGTCACCGGTCGAGGACCGGGCCGGGGTCGTCTACAACCACCGCGCGCCGGACGGGAGCTGGCTGCCGGGCGGAGCCTCGGGGGTCGGCGGCGGGGTGCTGACGGCCGCCTTCCCGGCCGTGGACCCGATCCGCATGGACGCGCTGGCCCGCGCTCACGAACCGGCGCGGGTGGTGGCGTATCCGCTGGTGGCGACGGGGGAGCGGTTCCCCTTCGTGGCGCCGGAGGCCACCGGGTTCCTGCTCGGCGAGCCCGCCTCCGACGCCGAGCACTGGCTGGCCCTGCTGACCGGGGTGGGCCTGATGGAGCGGCTCTGCCTCGACTACCTCGACCTGCTCGGCGCCCAGCAGTACGGCCGGCTCACCTTCACCGGCGGCGCGGCCCGCAGCGGCTACTGGAGCCGGCTGCGCGCCGACATCCTGGGCCGGCCCGTGTACATCCCGCAGTACAGCGAACCCGCCCTCGGCATGGCGATTCTCGCCGCGTACGGGGCGGGGGAGGCGGAAACCCTGCAACGGATCGCCGGCCGGATGGTGCGGCTGCGCCACGTGCTGCAACCGCACCCGGTGCGCACGGCGTGGTACACCGAGCCGTACCTCACGCTGGTGGACGAACTGGAGCGACGCGGCTGGCTCCCCGGCCCGGTCGCCGCCCACGCCCGCACCCGAACGGAGCAGCCGTGACCACCCGCGACCATCGGAACCCGAACGGAGCAGGCATGACCAGGAGCCCGGCCACCCTGCTGCTCGCCCGCCACGGTCAGACCGTCTGGCACGCGGAGAACCGCTATGCCGGGGTCAGCGACATCGCACTCACCGACGAGGGCCGCCGCCAGGCCCGGCAGCTGGGCGAGTGGGCCGCCCGGAGCGAGGTCGACGCGATCTGGACCTCCACGGTCAGCCGCGCGATCGAGACCGCACGGCCCGCGTGCGAGGCGACCGGCATCACCCCCCGGTGCGAACACGACCTGCGCGAATGCGACTTCGGCGAGGTGGAGGGGCGCACCCTGGCGGAATTCGCGGCCGAGCACCCGGAGCGGGCCCGGGAGTACCGCGCCGACCCGGTGGCCCACCCCTTTCCCGGGGCCGAGGACCCGCGGGCCGCGGCGGCCCGGGGGACGGCGGCGCTGCGCCGGATCGCGGACGGGCACCCGGGGCAGCGGGTGCTCGTCGTCGCGCACAACACCCTGCTGCGGCTCGTGCTGTGCGAACTGCTGTCGATTCCGCTGGGCGCCTACCGCCGGGTCTTCCCGCGGCTGCGGAACACGGCGGTGAGCGAGGTGCGGATCGGGGCGGAGGGCGGTGCGCTGCTCTCCCTCAACGTGCCCTGCGCACCGGACGGCCTCGGCGCACAGGGCGTACCGGACGTGCCCCGCGTGCCGGGCGTCAGCCCTTGACGGCCGCCGCCCGCCGCTGCCGTACGAGACCGATGACGCTCAGCACGAGGGTCAGGGCGCCGGACGCCACCAGCTGGTCACGGGTGCCCGGCTGGCGCAGCATCAGGACGAAGATGCCGGCCATCGCCAGGAGCGCCAGCACCGTCAGGACCGGGAAGAGCCACATCCGTACCACGAGCTTCTCCGGGGCCTCGCGCTCCAGCCGGTCGCGCAGGATCAGCTGGGAGACGGCGATGAAGATCCAGACGACCAGGATCACCGCGCCGATCATGTTGAGCAGCCACGGGAAGACGTCGTCGGGACGCCAGTAGCTGAGCAGCACGCACAGGAAGCCGAACACGGACGAGACCAGCACCGCGGTGCGCGGAACACCCGAGGAGACCTTGCCGAGCCGCTTGGGGCCCTGGCCCCGGGCGACCAGTGAGCAGGCCATCCGCGAGGCGCCGTAGATGTTGGCGTTCATCGCGGAGAGCAGGGCGACCAGGATGACCACGTTCATGATCTCGGCCGCGCCGCTGATGCCGAGGTGGTCCAGGGCGGCGTAGAACGGACCGACCTTCACGACCTTCGGGTCGTCCCACGGGACGAGCGTGACGACGACCGCCATCGAGCCGACGTAGAAGAGCGCGATCCGCCACATCGCCGTCCGCACGGCCTTGGCGACACCCCGCACCGGGTCCTCGGACTCCGCTGCGGCGATGGTGACGGTCTCCAGACCGCCGTACGCGAAGACGGAGGCGAGCAGTCCGATCACCAGTCCCTCGGCGCCGTTCGGCATGAAGCCGCCCTCACCGCTGAGGTTGGCGGCGCCGGGGGCGTCCGTACCGGGCAGCACGCCCAGGATCGCCAGCACGCCCAGGACCAGGAAGAGCGTGATCGCCACGACCTTGAGGGTGGCGAACCAGAACTCGAACTCGCCGAACTTCGTCACCGAGGCCAGGTTGGTGCCCAGGAAGACCACCATGAACAGCGCGACCCAGGCCCACTCCGGGGTACCGGGCAGCCAGCCGGTGACGATCTTCGCGGCGCCGATGCCCTCCAGGCCGACGGCGACACAGAGCAGCACCCAGAACGCCCAGCCCGCGGTGAACCCCGCCCACGGCCCGATCGCCCGCTCCGCGTGGACGGAGAAGGAACCGGAGGCCGGGTTCGCGGCCGACATCTCACCGAGCATCCGCATCACGAGCATCACCAGCAGCCCGGAGACGGCGTACGCGATGATGATCGACGGTCCCGCGGCGGCGATGCCCGCGCCCGAGCCGACGAAGAGTCCGGCGCCGATGACACCGCCGAGGGCGATCATCGAAAGATGGCGCTGCTTGAGCCCGTGGGTGAGAGCCGAATCGGCCCCGGTGTCGGAGACGGCGACCGGGGAGCCGGTGGGGGGAGACGCGGAAATCCGAGACATGGACAAGCTCTGTTCGGTAGGCGAGACGTGGGGGGACGTGGGGGACGGACATGCGCGGACAGTCTGGGCACGCACCCCGCCGACGGGGAACCAGTGTCCGCCATACGGGCACGATGCTCACACAAGGTGCACACCCGGACACAGGGGGCCGATAGCCGGGTCGCGGCCGGGTCGCGGCCGGCTCGGCGCCCGGTCGGCCGCCAGTCGATCGCGGGTGGATTTGGCGGGAACCTACAGTCCCTCCCGATGGCCGCTTCCGGCTGGATCCGGAGTCACTCCGCCCCCACCTCAGTGACGAGCATCACGCCTCCGCGTGATTGCGTACCGCCCTTTGTGTGAACCCCACCAACGCCTCGGTCATCGCTTTGTGGGCCACTGATGGTGATCGGGCGTTAACCCGTGGGCTAACGTCGGGCTCAGTCTGTCCCCACCTGCCCTCACCCCCGCGGAGTCCCGATGAGCACTGCTGCCGCCGCCCCTGCCCGCACCGGAGCGGTCCTCGCCGACCTGCTGCCCGCCGCCAGGCACCGTTACGCCGTCGACACGGCCCTGGTCCTCGGCGGCGCCGCGCTCACCGGCATCGCCGCCCAGATCGCCGTGCCGGTCCCCGGTTCCCCGGTCCCGGTCACCGGCCAGACCTTCGCCGCGCTCCTCGTCGGCACCGCGCTCGGCGCCCGCCGCGGCTTCCTCTCCCTCGCGGTGTACGCGCTGGTGGGCATGGCGGGCATGCCGTGGTTCTCCGAGGGCACCTCGGGCATGGGCTTCCCCTCGTTCGGCTACGTCCTCGGCATGCTGCTCGCCGCCTCCGTGGTCGGCGGCCTCGCCCGTCGCGGCGGCGACCGCTCCGTGCTGCGCACCGCGGGCACGATGGTGCTGGGCTCCGCGATCATCTACGCGGTCGGCGTGCCCTACCTGGCGCTGGCCACCGGCATGTCGGCGAGCGCCGCCATCGCGGCCGGCCTGGTGCCGTTCCTGCTCGGCGACGCGCTGAAGGCGGCGCTGGCCATGGGCGCGCTGCCCGCGGCCTGGAAGCTCATCGGCCGCCGGGGCTGATGCCGTAACTCCCCCCGAAGAGGCTCGCCGGGTCGTGACGCGACACCAGACCGGCGAGCCTCTGCTGTGTACGCGCGTCGTGGAAGCCCTCGGTCCGGTCCCCGCCGCCGAACGAGAAGTTCAGCGAACGGCCCAGGGCGACCGGGGCGAGCACCTCGGCCACCTCCGCGTACAGGGCCCGTACCGAGGCCACGTCCGTACCGTCGAGCGGTGAGAGCAGCCGCACCAGGAACCCGGCCTCGCGGTACGGCACCGCGTTGTCGACAGCGGGCCGCGCGGCGAGCGCGCCGCCCAGGTGGTTGATCTGGACCACGGTCATCATCGGGGCCTTCGGCCCGGTCAGCTCCAGCACGCGCCCGGCGCGGTCCTCGTCCAGGGCGCCGAGCACCACGCTGTCGCCGTAGTAGGCGTGCGGGAACGGCGGGTCGCTGTGGATGGTGTGGCTGTCGGTGTACGGCATCTCCCGCAGCGAATCCGCGAGCGCGGGCCCGATCGCCCGCAGCGGCGCGACCAGCCGCTCGCCCTCGGCCGCGCTGCCGGTGTACGCGACCCGTACCGAGATCACGTAGCGCCCCCGCAGCGGCTCCGGCAGCTGCGGGACGTCGGGGTACCGGATCGCCGCCAGCGAGGAGGTCAGCGTGTCGGGCACGGCCCCGGCCCACTCCAGATAGCGGCCGACCACCTCGGCGGCGCTCGTCCCGGCCGCCTCCCCGTCGAAGGCGACCGAGCCGCCGTACAGCCGCCCGGCCCGGACCAGGCCGATCTCCATGCCGGTCACCACGCCGAGCCGGTGGCCACCGCCGCGCAGCGCCCAGAAGAGATCGGGCTCGCTGTCCGGGGAGACATGGCGCACCACCCCGTCGGCCGTCACCACGTCGAGCGCGTGCACATGGTCGGCCGCGTAGCCGAACTCCCTGGCCAGCACGCCCAGCCCGCCCCCGAGGGTGTAGGAGACCGCGCCGACCGACGGGGACGAACCGTTCAGCGGGGCGAGCCCGTGCGGTGCGGCGGCCTCGATCACCTGCCCCCAGGTGGCGCCCGCGCCGATCCGCGCGGTGCGGCGGACCGGGTCGACCTCGACGGAGTCCATCCGGCGGGTGCTGATCAGGACCCCGCCCTCGACGGCCCCGGGCAGCCCGTGGCCGGTGGCGTGGACGTGGACCGGGAGTCCGCGCGCGGCGGCGCCGGCCACGGCGGTGCGTACGTCGTCGGCGTGGGCGGCCTCGACGACGAGGTCGGGCCGGACCGCGAAACCGGTCTGGAAGCCGGCGGGGGCGGTGGTGGTCATGGAAAGGCTCTCCGATCGCTCGCTCGGTGGCGTTGCGAGGGAGAGCCTTTCCGGTAAACCTGACAAGGTCCGTCAGGTATTGGCGGGCGTTTCCACGGCCGTGCGGTTCTTGCGGTTCCTGGCCTCACGGACCAGCGAGATCGCCACCACCAGTGCCGCGACCAGCAGCGAGAGCAGTACCTGCTGACGTCCGTCGTCGTCGGTCAGCATGTAGACCAGGACGAACGAGATCATCGCGATGGTCGCCCAGGTCAGATACGGGAAGAGCCACATCCGTACGACCAGCTTCTCCGGCGACTCGCGCAGGATCATGCCGCGCATCCGCAACTGGGTGAAGCAGATGACCAGCCAGACGAACAGGGCGACCGCACCGGAGGAGTTCAGCAGGAACTGGAAGACGGTGTCGGGCCACTGGTAGTTGAAGAACACGGCGACGAAGCCGAAGACGACCGAGGACAGGATGGCGGCCTGCGGCACGCCCCGCTTGTTCGTCCGGGCGAACGCCTTCGGCGCGTCCCCGCGCCCGCCCAGCGAGAAGGCCATCCGCGAGGCGGTGTAGAGGCCGGAGTTCAGGCAGGACAGCACGGCGGTGAGGACGATGACGTTCATGACCTGGCCGGCGTGCGGGATGCCGATGGAGTTGAGGGCGGCGACATAGCTGCCGTCCTTCACGATCGACTTGTCGTTCCACGGCAGCAGGGTGAGCACGATGAAGATCGAGCCCAGGTAGAAGACGGCGATCCGCCAGATCACGCTGTTGGTGGCCTTCTGGACGGCGCGCTGCGGGTTCTCGGACTCACCGGCGGCGAGGGTGACGATCTCGCTGCCCATGAAGGAGAAGACGACCATCAGTACCCCGGTGAGGATCGCGCCCGGCCCCTCGGGGAAGAACCCGCCCGTGTCGGTGAGGTGCGCGAAGCCCGCGCCGGGGTTGTCCGAGCCGGGCAGCACCCCGAAGACTGCGAGCAGTCCGACGACCACGAAGGCGCCGATCGCCACGACCTTGATCCCGGCGAACCAGAACTCGAACTCGCCGTACGACCCGACCGAGACCAGGTTCGTCGCGGTCAGCACCACCATCACGATCAGCGCCCACGCCCACTGCGGGACGCCCGGCACCCAGCCCTCCAGGATCTTGGCACCCGCCGTGGCCTCGACGGCGAGCACCACGACCCAGAAGAACCAGTACAGCCAGCCGATCGAGAAACCGGCCCAGCGGCCCAGCGCCTGGTCGGCGTAGGCGGAGAAGGAGCCCGAGCTGGGGCGGGCCGCGGCCATCTCGCCGAGCATCCGCATCACGAAGACGACCATCAGGCCGACCAGGGCGTACGACAGCAGGATGGCCGGTCCCGCGGCGGCGATACCGGCGCCGGAGCCCACGAAGAGGCCCGCGCCGATCACCCCTCCGATGGCGATCATCGAGAGATGCCGGTTCTTGAGTCCTGCCTGGAGTCCGTCCGAGGAGCCCGGGGAGTCCGGCCCGTTCGACCGGTCCGGCTCGTGGGGGTGGTGGCCCGGTCCGGCCGTAGTCGTCTGCGACGTCATGGATCGAATCCTTACGTTCTCGGATCACGCGATGCGCGTGCCCGGCCGCGGCAGTGGGGTGCGGCAGCGAGTGATGCATTGAAGCCCGGCGAACCCGAAAAGCGGAACCCTTTCCTCCGAATCGTTGACCAAATCGTTGCCCGGACCGTTGTCCGGGTGGCCTTGCTCACACCGGGCCCGCACGTCGCGATCACATGAGGTTCGCCGCAGGTCCCCGGCGGACCGGTCGGAGCGTTCCGACCCCGATGGCGGCTACCCGGCGTCGCACGTGCCACACTCGGAACATGCGCGTGTACCTCGGCTCGGACCATGCCGGCTATGAACTCAAGAACCACCTCGTCGAGTGGCTCACGGCCCAGGGCCACGAGGCCGTCGACTGCGGTCCCCACATCTACGACGCCCAGGACGACTACCCGCCGTTCTGCCTGCGTGCCGCCGAGCGGACCGCCGCGGACCCGGACAGCCTCGGCATCGTGATCGGCGGCTCCGGCAACGGCGAGCAGATCGCCGCCAACAAGGTCAAGGGCGTCCGCGCCGCACTGGCCTGGAGCGAGCAGACCGCCGCCCTCGGCCGCGAGCACAACAACGCCAACGTGGTCGCCATCGGCGGCCGGATGCACTCGGTGGAGGAGTCCACCAAGTTCGTCGAGATCTTCCTCGCCACCCCGTACTCCAACGAGGAGCGTCACACCCGTCGCATCGAGATGCTGACGGCGTACGAGACGACCGGCGAGCTCCCCCCGATCCCGGCCCACCACCCGCAGCAGGGCTGACCGGCCCCACCCCTGTGCCGCCGGTGCTCCCGGCGGCACAGCCATTTCTCCGCATCACCGCGTCACCCCGTCGCCGCGTCCCTACGTCACCGAGGAGAGCCGCCGCCGTGCCCGAGGGACACACCATCCACCGCCTCGCGGCGGACCACCGGGACAGGTTCGCCGGGCGGCCGGTGCGGGTGAGCAGCCCGCAGGGAAAGTTCTCCGCCGGCGCCGCGCTGCTCGACGGCCGGCCCCTCACCGGCGTCGACGCCCACGGCAAGCACCTCTTCCTCGGCTTCGGGGGCACCGGCTGGGTCCACATCCACCTGGGCCTGTTCGGCAAGCTCGGATTCGGTACGGTCCCGGCCCCGCCGCCCACCGACACGGTCCGGCTGCGCCTGCTGAACGAGGAGCACCACGCGGATCTGCGCGGTCCGACGGCCTGCGCGCTGCTCACCGATCCGGAGAAGCGCGCGATACACGACCGCCTCGGACCGGACCCGCTGCGGACCGACGAGGACGGCGAGCGGGCCTGGCTGCGGATCTCGCGCAGCCGGATCACCGTCGCGGCCCTGCTGATGGACCAGAAGGTCATCTCGGGGGTCGGCAACGTCTACCGCGCGGAGGTGCTGTTCCGGCACGGGATCGACCCGTACCGCCTCGGCCGGGACCTCACCCGCGCGCAGTGGGACGCGGTCTGGGCGGACCTGGTGGCGCTGATGCGCGAGGGCGTGCGGAACAACCGGATCGACACGGTCCGCCCCGAGCACCTGCCGGAGGCGATGGGGCGCCCGCCGCGGGTCGACGACCACGGCGGCGAAGTGTACGTGTACCGCAGGGCCCGCCAGTCCTGCCACATCTGTGGCGGCGAGATCCGCATCGCCGACCTCGCCGCCCGCAATCTCTTCTGGTGCCCGGGGTGCCAGAAGGCCTAGGGATTCCCTAGAACCCCCGGGGCAGCCACGGGGCCGTGTCCGACAAGAACGCCGACGACGTCTCCGCCAGCGCGCCCGCCCGCAGCTCCCGTACCCGCCCGGCCAGACCCAGCGAGCTCAGCGACTCGCCGCCCAGATACGCGGAGCCCAACTCCCGTACCGAGAGCGCGAGATCGGCCGGGTCGTCGGTGCGCCGGCACGACGCGACGCCCTTCTCGTCGGCCGTGAGCCGCCAACGCCCCGCGTTCCAGGGGCAGAACGCGTCCTCCACCTCGAACACCACGTCCAGCGGGCCCCGGTACGTCCGGGCCTCCAGCGCCGCCCCCAGCTCCACCAGACGCACATGGAGCGAATCGCGGATCCGGATGTTGCACCGCCGCACGTCCGACACCAGGTGCAGCACCGCGTCGTCGACCGGGCGGTTGCGGGCCACGATCGTCGTCATCAGGTCGATGTCGAAGACGAACCGCCACAGCGCCGCGTACGCCGCCGGGTCCAGCGCGGCCAGGTCGTTGACCACGACGGTGCCCTTGGGGCCGGCCGGCTCCCACTCCGGCTTGATGTGGTACGTCACATTGCCGACGATCTTCCCGTCCCGCTCCGCCAGCACGCACTGCTGCGCCGAGGAGCCCTGCCGGTGGGCGACCGGGTCGACCATGGGCTTGCGCTCCCAGCCGGGCGCGTGGGCCGGGACGCCGGGACGGCCGGAGACCAGCTGCTCGTACACGCCCTCGCACGCCGCCATCGCCTCGTCCGGCTTCGCGTGGCGCAGCCGCACCTCGTCCGTGCCCGGCGGCACGTCCAGCCGGATCCGGTCCTTCTCGATCGTCAGGGACATCTGCCGCGAGGCGGCGCCGTAGCCGAACCGGCCGTAGATCACCGGTTCCGAGGCCGTCAGTACGGCGAACGGCTCGCCCAGCGCGCGGATGTCGTCAAGCTGCCGACGCATCATCGAGGTCAGCAGCCCGCGCCTGCGGTGCGTGGAGGCGACGCTCACCATCGTGATCCCGGCGGCGGGCACCAGTGCCCCGCCCGGTACCGCGACCCGGAAGCTGAACGCCCCCGCCGTGCCGACCACGTCGTCACCGTCCCAGATACCGAGCGACCGTTCGGGCTCGGTCAGCTGCTCGAACAGCTCGCGCTCCTCGGGAGTCTCCGGGTCCCCGCCGAACGCCAGCTCCAGACACCCGAACCATTGGTTCCATTCGGACGGACGCAGTACACGAAGCTCAGTAGTCATGGGCCATGCCTACCAGGGGGCAGGACGGCGGGGCGACCCGATTTCGAACGCATTGTCACGGGGTCCCCCTGCACCTCGGGCCGCCGGGTAGATAGGGTCCCGGCAATGGCCCGTCGCGCAGGAGCAGACACGTACCCGGCCCGATTGCGGAAATCGGTGCACCGGGCACGCATCGCGCTGCGCAAATCCGGTGTCGACTACTTCCGCGGCGACGGCTCCGACTGGATCGCGCTGGTCGGCCTGCTACTGACCATTCCCGCCATCACCTGCGCCACGCTCTTCTACCCGATGTGGTGCTCACCGGCCGCGCTCGTCCTGCCGATCGTCGCGGGCGGCCTGCTGCTGCGCCCGGCCAGTCTGCTGGGCCTGTATGCGACCGCCGCCACGGCCCTGATCGTGGAGTCGATCGGACTGGGCCCGTACGGCGACGGTCCGGCCCGGGTGACACCGGGAATCGTCCTGGTGGTCGCGGCCTGCGGTTTCTTCGGGCTGGTCCTCGCCCAGTTCCGGGCCAGGGTCGGTGTGCCGTGGCGGCGCGGTGGCACCATGCTCTTCGACCTGCGCGAACGCATCCGGGTGCAGAGCGCCCTGCCCAGGCTGCCGCAGGGCTGGCACCGCGAGATGGCGCTGCGCCCGGCGGGCGGGCAGTCCTTCTCCGGGGACTTCGTCGTCGCCGCCCGCACCAACGGCGGACGGACCCTGGAAGCCGTGCTCACCGATGTCTCCGGCAAGGGCATGGACGCGGGCTCCCGCGCCCTCCTGCTGTCCGGGGCCTTCGGCGGTCTGCTCGGCTCGCTGCCCCCGCACGGCTTCCTGCCGGCGGCCAACGGCTATCTGCTGCGCCAGGACTGGGACGAGGGGTTCGCCACCTCGATCCATCTGGTCCTGGACCTCGAATCGGGCGATTACGAACTCCTGTCGGCCGGGCACCCGCCCGCCCTCCAGCTCCACTCGGGCAGCGGTCAGTGGGAGGAGAAGGCGGCCGAGGGGCCGCTGCTGGGGGTGTACGACGGGGCGCAGTTCGACGCCGTGAAGGGCTCGCTGGCCCCCGGCGACGTGCTGATGCTGTTCACGGACGGCCTGGTCGAGGCATCGGACCGCGATATCGCGGAGGGCATCGACCGGTTGACCGGTGAGGCCGACCGCTATGTCGCCACCGGGTTCGAGGGCGCGGCCTGGCACCTGATCGAGGCCTGCGCCAAGGACGTCAACGACGACCGGGCGCTGCTGCTGTTGTCGCGCAGATCCTGAACCGTACGCAGATGGTGTCGCGCAGATCCTGAACCGTACGCAGATGGTGTCGCGCGGATCCTGAACCGTACGCAAACGGCCCGAACCGGGCGCGGGTCAACGGCGATCGGCCCATCACCGGAACGTGGACACCGGCATGTCCGGGTACGGGGACGGCGAGGCCCGGCCCCGTACCCGGAACAGCGTGGGCGTCGTCTCAGGCCGGGACCGCGAGTTTCCCGGCGCCGTCGTCGCTGTCGCTGTCCTCACCCCGGCCCCGCCCGCCCGGCAGGATGCGGGCCAGCCAGTGCGAGCGCCCGGCCGCCAGCGGTGCGAGGACCGCGAGGAGGAGCACATAGCCCGCGATGAACGGGGAGAGCCGCTCGTCCAGCCCCGCGGCCGCCGCCATCGTCGCGAGGATCAGGGCGAACTCGCCGCGCGCCACCAGCGTGGTGGAGATGTTCGCCGTGGCCTGCGGGTCGAACGCGTACACCTTCGCGGCGGCGAGTCCGGCGAAGACGTTCATGACCAGGGTCACCGCGACGGCGGCCAGCACCGGCCACAGCACGGTCGGCAGATCGCCCGGGTCGATGGAGAGCCCGAAGGCGAAGAAGAAGATCGCGCCGAAGGCGTCCCGCAGCGGGTGGACCAGCTTGAGGATGCGCTCGCCGGAGGTCGTGCTGCCGAGCATCAGGCCGACCATGAACGCGCCGATCGCGTCCGCGACCCCGAACCACTCCGAGATGCCCGCCACGAAGACCGCGGCGCCGAGGAAGGAGATGACGAGGAGTTCGTCGTCACGGGTGTTGATCAGCTTGCCGATGACCCGGGTGCCGAAGCGGGCGGCCAGCGCGAGCAGCAGCAGGAAGCCGAAGGCCTTGCCGCCGTCGACCGCCGCGGCGGACAGGCTGTCGGCGCCCGACAGGATGGGCTGGAGCGCGGCCAGGTAGAGGGCGAGGAAGACGTCCTCGACCACGATGATGCCGAGGATCGGCTTGGTCTCCGGATTGCCGATACGGCCCAGGTCGACCAGGACCTTGGTGACGATGGCCGACGACGAGATGCCGAGCACACCGGCGAGGACGAGTGCTTCCGACGTGCCCCAGCCGAGCGCGAAGCCGAAGCCGAGCCCGGCGCCGACGTTCAGGGCGAGATAGGTGCCGCCGGCGATGGCCATCTTGCGGCCGCCGGTCTTGAGGTCGTCGAGGTGGAATTCGAGACCGAGGTAGAAGAGCAGCAGCACCAGGCCGAGTGCGGAGAGCATCTCCAGCTCGTGCGGGTCGGCGACGAGCACGATGCCGGGTGTGTGCGGGCCGAGCAGGATTCCGGCCAGGATGAACAGGGGGATGGTCGGCAGTCCGATGCGGCTGCCCACGCGGGCGAGAACGGCGGCGGCGAGGAAGGCGCCGCCCATGGCGATGAGCGTGTCTGCGTGTCCGATGGGCCCGATCCTTCGTTAGGTCAAGAGAGCGTCAAGGAAGCGTCAGTAATTAGTTTACCGAACGATTGACGTTGCAACTTTCCCTCCTCGGGAAAACGCCGGGAATGCCTCGGGAACCCCTCGCGAATCCCCGGGAGCCCTCGCGAATCCGCCGGGAAGACATCGGCGTTCCGTCCGCCGCGGTGCGCCTGCCCCCGATACGACCTGGGGTTTTCCCCACCCCCGATCCGCCAGCAGCCGCCATGTTCCGGACCCGCCCCCGATCCGTAGGTTCGAGTCGTGGTCGAAGAAGCGGCCGATGAGCGACGGAAGGCGGACACCATGGGGCTGCGACGTACCAGGCAGCACGCGCAGGACAGGCAGTACCCGACGGACATCCACCAGGGGTCCGGGCCCTCGGACCTCGCCGTCGAACTGCGCGGCGTCCGCAGGCAGTACGGCCGGGGCGGCTCCGCCGTCCACGCGCTGCGGGGCATCGACCTCGCCCTCCCGCGCTCCAGCTTCACCGCCGTCATGGGACCGTCCGGCTCCGGGAAGTCGACCTTCCTCCAGTGCGCGGCCGGACTCGACCGCCCCACCGAGGGCTCCGTACGCCTCGGCGGCACCGAGATCACCGGCATGAGCGAGAACCGGCTCACCGAACTGCGCCGCACCCGCCTCGGCTTCGTCTTCCAGGCCTTCAACCTGCTGCCGTCCCTGACGGTCGAGCAGAACGTCGTCCTGCCCATGCGCCTGGCCGGACAGCGCACCGGCTCCGCCCGCAGCCGCCGCGAAGCCACCGAGATGCTCACCCGGGTCGGCCTCGGCGACAAGGGCGACCGCCGCCCCGGCCAGCTCTCCGGCGGCCAGCAGCAGCGCGTCGCCGTCGCCCGCGCCCTGGTCACCCGGCCCGATGTGATCTTCGCCGACGAGCCGACCGGCGCCCTCGACACCACCACCGCCGCCGAGATCCTCGCCCTGCTCCGCAACGCGGTGGACAACCTCGGCGCCACCGTCGTCATGGTCACCCACGACCCGGCCGCCGCCGCCTACGCCGACCAGGTGCTCTTCCTCGCCGACGGCGCCATCGCGGACAGCCTGCCGCACGCCGGCGCCGCACAGATCGCCGCCCGGATGACCGCGCTGACCGTGCGCACCACCCCCGCCCACGCAGGAGCAGCAGCCTGATGTTCATCCCGCACGCCCCGAACGGCCTCGCCCGCGCGGCCGTCCGCTTCAAACCCTCGTCGTTCATCGGGACCTTCGTCGCGCTCCTGCTGGCCGCGGCCGTCGTCTCCGCCTGCGGCATCCTGACGGAGTCCGGCCTGCGCGCCTCCGTACCCGCGGACCGCTACGCGAAGGCCCCCGTGGTGGTCGCCGCCGACCAGAAGATCCATCTGAAGTCCGGCAGCGGCGACAGCACGGAGGAGACCGACGTACTGATCCCGGACACCGCGCGGCTGCCCGAATCCCTGGTGGCGAAGGCCGCCTCGGCCCCCGGCGCGACCACCGCGATCGGGGACGTCGGCTACTCGGTACGACAGGACGGCACCCCCCTCACCGCGCACGGCTGGGGCTCCACCGCCCTCACCGGTACGCGGCTGGTCACCGGCGACGCGCCCGGGGCCGGCGAGGTCGTCGTCCCGGCCGGCACCAAGAGCCGGGTCGGCGACACCGTCGCCCTCGACACGCCCGCGGGCGTACGGGAGTTCCAGGTGTCGGGCACCACCGCCGCCGACGCCACCGTCTGGTTCGCCGACCGGCAGGCCGTACAGCTCTCCGGCCACCCCGGCCGGGTCGACGCCATCGCCGTGCTCGCCGACCGGGGCACCGCCACCGACACCCTCGCCGACCAGGTCCGCAAGGCCGTCGGCCACACCGCCGCCGCCAAGGTCCACACCGGTGACGACCGGGGCGCCGTCGAGACCCCGGCCCTCGCGAGCACCAAGGAACTCCTCCTGGGACTCGGCCTCTCCTTCGGCGGCGTCGCCACCATGGTCGCCGTCTTCACTGCCGCAGGCACGGTCGCCCTCTCCGTGGGCCAGCGCAGCCGCGAGTTCGCCCTGCTGCGCGCCATCGGGGCCACCCCGCGCCAGCTGCGCCGCACCATCGCCACGGAGTCCCTGCTCGTCGCCCCGCTCGCCGGAGCGCTCGGCTGCCTGCCCGGAACCGCCCTGGCCACGTGGTGGTTCGGACAGCTCAAGGACCGGGGCGCGGTGCTCGACAGCGTCGCCCTGCACATCTCCTGGCTGCCACTGGCCATCGCGGCGGCCACCACCATGCTCACCGCGCTGGGCGCCGGCTACCTCGCCGCGCGGCGCCCCGCCAAGTTGAAGCCGGGACTCGCCCTGGCCCAGACGGCCGTGGAGCGCGCCCCGTTCGGCGTGATCCGCACCCCGCTCGGCATCGCCGCGCTCGTCGGCGGTGTGGTCCTCGCCGGAGTCGCGGCCTCCACCTCCGGCGGCGATTCGGCCAACGCCGCCCTGGGCGTCGTCATGCTCTTCATGGTCGCGGTCGGGCTGCTCGGCCCGGTGATCGCCCGGATCTGCGCCGCCGTCATCGGCTTCCCGCTGCGCGCCGCCGGTGCGTCGGGCTCGCTGGCCGCCGCCAACTCCCGTACCAACTCCCGCCGGCTGGCCTCCGCGATCACCCCGATCGTGCTCGCCATGGCCTTCGCGTCGACGCTCGTCTTCATGCAGACCAGCCAGGAGCGGGTGACCGCACACCAGCAGCGCGACGCGATCACCGCCGACCACATCGTCTCCGCCCCGGCGGGACTCGGCTCCGACGCGACCGGACGGGCCGCCGCCACCCCCGGTGTCTCCACCGCGGTCGGACTGCTCCGCGGCTCCGTCCTGGTGCCGGCGGGCGATGGCCTGGCGCTGCAGAGCGCCTCCGCGCAGGGCGTCATCGGCTCCGGCGAGGAGCTCGCCGGAGTCCAGGACCTCGACGTCAGGACCGGCTCCCTCACCGGCCTGCGGCCCGGAACCGTCGCCATCGACACCACGCTCGCCGACACGGCCGACGTGCGCACGGGCGACCGGCTCGCCCTGCGGCTGCCGGACGGCACCAAGGCGAACCCGAAGGTCGTCGCGGTCTACGGACGCGGCCTCGGCACCAGCCTCGTCACGTTCCCCGCAGCCGACCTGAAGACCCATATGACCTCGCCGTACGCCACCGACATCCTGGTACGGGCCACTCCCGCCGCCGCACAGAAGCTCACCGCGCTCGGCACCGTCACCGACTCCTCCGGCTACGCCGCGGCACAGGACAAGGACCGCGAGCTCAACGCCTGGGCCAACACCGTCATGGCCGCGGTACTCGGCGGATTCGCCGCGGTCGCCGCCATCAACACCCTGGTGATGACCGTCCTCGACCGCCGTCGCGAACTGACCATGCTGCGCCTGGTCGGCTCCACCCGCAGTCAGGTCATGGGCATGATCCGCTGGGAGGCGCTGCTGGTCACGGTGGCCGGCGTCGCGCTCGGCACCGGCATCGCGATGGCCACGCTCTTCCCGATGATGAAGGGCCTGACCGGCGAGTCGCCGTACATCCCGCCGGTCCTGTACGGGAGCTTCGTCGCCGCGACCGTCGGCCTCGGCCTCCTCGCCATGGTGGTCCCGGCCCGAGCGGCCCTGCGCGGAACGGCCGCCCGTCCGTAGAGTCGGGCCATGACCGCGCCACACGCACACCTGACCCTGGCCGAAGCAGAGGCGATTGCCCGTGAGGCCCACGCCCAGCAGCGGGACAAGGCGGGACGCCCGTACACCGAACACCTCGCCGCCGTCGCCGAGGGGGTACGGACCAGGGGCGGCAGCGACGAACAGATCGCCGCGGCCTGGCTGCACGACGCGGTCGAGGACGACGCGCTGTCGGCGCGGTGGCTGGCCGACGCCGCGCTGCCGCAGCAGGTGAAGGACATGGTCCTCGCCGTCACCAAACGTGACGGCGAGGACCTCCGTTCGTACACCCGGCGCATCCTGGACACCCCGGGCGCGCTGCTGATCAAGGAGTCCGACCTGGCACACAACGCGGACCCGGCCCGCCTCGCCGTGCTGGAACCGGCGACCCGTACCCGGCTGACCGAGAAGTATGCGCTGGTACGGGGGTTGCTGGGTCTCACCCCGGGCGAATCGCCCACCGAGCAATCGGTTCAAGCCAACACGGCGAAGGACTGATCCACTCGGCGGCTCGGCTCAGAGCCTGGCCGAGTCCCGCCGGAACGCCCAGTCCATGTCGGGCTCGGTCACCGGGCGCAGCACCCGCCGCACCGGCGGCGTGCACATCAGCGTCACGGCAACGGCCGCGACCAGGGAGACGAGGACCAGGCCGACGGGTGCCGAGAGCCAGTCGTAGATGTCGAACACCCCGGCGTATCCGGCTCCCTTGATCAGGAAGCCGTGCAGCAGATAGCCGCAGATCGTCCCGGAGCCGAGCACCGTGAACCACATGTGGCGGCGCGGCACCCAGGACAGGAACCCGATGGTGAGCAGCAGCGCGCAGCCGAACATCGCCAGCGTCATCACGGCACCGGACCACCACGGGGCGCCCATCTCCTGCGCGCTGTTGCTGCGGTAGAACCAGCCCAACTGCATCCGTGGCGCCGCCCAGTACGCGAACACCAGGGCCCCGGCGAACAGCGGGAGAGCGAGCATCCGCACCTCGCGCCGGCGCACCAACTGGAAGTGCTCGGGCCGCAGCCGGAGCCCCAGCACGAAGAACGGCAGGAACTGCAGAACACGCTGGAGATCGAGATCGTCGCCGATCGCCGGGGAGAAGGAGGCGAGTACGGCGATGACGAGCGCGACCGGCAGCGGATGGCGCAGTGCCTGCCACAGCGGCGTGGTGATCCGCCAGATGAACAGCGCGATCAGGAACCAGGTGAGGTACCAGGGGTCGAGCAGGGTGATCGACAGATCGGCCTGGTCGTCCGCGTACCGCTTGAACAGCGAATACGCCGTCTCGAACACCACATAGGGCACGGCGACGCCGGTGACCAGGCGCTTCACCTTGGCGGCGGACATGTCGAACGAGCGGGAGAAGTAGCCGGAGACGATGATGAACGCCGGCATGTGAAAGGTGTACGCCACCATGTACAGCGCACGGGCGGTCCGGCTGCCGTCCATCACCGGTTCCCACGAGTGCGCCACCGCGACGAGCACGATGGCCAGATATTTGACGTTGTCGAAGTAGGCGTCACGCCTCTTCGCCGGTGCGGTCGCCGGAGGCTTGTTCGCCACCGGTGCGGGGGGTGCCGCGGTGGCGGTCGTCCCTCGGGGTCTGGGCTCCGACTCCCGGGTCGCCGATGGGAGCGGGGCCCTCTGAAATACGTTCGGAGCGTGGAACATCTCATGCACCTTAGACGCCTCGATTGGAATTCGTAAAACCGCTCAGGGATATCGCGTGTTCCCGACCAATCGAAAGTGAAACCACCGGCAACCGCCCGATATGCACCGATTCATCCACCTTAAATGGTGCATATCGGCAGGCTGTTGAGGGGCGTGAATTTCATCGCACTTGAACCTTGGAATTGCATGTGAATGAAGTGTGTGGATATGGAAACCGTCACATTCGCACGTCATTGCGATTGATGGATTCACAGTTCGCTCACAGGTGTGCGGGGCATCGGCAGGGCCCCGTGCGACCCCTCGTGCGGGCGTGCGCCCCAGGCGCGCGCGGGGCGCAAGGATGGCGCGATCCCGTCAGTTCGATCCGTCACCTGGCAGCGACCACAGGGGAGTTGGTGGCACGATGGACGTGACGGAGGAGTGCTCGGATGCACCCCTCCGGGCCGGCAAGGCGGACCGACCAAGGGTGTGATCAGTCGTGGCCATTTCACTGTCTGTGGTGCTGATGTTGGCGATCATCCTGGTGGTCCTGATCCGGGGCGGCTCCATCAAAGCCGGGCCGGCGATCGTCGCGGTGCTCTTCGGCTTCTTTCTGGCATCGACCGGCATGGCGCCGTCGATCAACAGATTCATGAACTCGATAGCGGAGACCATCAACCAGATCTCCTTCTGAATCCGGCGGATCAGGCCGAACCGGCCGAACCGGTCGTCCGTGCTCCGGCGCGGGCGACCCGGCATCACGCGGACAGAACGCAAAAGGCCCGGTCCGGCGAGGAATTCGCCGGACCGGGCCCAAGCATGGAGCGGGCGACGGGAATCGAACCCGCGTAGCTAGTTTGGAAGACTAGGGCTCTACCATTGAGCTACGCCCGCAAAGCCGCACCACAGGTCCGGAGGACCGGCGGCACGTGAAGCATCGTAGCGGGTCACGGGCGCTGCCCGCACACCCGATTGCGGCCACCCGGTGTCGCGTTGGGTGCCGCCCGCGCAAAGCGGCCGATGCACTGCCTGACTGCATGTACCCTACGTGTCGCACCGACGGGGTGTGGCGCAGCTTGGTAGCGCGTCCGCTTTGGGAGCGGAAGGTCGTCGGTTCGAATCCGGCCACCCCGACCACCGGCAAGATCAGGGACCATCACCAGCAGGACCAGGGACCACCCGCAAGATCGCAGACCACGGGCAAGATCGCATTGTGGGAGTCCGACTCCTTGCCGTTACTATGCAAAATGCGTGCCCGTGTGTCTGATGTACCGGGCTCGGTCCGCGAAGCCGCCTCCCGTGCGGCGGAGCAGAACCCCAAGAAGTCAGCCACAAGGAGACCGAACCGTGAAGAGCGCCGTGGAGACCCTGAACCCGACCCGGGTTCGGCTCACTGTCGAGGTGCCCTTCGAGGAGCTCAAGGACAGCCTCGACGCGGCGTACAAGAAGATCAACCAGCAGGTCACGGTGAAGGGCTTCCGCAAGGGCAAGATCCCTGCCCGGGTCATCGACCAGCGCTTCGGCCGCGGTGCGGTGCTGGAGGAGGCCGTCAACGACGCCCTCCCGAAGTTCTACACCGAGGCCGTCAACGAGGGTGAGCTCAATGTCCTCGGTCAGCCCGAGGTCGACATCACCGAGCTGAAGGACGGCGAGCTGCTGGCCTTCACCGCCGAGGTTGACGTACGCCCCGAGATCGAGATTCCGGACTACTCCGGCATCGAGGTCACCGTCGACGCCCTCGAGGTCAGCGACGAGGACGTCGAGAAGGCCGTGGAGCAGCTCCGCGAGCGCTTCGCCTCCACCAACCCGGTCGAGCGCGCCGCCGCCGAGGGCGACGTCGTGACGATCGACCTGCAGGCCGAGGTCGACGGCGAGGTCCTGGAGGACGGCGTGGCCGAGGGTGTCTCGTACACCATCGGTTCCGGAGAGCTTCTCGACGGCATCGACGCCGCCGTCACCGGCCTGGAGGCGGGTGGCGAGGCCACCTTCACCTCCGAGCTGAAGGGCGGCTCCGCCGAGGGCAAGGAAGCGGAGGTCACCGTCAAGGTCGCCACCGTCGCCGCCCGTGAGCTCCCCGAGCTGGACGACGAGTTCGCCCAGATGGCGAGCGAGTTCGACACCCTCGACGAGCTCAAGGCGGACAGCCGCAAGCGCCTCGAGAACACCAAGCAGTACGACCAGGCCACCCAGGCCCAGGAGCGCGTCCTGGACGAGCTGCTGAAGCTCGCCGAGGTCCCGATCCCGGAGAAGCTGCTCGCGGACGAGGTCCAGACCCGCAAGCACAACCTGGAGCACCACCAGCTCGGTCAGATGGGTCTGACCCTCGACAAGTACCTGGAGATCCAGGGCAAGACGGCCGAGGAGTTCGACGCCGAGACGTCCGAGCAGGCGATCAAGGGCATCAAGACCCAGTTCATCCTGGACGAGATCGTCAACAAGGAGAAGCTGAACGTCAACCAGGAGGAGCTCACCGAGCACCTCATGCGGCGCGCTGCTTCCTCCGGCATGAGCCCCGACCAGTTCGCCCAGGCCGTCGTCGAGGGCGGCCAGGTGCCGATGCTCGTCGGCGAGGTCGCCCGCGGCAAGGCGCTGGCCGTGGTCGTCGAGGCCGCCAAGGTCGTCGACACCAACGGTGAGCTCGTCGAGCTGGAAGACGACGAAGAGGTGGCGGAGGAGGCCGTCGAGGCCGCCGAGGGCACCACCGAGGCCGCCGCCGAGGCCGCCGAGGAGAAGAACGAGGCCTGAGCCTCGCGCTGAACCCGAACGACGGGCTCCGGACGCTTGTGCGTCCGGAGCCCGTCGTCGTATGGCGTACGGTGCCCCACAACCCTTGTGCGGACTGCGGAGCTTGCGCTCCCAGCGAACAGTTGCGGAAGCGGGATGGCGTTGTCCCACCTGCGCGTTAGGGTCCATGAATAGGAAGGGCAGGGGAGTCCCCGCCCACCCGGTACGAAGACGCTGAGACGGCCGGAGCCGTCAGAGACGAGCAGGTGGATACGTGACGAATCTGATGCCCTACGCCGCCGGAGAGCCGTCCCTCGGTGGAGGCCTCGGTGACCAGGTCTACAGCCGGCTGCTCGGCGAGCGCATCATCTTCCTCGGCCAGCAGGTCGACGACGAGATCGCCAACAAGATCACCGCGCAGCTTCTCCTTCTCGCCGCGGAGCCCGAGAAGGACATCTACCTCTACATCAACAGCCCCGGCGGTTCGGTGACGGCCGGCATGGCGGTCTACGACACCATGCAGTACATCCCGAACGACGTGGTCACCATCGGTATGGGAATGGCGGCCTCGATGGGCCAGTTCCTGCTCACCGGCGGCACCGCGGGCAAGCGCTTCGCGCTCCCGAACACCGACATCCTCATGCACCAGGGTTCGGCCGGCATCGGCGGTACGGCATCGGACATCAAGATCCAGGCCCAGTACCTGCTGCGCACCAAGCAGCGGATGGCGGAGATCACCGCCCGTCACTCCGGCCAGACCGTCGAGACGATCATCCGCGACGGCGACCGCGACCGCTGGTACACCGCGGAGGAGGCCAAGGAGTACGGCCTCATCGACGAGATCATCACGATCGCATCGGGCGTTCCGGGCGGCGGCGGCACCGGCGCCTGATCCGGTACCCACCGGATCCGGCTCCACCGCCCCGCGCACCTCTCGTACGCCGAGACACCCAGCCACAGAACGCCACCAGGATGGTGAACACCCACATGAACAACTTCCCCGGCGCCTCCGCGAGCGGCCTCTACACCGGCCCGCAGGTGGACAATCGCTACATCGTGCCGCGCTTCGTGGAGCGCACCTCGCAGGGCGTGCGTGAGTACGACCCGTACGCGAAGCTCTTCGAGGAGCGTGTGATCTTCCTCGGCGTGCAGATCGACGACGCCTCCGCCAACGACGTCATGGCGCAGCTGCTGTGCCTGGAGTCGATGGACCCGGACCGGGACATCTCGATCTACATCAACAGCCCCGGCGGCTCGTTCACCGCGCTCACCGCGATCTACGACACGATGCAGTTCGTGAAGCCGGACATCTCCACGGTCTGCATGGGCCAGGCGGCCTCCGCCGCGGCCGTGCTGCTCGCCGCGGGTACGCCCGGCAAGCGGATGGCGCTGCCCAACGCCCGTGTGCTGATCCACCAGCCGTCCTCGCAGACCGGCCGTGAGCAGCTCTCCGACCTGGAGATCGCGGCCAACGAGATCCTGCGGATGCGCACCCAGCTGGAGGAGATGCTGGCCAAGCACTCCACCACGCCGATCGACAAGATCCGCGACGACATCGAGCGTGACAAGATCCTGACCGCCGAGGACGCCCTCGCCTACGGTCTCGTCGACCAGATCGTGTCGACCCGCAAGCAGGCGGCCACGGCCGTCTGACGTCGGCCTTCACCCCTTGGCACGCCACGTTCGCCCGGTCTTGGCCGTGTGAACCGTGCCAAGGGGGGCCCGAACGGGGGCCAAGGCAAGGTACCGTCGGATAGAGGCACCAGGAGCCGCTGAACCAAGCTGCTCCCAGGCGAAGGGGAAGCACCTCGTGGCACGCATCGGTGATGGCGGCGACCTGCTCAAGTGCTCGTTCTGCGGAAAGAGCCAGAAGCAGGTGAAGAAGCTCATCGCGGGACCCGGTGTGTACATCTGCGACGAGTGCATCGATCTCTGCAACGAGATCATCGAGGAGGAGCTCGCCGAGACCTCCGAGGTGCGGTGGGAGGAACTCCCCAAGCCGCGCGAGATCTACGAGTTCCTCGAGGGGTACGTCGTCGGGCAGGAGCCCGCGAAGAAGGCCCTCTCGGTCGCTGTGTACAACCACTACAAGCGGGTCCAGGCGGGTGAGAACGGCGGCGCCCAGGGCCGGGACGACGCCATCGAGCTGGCCAAGTCCAACATCCTGCTGCTCGGGCCCACGGGCTCGGGCAAGACGCTGCTCGCGCAGACGCTGGCCCGCATGCTCAACGTCCCGTTCGCCATCGCGGACGCGACGGCGCTGACGGAGGCCGGCTATGTCGGCGAGGACGTCGAGAACATCCTGCTGAAGCTGATCCAGGCCGCGGACTACGACGTCAAGAAGGCCGAGACCGGGATCATCTACATCGACGAGATCGACAAGGTCGCCCGCAAGAGCGAGAACCCGTCGATCACCCGCGATGTCTCCGGCGAGGGCGTCCAGCAGGCCCTGTTGAAGATCCTGGAGGGCACCACCGCCTCCGTACCGCCGCAGGGCGGCCGGAAGCACCCGCACCAGGAGTTCATCCAGATCGACACGACGAACGTGCTGTTCATCGTGGGCGGTGCCTTCTCCGGCCTGGAGCGGATCATCGAGTCCCGGGCGGGTGCCAAGGGCATCGGCTTCGGCGCCACGATCCGTTCCAAGCGGGAGATCGAGGCGAGCGACCAGTTCCAGGAGGTCATGCCGGAGGACCTGGTGAAGTTCGGGATGATCCCGGAGTTCATCGGCCGGCTGCCCGTCCTCACCTCGGTCCACAACCTCGACCGTGAGGCGCTGCTGCAGATCCTCGTCGAGCCGCGCAACGCGCTGGTGAAGCAGTACCAGCGGCTGTTCGAACTCGACGGCGTCGAGCTGGACTTCGACCGCCCGGCCCTGGAGGCCATCGCCGACCAGGCGATCCTGCGCGGCACCGGCGCGCGTGGCCTGCGGGCCATCATGGAGGAGGTCCTCCAGTCCGTGATGTACGAGGTGCCGTCTCGCAAGGACGTCGCCCGGGTCGTCATCACGGCGGACGTCGTCCGCAACAACGTGAACCCGACGCTGGTCCCGCGCGAGCCGCGGACGATCGGCAAGGGTGACGGCGGGCGGCACGAGAAGTCCGCGTAGCCGCAGACGGAAACAGACGGAAGGGGCGCCCGGCCAGGTGAACTGGCGGGCGCCCCTTCCGTGTTGCGGTGCGATCAGATCTTGGTGCGGGACGTGTTGTAGAGCTTGGCGGTCAGAGCAGCCAGTTCGTCCTGGGACATCGCCTTGTTGGTCAGAGCGCCGCCGACGTCCATGCCCACGACGGCACCGACCGTGCTGTAGTCGGCCCACACACAGACGGGCATGACGAACTCCTTGGGGCCCTTCGCCGCCGTGCCGTCGCCCTTCTCGTTGATGCCCTTGAGGTTCTGGCACTTCATCAGCGCGCCCTTGAAGCCGGGGGGAGTGACCTGCTCGGCGCTGCCGATCAGCGAGACATTCGAGTCCTCGCTCTTCTTCATCTCCTGCTCGGCGTTCGCGAAGGAACCGTCGATGACCTTGGCCGGGTCGCTGACTTCGCCCCATGTACCAGTGAGGTAGAGGAACTTTGCGGTCAGCGGGTTGTCCTCGCTGCCGCTGAGGTACTGGGCGCCGGCCTCGTGGGGGTTCTTGATCCCCATGGCCTCGGCCTTGGCCTTCTTCTCGCCTGTCACGGGACCCGACGGTTCGGCGGCCGAAGCACTGGTGTCTTTCTTGTAGTCGTCCACAGCCGCAGTCGGCGTCAGCTTGTACCCCTTGGTGGAGTCCGCCACGTCGCTGTTGCTGGCACCGCCCGACGTCAGGAAGTACACCCCGCCCGCGATGACTGCCAGTGCCACGATCACGCCGCCGATGATCAGGCCGGTCTTCTTCTTCGGGGCCTCGGGAGGCATGCCGTAGGGCTGCTGCGGACCGCCGTACGGGGGAGTGGGGGGCTGCTGGCCGTACGGGCCGGGCTGCTGGGCCTGCGGGTAGCCGTAGCCCGGCTGGGGCTGCTGCTGGGGCGGGACACCCTGGGGGGCCTGCTGGGGGTAGCCGTAACCGGGGGGCTGGCCCTGGGGCGGCTGGCCGCCGTACGGGCCCGGCTGCTGGCCGTACGGGCCGGGCTGGCCCTGCGGCTGCTGCCCGTACGGTCCGGGCTGACCCTGCGGCGGCTGGCCGCCGTACGGACCCGGCTGGCCCTGGGGCGGCTGGCCGCCGTACGGGCCCGGCTGGTTGTAGCTCATTTGCGGTGTCCCCTGTTCGTCATGCTTATGCGTTCCGAACATCCTGGCGGAAGGGTCGCCCGTATGGAGCACCGGGCGTCACACCGTTACTCAACAAACCGGTTTCAGTGCACGACTGTGACGGCCCTAAACTGTCCCCCGTGACCGAGAACACTCAGCAGACGCCAGCCAGCAACCCCGAACTGCCGACCCAGTACGCACCGGCCGAGGTAGAGGGGAAGCTGTATGAGCGCTGGGTAGAGCGGGGTTACTTCGAAGCCGACGAGCACAGCGAGAAGCCGCCGTACTCCATCGTCATCCCGCCGCCGAACGTCACGGGCAGCCTGCACCTCGGGCATGCCTTCGAGCACACGCTGATCGACGCCCTGGTCCGCCGCAAGCGCATGCAGGGCTTCGAGGCGCTCTACCAGCCCGGCATGGACCACGCCGGCATCGCCACCCAGAACGTCGTCGAGCGCGAGCTCGGCAAGGAGGGCAAGTCCCGCCACGACCTGGGCCGCGAGGCGTTCGTCGAGCGCGTCTGGAAGTGGAAGAACGAGTCCGGCGGCCAGATCTCCGGCCAGATGCGCCGGCTCGGCGAGGGCGTCGCCTGGTCCCGTGAGCGCTTCACCATGGACGAAGGCCTGTCCACCGCCGTCCAGACCGTCTTCAAGAAGATGTACGACGACGGGCTGATCTACCGCGCCGAGCGCATCATCAACTGGTGCCCGCGCTGTCTGACCGCGATCTCGGACATCGAGGTCGAGTACCAGGACGACGACGGCGAGCTCGTCTCCATGACGTACGGGGAGGGCGACGACACCATCGTCGTCGCCACGACCCGCGCCGAGACGATGCTCGGTGACACCGCGGTCGCCGTCCACCCCGACGACGAGCGCTACAAGCACCTGATCGGCAGGCAGATCAAGCTGCCGCTGACCGACCGCACGATCCCCGTCGTCGCCGACCACCACGTCGACCCGGAGTTCGGCACCGGCGCCGTGAAGGTCACGCCCGCCCACGACCCGAACGACTTCGAGATCGGCAAGCGCCACGACCTGCCGTTCCTCACGGTCATGGACGAGCGCGCGGTCATCACCGTCCCCGGCCCGTTCGAGGGACTCGACCGCCTGGAGGCCCGGTCCACCATCGTCGGCGCGCTGCGCGCCGAGGGCCGGATCGTCGCCGAGAAGCGTCCGTACCTCCACTCCGTCGGCCACTGCTCGCGCTGCAAGACCACCATCGAGCCGCGCCTGTCCCTCCAGTGGTGGGTCAAGGTCGCCCCGCTCGCCAAGGCGGCCGGTGACGCCGTCCGCGACGGCAGCGTCAAGATCCACCCGCAGGAGATGGAGAAGCGGTACTTCGACTGGGTCGACAACCTCCACGACTGGACGATCTCGCGCCAGCTGTGGTGGGGCCACCGCATCCCCGTCTGGTACGGCCCGAACGGCGAGGTCGCCTGCGTCGGACCGGACGACGAGGTCCCCACGGGCGAGGGCTGGACGCAGGACCCCGACGTCCTGGACACCTGGTTCTCCTCCGGGCTGTGGCCGTTCTCCACGCTCGGCTGGCCGGAGCGGACCGACAGCCTCGCGAAGTTCTATCCGAACTCCGTCCTGGTCACCGGCTACGACATCCTCTTCTTCTGGGTCGCCCGGATGATGATGTTCGGCCTGTACGTCAACGACGGTGTCCCGCCCTTCGGGACCATCGTCCTGCACGGCATGGTCCGCGACGAGTTCGGCAAGAAGATGTCGAAGTCGTTCGGCAATGTCGTCAACCCGCTGGACTGGATGGACAAGTACGGGTCCGACGCGCTGCGCTTCACCTTGGCGCGCGGTGCCAACCCGGGCACCGATGTCCCGATCGGCGAGGAGTGGGTCCAGGGTTCCGCCAAGTTCGCCAACAAGATCTGGAACGCCACCCGCTTCGCCCTGATGAACGGCGCCACGATCGAGGGCGAACTGCCGTCCGCCGACGAGATGTCCGTGACCGAGCGCTGGATCCTGTCCCGGCTGAACAAGACCGTCGCCGAAGTCGACGCGTACTACGACGACTTCCAGTTCTCCAAGCTCAGCGAGGCACTGCGGCACTTCGCCTGGGACGAGGTCTTCGACTGGTACGTCGAGCTGTCCAAGACCACGTTCTTCGCGGGCGGCAAGCCGGCCGAGGTCTCGGGCCGGGTCCTCGGCGAGGTCCTCGACGTGATGCTGCGGCTGCTGCACCCGGTCGTCCCGTTCGTCACGGAGACACTCTGGACCGCGCTCACGGGCCGGGAGTCAGTCGTCATCGCCGACTGGCCGACCGACTCCGGCTTCCGCGACGACGCGGCCGAGAAGGAGATCGAGCTCGTCCAGCAGGTCGTCACCGAGGTCCGCCGGTTCCGCTCCGACCAGGGCCTGCAGCCCGGCCAGAAGGTCCCGGCCGAGCTCACCCTGACCGGCACGCCGCTCGCCCCGCACGAGGCGGCCATCCGCCAGCTGCTGCGGCTCCAGCCCGCCGAGGAGGGCTTCCACGCCACCGCGTCGCTGCCCGTCGCGGGCGCCACGGTCGCCCTCGACCTCTCCGGCACCATCGATGTCGAGGCCGAGCGCAAGCGCCTGACGAAGGACCTGGGCGCCGCCGAGAAGGAGAAGGCCCAGGCGGTCGGCAAGCTCTCCAACGAGGCGTTCCTCGGCAAGGCCCCGGACAACGTGGTCGACAAGATCCGCGGCCGGCTCGCCAAGGCCGAGGCCGACATCGAGCGGATCTCCGGTCAGCTGGCGAACCTGCCGCAGAGCTGATGACCTGAGCACGGAGCCCCCGTACCCCTGACCGACCAGGGGCGCGGGGGCTTCGCCCTCAGGGCCTCTCGTCTGGATCACGCCGGGCTCGCGTGCCCCGGTCCGGCATGATCCAAACGAGAGACCCTGAGGGCGACATCCGTGCCCGTCACCGGGCGCTGCGCGCGATGTCCGCGCCCATCCGTAGACTGGCCCCGTGAGTGAGCCCCGCCCTTCCGACCGGCACGACAACTCCGATTCCGACGACACCTTCGCGGAGATCGTCGACGAAGAGACCCAGCGCGACCCCGACCTGGCGGTGATCGAGGCCGGGAGCCGCACGCTGCGCACCCGCTCCGGACCGCCGCAGGGCGACGAGGTCCCGGCCCGCCCCGCCGACCCCGAGGTGGACAAGGCGCTGCGCGCCGTGGAGCAGGAGCTCGCCGGACGCTGGGGCGAGACCAAGCTGGAGCCTTCCGTCGCGCGCATCGCCGCGCTGATGGACGTGCTCGGCGAGCCGCAGCGCGCGTACCCCTCGATCCACATCACCGGGACCAACGGCAAGACGAGCACGGCCCGCATGATCGAGGCGCTGCTCGGCGCCTTCGACCTGCGGACCGGCCGCTACACCTCGCCGCACGTCCAGTCGATCACCGAGCGGATCAGCCTGGACGGCTCCCCGATCGCCCCCGAGCGGTTCATCGAGGCGTACCAGGACATCAAGCCGTACGTGGAGATGGTCGACGCCCAGCAGCCGTACCGGCTCTCCTTCTTCGAGGTGCTGACGGGCATGGCCTACGCGGCCTTCGCCGACGCGCCTGTCGACGTCGCGGTCGTCGAGGTCGGCATGGGCGGCAGCTGGGACGCGACGAACGTCATCGACGGCTCGGTCGCCGTCGTCACCCCCATCTCGCTGGACCACACCGACCGGCTCGGCAACACACCCGCCGAGATCGCCGGCGAGAAGGCCGGGATCATCAAGCAGGGCGCCACGGTCATCCTGGCCCAGCAGCCGGTGGACGCCGCGCAGGTCATGCTGAAGAAGGCCGTCGAGGTCGACGCCACGGTCGCCCGCGAGGGCATGGAGTTCGGCGTCGTCTCGCGCGAGATCGCCGTCGGCGGCCAGCTGCTGACGCTGCGCGGCCTCGGTGGCGAGTACACAGAGATCTTCCTCCCGCTGTACGGCGCCCACCAGGCGCACAACGCCGCGGTGGCGCTCTCCGCGGTGGAGGCGTTCTTCGGGATCGGCGCCGAGCAGCCCGGCTCGCTCGACGTCGACACGGTCCGCCGGGCCTTCGCCTCGGTGATCTCCCCGGGCCGCCTCGAAGTGGTCCGCAGCAGCCCCACCGTCGTCCTGGACGCGGCACACAACCCGGCGGGCGCCCGCGCCACCGCCGACGGGCTCTCCGAGGCCTTCGGCTTCTCCCGGCTGATCGGTGTCGTCGGCACCAGCGGCGACAAGGACGTCAAGGGACTCCTCGACGCCTTCGAGCCGATCCTCGCCGAGGTCGTCATCACGCAGAATTCCAGCGGCCGCGCGATGGACGTCGACGAGCTGGCCGCCGTCGCGGTCGAGGTCTTCGGCGAGGACCGCGTCCAGGTGGAGCCCCGCCTGGACGACGCCCTGGAGGCGGCGATCACCCTCGCCGAGGAGGAGGACGAGTACGCGGGCGCCGGTGTCCTGGTGACCGGTTCCGTGATCACGGTCGGCGAGGCCCGGCTGCTTCTGGGAAGGCGCTGACCCATGCGTACGCTCTGTGCATCCACGCTGATCGGCGAGTTCTTCGTGATCGGCTTCGCCGGACTCGTCGCGATGAAGTCCGACGACCTGACCGGTGCCACGGTCTGGACGGTCTGCGGCATCGGCATGCTGCTCTCCGTGCTGCTCTGCGGGATGATCACCCGCCCCGGCGGGATACAGCTCGGCTGGGCGCTGCAGATCGCCCTGGTGCTGAGCGGCTTCGTCGTCCCGATGATGTTCATCCTCGGTGTGGTCTTCGCCGGCCTGTGGTGGGCCTCGGTGCACTACGGCCGCAAGATCGACGAGGCGAAGGCCCGCTGGGCGGCGGCCGAGGCCCCGGCCGGTGGCTGACCCGGTACCCGGTGGCCAAACCCGGCCGCCGGCCCGGCTCCGTACCCCTGTAGCCTCGGTTCACCGCACCCGCATGCCTGCAAGGAGCCGCACACCATGACCCAGCGCACCCTCGTTCTCCTCAAGCCCGACGCTGTCCGGCGCGGACTGGTCGGCGAGATCGTCGGGCGGATCGAGCGCAAGGCCGGCTGGCGGATCACCGCACTGGAGCTGCGCACCCTCGACCGCGCCACGCTGGAGCAGCACTACGCCGAGCACGTCGGCCGCCCGTTCTACGAGCCGCTCGTCGAGTTCATGCAGTCCGGTCCGATCGTGGCGCTGGTGGCCGAGGGCGAGCGGGTCATCGAGGGCATCCGTACGCTGGCCGGACCCACCGACCCGATCGCCGCCGCGCCCGGTTCCATCCGCGGTGACTTCGGCACCATCACCCGGGAGAACCTCATCCACGCCTCGGACTCCGAGGAGTCCGCGGAGCGGGAACTGAAGCTGTTCTTCCCCGGACTCGCCTGACCGCCGATCAGCCGAACAGCGCTCAGACCTGGGGCGACCGAATTAATTCGGTCGCCCTTCGGTATAGGGTCCGGGATCGCGGGAACGCATCCCTCCGACGTAACGTCACCATGAGTGGAACGGCCACCCGTTCCGCCCACAATGGCGAAGGACCCTCGCGCGGTGTCCGCCATTACGGCACTACGATGGAATCTTCCACGCCCGCCGCGCTCACCTCGCCGACCAGAACAAGCCACATCGCTTTCTTGGAAGGCCCGACGCATCCTCATGGGGAACAAGGGGAACTCAATGTCGTTCATCGGCCGTGACATGGCTATCGACCTCGGGACTGCCAACACGCTGGTGTACGTCAGGGGGCGCGGCATCGTTCTGAACGAGCCGTCCGTCGTGGCCATCAACACCAACACCGGCGGCATCCTGGCGGTCGGCTCCGAGGCCAAGAAGATGATCGGGCGTACACCGGGCAACATCGTTGCCGTACGGCCCCTGAAGGACGGCGTGATCGCCGACTTCGAGATCACCGAGCGGATGCTCCGCTACTTCATCCTGAAGATCCACAAGCGCCGCTACCTGGCTCGCCCGCGGGTCGTCGTCTGCGTGCCCTCCGGCATCACCGGGGTCGAGCGACGCGCCGTCATCGAGGCGTCGACGCAGGCAGGCGCGCGCCAGGTGCACATCATCGAGGAGCCCATGGCGGCGGCCATCGGCTCCGGGCTGCCGGTCCACGAGGCCACCGGCAACATGGTCGTCGACATCGGTGGCGGCACCACCGAGGTCGCGGTCATCTCGCTCGGCGGAATCGTCACTGCCCAGTCGATCCGGACCGCCGGCGACGAGCTGGACAACGCGATCATCCAGCACATCAAGAAGGAGTACTCGCTCCTCCTCGGCGAGCGCTCCGCCGAACAGATCAAGATCACGATCGGTTCGGCGTACGACATGGACGAGGACGAGCACACCGAGATCCGCGGCCGCGACCTGGTCTCCGGACTGCCCAAGACCGTGGTCGTCTCGGCCGCCGAGGTCCGCAAGGCCATCGAGGAGCCGGTCAACGCGATCGTCGACGCCGTGAAGACCACGCTCGACAAGTGCCCGCCGGAGCTCTCCGGCGATGTCATGGACCGAGGCATCGTCCTCACCGGCGGCGGCGCGCTGCTGCGCGGACTGGATGAGCGGCTGCGCCGCGAGACCGGCATGCCGATCCACATCGCGGAGGACCCGCTGGACTCGGTGGCCCTCGGATCCGGCAAGTGCGTCGAGGAGTTCGAGGCGCTCCAGCAGGTACTGGACGCCCAGCCCCGCAGGTGAACAACCCATCGGTCTGCTGTACGGACGCTGCCGCTCCGTACGGCCGATCGTTGATATACAGGCACGAATATTCCGACGAGGAAGGCACGGCCGCCGCACGTGAGGGACACACGAGAGAGCCGGCTGCTCCTGGTGCTGCTGATCGCCATCGCGTTCGCATTGATCACGGTGGACATCCGCGGTGGTGAGGAGTCGCCGGTGGACGGCGCCCGGCGGGCCGCCGCAGCGGCCTTCGGGCCGGTGGAGAACGGCGTCGCGGCAGCCGTCGACCCGGTGGGCAACGCCATAGGGGCGGTTCGCGACTCCGGGACACGGCACAACCGGATCGCCGAGCTGGAACAGCAGAACGCCGCGCTCAAGACGAAGCTCGGCAGCGACGACCGCAACCGCAACAGGGTCCGTGAGCTCGACCGGATGCTGAAGAAGTCGGCCGCCGGACAGTACGGCATCAAGGGCGCCGAGGTCATCGCCATAGGAGCGGCCCAGGGCTTCTCCTGGACGGTCACCATCGACGCGGGTTCCAACGACGGAATCAAGCGCGACATGACCGTCATCAACGGCGACGGCCTGGTCGGCCGCGTCACCACCGTCGGCCCGGACGCCTCCACGGTGCTCCTCGCCAACGACCCCGACTTCACCGTCGGCACCCGGATGGAGAAGACCGACGAACTCGGCTTCGCCACCGGCCAGGGCTCCCGGCCGCTGTCCGTCCAGTTCCTCAACGGCAAGGCCAAGGTGAAGAAGGGCGACCGGCTCGTCACCTTCGGCTCCAGCAAGGACAAGCCCTTCGTGCCCGGCGTCCCGGTCGGCGAGGTCGTCCGGGTCGACCCGTCCGGCGGCGGTCTGACCCGTACGGTCTACGTCCGCCCGTACGTCGGCTTCACCAAGCTCGACATCGTCGGCGTCGTGGTCCAGGCCCCGCGCGAGGACCCCCGTGACATGGTCCTGCCGAAGCAGCCGGCCAAGCCCGCCAAACCGAAGCCCACGCCCACCGTCACCGTCACGATCTCGCCCAACGGCGACATCGTCGACACCGAAGGAAACGTCGTCGGGAACATCCACGAGAGCCCGGACCCCAGCAACAGCCCGGACCCGAACGGCACTGCGAACGCCACACCGGACGCCGGCACCGCGGTCAACGAGCAGAGGTAGAGCTGATTCCCATGCGTCTGAACCGGATTCTGCTCTCCGTCGTCCTGGTCGTCGTCGCCCTCGTCGTCCAGGTCTCCGTGCTCGCCCGCCTCCAGCTCCCCGGCGCGGTGCCCGACCTGCTGCTCCTGGTCGTCCTCGGCCTCGCCTTCGTGTACGGGCATGTCAGCGGCGCCCTCATCGGCTTCGGCGCGGGACTCCTCGCCGACCTGGCACCGCCCGCCGACCACGCCGCCGGACGCTACGCGCTGGTCCTCTGCGTCATCGGCTACCTCGCGGGGCTGGCGAAGCCCGAGAACGGGCAGCTGAAGTCGGCGATGGTCCCGATGCTCGGGGTCGTCGCCGCGGCGATCGGCTCGACCCTGCTGTACGCGCTGGTCGGCGCGCTCGTCGGGGACACGGCGGCCCGTCACGTCGGCCTCGGCAGCCTGCTGTTCACCGCCGCCGTCTACGACCTGCTCCTCGCGCCCTTCGTCGTACCGCTGATCATGGCCGTCGCCAGACGCACGGTGAACGATCCGCTCGCCGACACCTCCGGCGGCGGGGACGTGGCCGCGGGCTGGCTCGCCTCCGGCACCGGACTGCGGATCGGCGGCCAGCGCGGCGGACTGCGCGTCAAGGCCGCCCGCAACCGCGCGGCCCGCGCCGGACGCATCAAGGGGGTCAAGCGACTGTGAGGCCGCACCGCAGCCAGACCACCTCGCGTACCTCCGGCCCGACCACCACCGGGGGCGCCCCGTGACCAACATCCCCGAGACCGGCCGGACCCCACGGGTCCAGATCCGTCTCATCGTCATCCAGGTCCTCGTCTTCTCCCTGCTGCTCACCCTCGGCGGGCGCCTCTGGTACCTCCAGATCCGCAACGGCCAGGAGTACAGCGACGAGGCGAAGAACAACCACGTCCAGCAGGTCGTCCAGCCCGCCGTCCGCGGCTCCATCCTCGACGCGCGCGGTGTGGCCCTCGCCGACAACGAGACCCGGCTGGTCGTCTCCGCCAGCCGCACCGAGCTGATGAAGATGGAGGACGACGGCAAGAGCGTCCTGACCCGGCTCGCCGGCGTCCTCGGCATGAAGCCCAAGGAGGTCCTCGACAAGGTCCGGCTCTGCGACTCCAAGACGCCGCAGCCCTGCTGGAACGGCTCGCCGTACCAGCCGATCCCGGTCACCGACGAGGCCACCACCCAGCAGGCCCTCACGATCCGTGAACGCGCCGAGGACTTCCCCGGCATCACCGCCGAGCCCACCGCCGTACGCCGGTACGGGGCGCCCGGCAAGGCCAACACCGCGCAGGTCCTCGGCTACCTCTCGCCGGTCACCGACGAGGAGATCACCAAGGCCCAGGACACCGACTCGCCGTACCTCCGCTCCGACCAGGTCGGCCGCTCCGGCCTGGAGCGCACCTACGACAAGGAGCTGCGCGGCAAGGCCGGCGTCACCCGCTACGAGGTCGACAACCTCGGCCGGGTCATCGGCCAGGCGAAGAACGACAAGGCGGAGCCCGGCTCCAGCGTGGTCACCTCCATCGACGCCCGGGTCCAGGCCGTCGCCGAGTACGAGCTCAACGAGGCCATGAAGACGGCCCGTCAGTCGTTCGACAAGAACACCGGGGAGAACTACAAGGCCGACTCCGGCGCCGTCGTCGTCATGGAGGCCAAGACCGGCCGCATCGTCTCGATGGCCTCCCTGCCGAACTACGACCCCAACGCCTGGGTCGGCGGCATCTCCGCCAAGGACTACGCCAAGCTCACCGGCAAGAATTCCAACTTCCCGCTGCTGAACCGGGCCATCCAGGGCCAGGCCGCCCCCGGCTCGATCTTCAAGGTCATCTCCTCGACCGCCGCGGTCAACGCCGGCTACCCCTTCAACGGCAACTACCCCTGCCCCAGCTCGTACAACGTCGGCGGGCAGACCTTCAAGAACTTCGAGTCCCAGGGCTACGGCTCCATCACCATCGGCCGGGCCCTCGAAGTCTCCTGCGACACCGTGTACTACGGCATCGCGCACAAGGAGTGGCTGAAGGACGGCGGCATGAACCCCAAGAAGAACGCCAAGGACTGGTTCTACAGGACCGCCCACCAGTTCGGCCTCGGCAAGGAGACCGGCATCGACCTCCCCAACGAGGTCAGCGGCCGCGTCCCCGACCGCAAGTGGAAGCAGGACTTCTACAAGGCGAACAAGGACGCCTGGTGCAAGCAGGGCAAGAAGGACGGCTCGTACGTCGAGAAGATCGCGTACGAGAACTGCCTCGAAGGCGACAAGATGCGCGCCGGTGACTCCGTCAACTACTCGATCGGCCAGGGCGACACGCTCGTCACGCCGATACAGATGGCCACCATCTACGCGGCCATCTCCAACGGCGGCACGCTCTACGACCCCACCGTCGGCAAGGCGATCGTCAGCGGGGACGGCAAGACCGTCGAGGAGATCAAGCCCAAGTCGCACGGCAAGCTGCCCTTCACGCGCAAGACCCGCAACCAGATCGACAGCGCCCTCGCGGGAGTCGCGACCCGTGGTTCGGCCGCCTGGCGATTCGGCGGCTGGCCGCAGGACAAGATCCCGATGCACGCCAAGACGGGTACGGCCGAGGTCTACGGCAAGCAGACGACCTCCTGGTTCGCCACGTACACCAAGGACTACTCGATCGTCATGACGATCTCCCAGGGCGGTACGGGCTCCGGTGCGTCCGGGCCCGCCGTGCGCAACATCTACGACGCCCTCTACGGTCTCGACGACTCCGGCAAGCAGGACCTGAAGAAGGCGCTGCTGCCCACCCCGCAGAAGTCCCTGCCGAAGATCCAGCAGGACGGTTCGATCGACGCCCCGGAGATCAAGCCCTACAACCCGGACTCGCAGAAGACCCCGGAGGAACAGACCCTCGCCGCGACGCTGGGGAGGCGCGACTGATGGCCGGCTTCTCCGTCCAGCGGTACGCCCCGGAGCGCTCCGCCTGGGGCAAACTCACCGCCCGCGACTCCCTCGTACGCAAACTCGACTGGCCGCTGCTCGGGTCCGCGCTCGCGCTCTCCTTCATCGGCTCGCTGCTGGTCTACTCGGCGACCCGGGGACGTGACTCGCTCACCCATGGCGACCCGTACTACTTCCTCTTCCGGCACGCCCTCAACACCGGCATCGGCTTCGCCCTGATGGTCGGCACGATCTGGCTCGGCCACCGCACCCTGCGCGGCGCCGTCCCGATCCTCTACGGCCTCTCGGTGCTCCTGGTGATGGCGGTGCTCACCCCGCTCGGCGCCACCGTCAACGGGGCCCATGCCTGGATCATCATCGGCGGCGGCTTCTCGCTCCAGCCGTCCGAGTTCACCAAGATCACCATCATCCTGATCATGGCGATGCTGCTGGCCGAGCGCGTCGACGCGGGCGACCAGCTCCATCCCGACCACCGGACCGTCGCCAAGGCCCTCGGTCTGGCGGCCGTCCCGATGGCCGTCGTCATGGGAATGCCGGACCTCGGCTCCGTGATGGTCATGGTCGTCATCGTCCTCGGCGTGCTCCTCGCCTCCGGCGCGTCGAACCGCTGGATCGCCGGTCTGCTCGGCGCGGGCGTGGCCGGTGCCATCGCGATCTGGCAGCTCGGCCTGCTCGACGAGTACCAGATCGCCCGCTTCGCCGCCTTCGCCAACCCCGCGCTCGACCCGGCGGGCGTCGGCTACAACACCAACCAGGCCCGCATCGCGATCGGCTCCGGCGGCCTCTCCGGGACGGGCCTCTTCCACGGCACCCAGACCACCGGCCAGTTCGTCCCCGAGCAGCAGACCGACTTCGTCTTCACCGTCGCGGGCGAGGAGCTCGGCTTCCTCGGCGCCGGGCTGATCCTCGTCCTGCTCGGCGTCGTCCTGTGGCGCGCCTGCCGGATCGCCCGCGAGACGACCGAGCTGTACGGCACGATCGTCGCCGCCGGAATCATCGCCTGGTTCGCCTTCCAGGCCTTCGAGAACATCGGGATGACGCTCGGCATCATGCCGGTCGCCGGGCTCCCGCTGCCGTTCGTGTCGTACGGAGGGTCCTCGATGTTCGCCGTCTGGGTGGCCGTCGGCCTGCTCCAGTCGATCAGGCTGCAGCGGCCGATAAGCGCCTGAGCCGGTGCGGGAGCACTGCCCATTCGCGTACAACACGTCTAGATTCGATTCATGGCGGACTCGAAGCGTGAGATCGAGCGGAAGTACGAAGCCACCGCGGAAACCCGGCTCCCGGACCTGAGCCGGGTGGCCGGGGTCTCGGCCGTCGCCCACCGGGGCGTCAGCGAACTGGACGCCGTCTACTACGACACCGAGGACCTCCGGCTCGCGACGGACTCCCTCACCTTGCGCCGCCGCACCGGCGGCGGCGACGCCGGCTGGCACCTCAAGTTCCCGGTCGCCTCCGGCATCCGGGACGAGCTGCGGGAACCGCTCTCCGACACCCTGCCGCGCTCCTTCGCGGGGCTGCTGCGCTCCCGGGTCCGCGAGCGCGCACTCGTTCCCGTCGTCCGGCTGGTCTCCGCCCGCGACGTCCACCACCTCCTCGACTCCGACGGCGCCCTGCTCGCCGAGGTCAGCGTCGACCGGGTGCGGGCCGAGCGGCTGACGGGCGGCGACGGCACGGCCTCCTGGACCGAGATCGAGGCCGAACTCGCCGACGACGGCGACCCCGCCTTCCTCGACGCCGTGGAGCGCCGGCTGCGCAAGGCCGGGATCCGCCCGTCCGCGTCCCCGTCCAAGCTGGCCAGGGCGCTCGCCGAGACCGCGCCGAAGCGGCAGAAGGACCCCGACGGCAGGGCCCGGCGGCCCACCGCGGGCGACCACGTCCTCGCGTACATCCGGCACCAGAGCGAGGCGATCGCCGCCCTCGACCCCGCCGTACGCCGCGACCTCCCCGACTCCGTGCACCAGATGCGGGTCGCCACCCGCAGGCTGCGCAGCGCACTGCGGACGTACCGGAAGATCCTCGACCGCGGCGTCACCGACCCGGTCGGCGACGAGCTGAAGTGGCTGGCCGCCGAGCTGGGCATCGACCGCGACCAGGAGGTGCTCGACGCCCGGCTGCGCGCCGGCCTCGACAACCTGCCCCGCGCCCTGGTCCTCGGCCCGGTCCGCGGGCGGCTCCGGATCTGGTCGGTGGCCCGGCGGAACGGCTCCCGCCGCCGCACCGTCGCCGTGCTCGACGGGAAGCGGTATCTGGCACTCCTGGAGAGCCTCGACACCCTGCTCGCCGCCCCGCCCCTGCTGCCGGCCGCGTCCCGTGCGCCGGGGCGGGCGCTGCCCCGCGCCGTGCTGAAGGAGTACGGGCGTCTCGCGGACCGCGTCGGCCATGCCCTGGAGCTCCCGCCCGGCCACGACCGGGACCTGGCCATGCACGAGGCCCGCAAGGCCGCCAAACGCGCCCGGTACGCGGCGGAGGCGGCCCGCCCCGCGCTCGGCGGGCCCGCCAAGCGCTTCGCCAAGCGGATGAAGGCCGTACAGAGCCTCCTCGGCGACCACCAGGACAGCGTGGTGGCCCGCGAGGCCCTGCGCACCCTGGCCGTCCAGGCGCACGCGGCGGGGGAGTCGGCCTTCACCTGGGGACTGCTCCACGGGCGGGAGGAGGCGACGGCCGCGGCCCGGGAACGGGATCTTTTGGCCGTGTGGGAGCGGGCGTCGCGGGCGGAGCTGCGGGCGGCGCTGGGAGGCTGAGGGCCGGGGTAGGCTTGATGGTCACCCTTGCCGGCTCTCGAAAGTTCGCGATGTCTGTCGATTCGGTCTTCCCACAGCTCGAAGCTCTGCTCCCGCATGTGCAGAAGCCCATCCAGTACGTCGGCGGTGAACTGAACTCCACCGTCAAACCGTGGGACGAATGCGACGTCCGCTGGGCACTCATGTACCCGGACGCGTACGAGGTCGGGCTCCCCAACCAGGGCGTCATGATCCTCTACGAGGTACTCAACGAGCGCCAGGGAGTCCTCGCCGAGCGCACCTACAGCGTGTGGCCGGACCTCGAGGAGCTGATGCGCGAGCACAAGGTCCCGCAGTTCACCGTGGACAGCCACCGCCCGGTCAAGGCGTTCGACGTCTTCGGGCTGAGCTTCTCCACCGAGCTCGGCTACACCAACATGCTCACCGCCCTGGATCTCGCGGGCATTCCGCTGGCGGCCCGGGACCGCACCGTCGACGACCCGATCGTGCTGGCCGGCGGCCACGCCGCGTTCAACCCCGAGCCGATCGCCGAGTTCATCGACTGCGCGGTCATCGGCGACGGCGAGCAGGCCGTCCTGGAGATCACCGAGATCGTCCGCGCCTGGAAGGCCGAGGGCCGCCCCGGTGGCCGCGAGGAGGTGCTCTTCCGCCTCGCCAGGACCGGCAACGTCTACGTCCCGGGCTTCTACGACGTCGAGTACCTCCCGGACGGGCGCATCGGCCGCGTCGTGCCCAACAAGTCGGGCGTGCCGTGGCGGGTGTCCAAGCACACCGTGATGGACCTCGACGAGTGGCCGTACCCGAAGCAGCCCCTCGTGCCGCTCGCCGAGACCGTCCACGAGCGGATGTCCGTCGAGATCTTCCGCGGCTGCACCCGCGGCTGCCGTTTCTGCCAGGCCGGCATGATCACGCGCCCCGTGCGGGAGCGAAGCATCACCGGCATCGGCGAGATGGTCGAGAAGGGCCTCAAGGCGACCGGCTTCGAGGAGGTCGGCCTGCTCTCGCTCTCCTCCGCGGACCACACCGAGATCGGTGAGATCGCCAAGGGCCTCGCCGACCGGTACACCGAGGACAAGATCGGCCTCTCGCTGCCGTCCACCCGCGTCGACGCGTTCAACGTGGACCTGGCCAACGAGCTGACCCGCAACGGTCGCCGCTCCGGTCTCACCTTCGCCCCCGAGGGCGGCTCCGAGCGCATGCGCAAGGTCATCAACAAGATGGTCTCGGAAGAGGACCTCATCCGTACCGTCGCCACCGCGTACGGCAACGGCTGGCGCCAGGTGAAGCTGTACTTCATGTGCGGCCTGCCCACCGAGACCGACGAGGACGTCCTCCAGATCGGCGACATGGCGGTCAACGTGATCGCCAAGGGCCGCGAGGTCTCCGGGCAGAACGACATCCGCTGCACCGTCTCCATCGGCGGCTTCGTGCCCAAGCCGCACACCCCGTTCCAGTGGGCCCCGCAGCTGAGCGCCGAGGAGACCGACGCCCGGCTGACCAAGCTCCGCGACAAGATCCGCGGCGACAAGAAGTACGGCCGCTCCATCGGCTTCCGCTACCACGACGGCAAGCCCGGCATCGTCGAGGGCCTGCTCTCGCGCGGCGACCGGCGCGTCGGCTCCGTCATCCGCGCGGTCTACGAGTCCGGCGGCCGCTTCGACGGCTGGCGCGAGCACTTCAGCTACGACCGCTGGATGACCGCCGCCGAGAAGACGTTGCCCGAGTACGGCGTGGACGTCGACTGGTACACCACCCGCGAGCGGACCTACGAGGAGGTCCTGCCCTGGGACCACCTGGACTCCGGCCTCGACAAGGACTGGCTCTGGGAGGACTGGCAGGACTCGCTCGACGAGACCGAGGTCGAGGACTGCCGCTGGACCCCGTGCTTCGACTGCGGCGTCTGCCCGCAGATGGACACCAGCATCCAGATCGGCCCGACCGGCAAGAAGCTGCTGCCGCTGTCGGTCGTCAAGTAGCCGCCCGCGACCGTCGCCAGGTGACGGCCAGGTGACGAAGGCCCGGTGCGGGAAACCCCGGACCGGGTCCTCGCGTCATGTACGGCATGGACTACGGCAAGCACCAGGACCCCGCGCGGTACGAAGTCGGCGAGGGCTGTCTGACCACGTTGATCCGCATCCCGGTACGGATCGTGGTGCTGGTCGTCGTGCTGCCCGTACGGATGGTCTGGGACGCCCTGGCGGTGACGGGTCGCGCCGTCGACCGGACGCTGCTGCGCCCGCTGGGCCGGGCCCTGTCCTGGCTGTTCGCGACGCTGGTGGTGATCCCCGCCGGCCGGCTGTACGAGTCGGTGCTCACCCCGCTCGGCCATGGGCTGCTGTGGCTGGCCGCGGCGGTGTTCGTGTGGCCGTGGGTCGCGCTCTGGCGGTATGTGCTGGTGCCGGGGGTGCGGTACGGGCTGGTGGTGCCGGTGGTGTGGCTGTACGAGTCGGTGCTCACTCCGCTCGGGCACGGGCTGCGGTGGGTGTACCGGGCGTTGCTCGCACCTGCCGGGCGCGGGGTCCGTACGGCCGTCGGCTGGGTTCTCACCGCTCTGCTCGTCTGGCCGGTGACCGGCCTGTGGCGGTACGTCCTGGTGCCCCTCGCGCTCGCTGCCGCCTGGCTGGCCGAGCACCTGGTCGTACGGCCGCTGGGCTGGGTGTACCGGGAAGTGCTCACCCCGCTCGGCCATGGCATCAACTGGCTGCTCGACCTGCTGGCGCGCGGGATCGCGGCCGTCGCGACCGGTCTGTGGACGGCGGCGGGGTGGCTGGTCACGACCCTGCTGGTCGCACCGCTCCGCTGGCTGTACCGGCGGGTCCTGGCCCCGGTCGGCCGGGAGGTCGTCGCCGCCTTCGGCGTCGCCTGGCGCGTCGCGGGGTACATCTCGCGGGCCGTCGGCCGGGCCATCGCCTGGCTGGCATGGCATCTGATCGGGGCGCCGGTGACCTGGGTCTACCGCACGGTCTGCACACCGGTGGGGCATTTCGTGCGCGACCAGGTCTGGGCCCCGGCCAGGCGCGCCGCCGCCGAGGCCGGTCGCGCGGCCCGGTCGGCGCTGCGCTCGGCGCGCGAGACCGTGCGCCAGGCACGCCGCGACGCATGGCGGGCCCTGGTCGGCGGGCCGCGGGTGCCCGAGCCCAGGGAACTGAAGGGGCCCCTTGCGCGTACTCTGGGTAGTACAACGACTGTGCCCAGCGTGGCGCCCGAACCAGAGATCTCCCCGCTCGGAGAGAAGAACGCCGAGCGGGGGTGAGCCGGACCGGACACCCCGGGCCACCCGCATTTCGAGGGCGGTGCGCCACCGCGTCCGCCCCGCACCGAGGAGAAGAACCACTGGGCAAGCGACAGCCCGAAGGCCCGCCGCCCGCACCGGCAGTGCAGCGCATCCGACTGCGCTACACCAAGCGCGGCCGCCTCCGGTTCACCAGTCACCGTGACTTCCAGCGCGCCTTCGAGCGGGCACTGCGCCGCTCCGAGGTGCCCATGGCGTACTCGGCCGGTTTCACCCCGCACCCGAAGGTGTCGTACGCCAACGCCGCCCCGACCGGCACGGGCAGCGAGGCCGAATTCCTGGAGATCGCCCTCACCGAGGCCCGCGATCCGGCCGTCCTGCGGGATCTGCTCAACGGCTCGCTGCCGGACGGCCTCGACATCACCGATGCCGTGGAGGCCCGTACCTCGGGTCTCGCCGACCGGCTGACCGCCTCCGTCTGGGAGCTGCGCCTCGACGGTGTCGCCGTGGCGGACGCGGCCGAGGCCGTGGCCGCCTTCAACAAGGCGGAGACCGTCGAGGTCCAGCGCCGCGCGAAGAACGGCATGCGCACCTTCGACGCCCGCGCCGCCGTGGTCGACCTGCAGGCCCTTGATCCACAGGCCGATAGGCCCGAGGACAGGCCCTGTGCGATACTGCGGCTGGTTGTTCGGCACGTGACACCTGCCGTGCGACCTGACGACGTCCTGTCCGGTCTCCGCGTTGTGGCCGACCTGGCGCCGCCGGTCCCCGCAG